>DASZOP010000110.1:0-1693 GCA_035550715.1 Gemmatimonadota bacterium | reverse complement strand
CACCGGGAGCCGCCGGGTCGGCCGCGCTCCCGGAGCGGACGAGCTCCCCGGCGTCGGTCAGCTCGACCAGCCCGCCGGGATCCTCGTTCCTCTGGCCATGTCCCTGGAAGGTCGCGAGGACGTTTCCGTTCGGGAGCCGCTCGTAGCTGTGGGGATAGGTGAGCCCGGCGGCCGCGTCGAACGACCCCAGGAGACGCGGCGCCTCGGGATCGGTCAGGTCGAAGCGGAACGTCTCCCCGGCCATGAACCCGTTGGCGAAGAGGTGCCGGCTCCCGGGCATCCGGTGCTCGGTATGATGGGGCCAGGTGCCCGTGCGGCCGACCGGAATCGATGCGACCACGCCGCCGTAGCCGGGACTCCCGGGATCGGCGTCCAGGACGGCCAGGAAGTCGGTGTCGGCCCGGTCCGCGTCGCCGGCCCAGACGTAAAGATGCGGGGCGGGCTCGGCGTCGTGGCCCACGGTGTTGCGGCCCGCGGACTCCGCGGCCGCCTCGGGCTCGGTACGGTCGGCCCGAACCGCTGCGTCACGCGCGCGCCCGTCGCCGTCGCAGGCGGCCAGCGCGAGCGCGGCCCAGGTCGCCAGGGGAAGTGCGGAGCGGAACATGCCGGGGTAAGATGAGCGGCCGATGCGCGCTCCGCACGCCCTTCTACTCGGCTTCGGGTCGTGGCTCCTCGCGTGTAGTGGGTCCGGCGGAGCCAACGAGCCTACTCCGCCCGACGACCCAGGTCCGGATCCCGAGCCGGCCCTGGTCGAGGTCGCCGACGGCCTCTCCTTTCCGGTCCACCTGACCTCGCCCCCCGGCGACCCGCGCCTGTTCGTGGTCGAGAAGTCGGGCGCCATCCGGGTGATCAAGGACGGGCAGGTCCTCCAGACGGCGTTCCTGGACATCCGGGATGAGGTCTCCGGCGGCTCCGAGCAGGGTCTTCTCTCGCTCGCCTTCCATCCCCGCTACGCGTCCAACGGTCGTTTCTTCGTCGACTACACGAACCTGTCCGGCGACACGCGGGTCGTTGAGTACCGGGTCTCGGCCGATCCGGACCGCGCCGATCCGGCCCCCGTGCAGACGATCCTCTCGGTGGATCAGCCGTTCGCGAACCACAACGGCGGGCTCCTCGTCTTCGGTCCGGACGGCATGCTCTACGTGGGGCTGGGCGACGGCGGCTCGGGCGGCGACCCTCAGGGGAATGGCCAGAATCGGGGCGTCCTGCTCGGCAAGATCCTGAGGATCGACGTCGATGCCGGGACGCCGTACGCCATCCCTTCCGACAACCCGTTCGTCGGCCAGGCCGGCAGGCGCGGCGAGATCTGGGCCTGGGGGCTCCGCAATCCGTGGCGTTTCTCCTTCGACCGCGAGACGGGCGATCTCTTCGTCGCGGACGTCGGCCAGAACGACCGAGAGGAGGTGAATGCTCGCTCGAGAGACGAAGGCGGCGTCAACTACGGCTGGAACGTGATGGAAGGGAGCGAGTGCTTCCAGGACGACGATTGCGACCGGGCGGGCCTCACCCTCCCCGTGGTCGAGTACGATCACGGCGAGGGGTGTTCGATCACCGGCGGGTTCGTGTATCGCGGTTCGGCCCTGCCGGAGCTTCGCGGGCACTACTTCTTCAGCGACTTCTGCAGCGGCTTCGTCAGGAGCTTTCGGCTCGCGGGCGGAGCCGCGGTCGAGGAGCGGAGCTGGCCCGACCTCGA
>DASZOP010000109.1:0-8925 GCA_035550715.1 Gemmatimonadota bacterium | reverse complement strand
GCTCGCCGAACAGGTCGGTCTCGGTCTCCTCGGCGAAGGTGGAGCGGATGATCCCCGCGCGATGGCTGCCGATTCCCACCGCATAGGCGCAGGTCCGATCCCACGCTTCCCCCGAGGCGTCCCGCTCGACGGCGACCAGGGCCGGGACGCCCCCGCCCCGCTCGAATACCGCCCTCAGCATGGGACCCGGGGCCTTGGGCCCCACCAGGACGACGTCGACGTCGGGGGGCGGGCGAATGCGATCGAACCGGATGTTGAAGCCATGGGCGAAGAGGAGGGTCGTGCCGGCGGTGAGGGCGGGCCGGACCGCGGCCTCGAAGACGGCCGGCTGCTCGCGATCGGGGAGCATGAAGGCGACGAGATCGGCGCCCCGGCAGGCATGTCCCAGCCCGGCCGGCCGGAGACCGTCGCGCTCGACGGTCGAGCGGGTAGATGAGCCGTCCCGAAGCCCGATCACGACGTCGAGCCCCGAGTCCGCCAGGCATCGGGCCTGGGCCCGTCCCTGGCTGCCGTAGCCGAGGACGGCGATCCGCCGTCCCCGGAGCGGTTCAAGCGACGTCTTCACGACCGGAATATACGCCGGCCGGACGCTTCTATCCGCGCTTGGACCCGACGACCCGCTCGATCTCGACCTCGGCCTGACGCGCGACCTCCTCGGGGGGCCGGCGGGTATCGAGGTAGACCCGCTCGAGACGCTCGGGAAGCAGCTCTCTCCAGGCGCGCCCCTGGCGCTCCAGCTCCTCGGCCGACAGCTCTTCCTTCCGTTCCCGGATCGTGCCGACAGGGGCTTCGAGGACCAGGATCAGGTCCGGGATCGGCAGGAAGCGACCCAGTTTCATCAGCCAGGTCGACGGCATGTCGAGCCGGTACCGGAGGGGATCCACCGCCATGTCCCACCACCCGCGCTGGATCAGCACCCAGCCGCCGCGCCGGACGTGGGGACGGACGCGGAACATCCACCCCACGCAGTAGTCGAGGAACACGTAGGTCGTCTTGAGCACCGACAGGGGGCGCGAGTAGGGCGGGTTCTTGTGGGGCTCGGTGACCGGCCCCTGTCCCCGGGAGCGGCGCGGCAGCACGCTCGGCCACCGCATGTGCTTGACCGGAACGCCCGCGAAGCGGCCCACCATCAGCCGGTCGATCAGCGTGGACTTGCCGACCCCGTCCGGACCTACGACCGAGAGAACCCGTCCTCGCGGCGGGGCAGCGACGGGCAGCGAGCGGGGCACGTCAAGCGTCGATCGCAGTTCGTCGGGGATTGCCTGCATGGCTCACCTCGGGAGAGTCGCCAGAACTTCGTGATCGCGGCGGACCCGACCCAGCCAGGCCTCCGGATCTCCGGGGACTCGCCGGGCGTTCAGGATCCCCGCCCGCAGAACGGGACAACGATGTTTGGCCTGGCGCTCGCGCGCGCGGTCCACGAGACCGCGCGGGTGGTGCAGAGCCGACAGGGCGGCCCGTCCCTCCACGAGGAGCAGGGCCCGCCGATCCCAGCCTCCTGCGGCCGCCGCCGCTGCGGCCCGGCGAAGCGGACCGACGGCGATCCCCAAAGTGGCCGCCCCCTCCAGGGCGCCCTCCGGGTCCGCGGCCAGGAGCTCCCGGATCCGCTCCCGCCGGATCTTCTCCGGTCGCGGCGCACCGCCCCTCCCGAAGCCGACCAGGGCCAGCTTGAGGACGCCTTCGACCCCCGGACGAAGGCGGCGGAAGCCGCGCGGGTCCACCACCATGTGAGGATCCAGAGCCTCCGCCGAGAAGGCCGGCGCGCCCCGGAGCCGGGCGGTCCCCCGCATGTCCAATTGCGCAAAAGGCCCGCCGGAGGGATCAAGGGCCACGAGGACGAGGCTTCCCGGGACGTGCCGGCAGACCACGACGGGACCGAGCCCCTGGGAGGCCCCCCACCTTCGGAAGATTTCCGTGACCCGTGGCCAGTCCGCCCGCGGGACGGCCAGGTCGATGTCCCCCTCGCCGGCCAGGCCGGCGTCCGCGTTCTTCCAGACCCCGGCCCGCTCCCCGGGCCCGGCCACCTCGCGGAGGAGCGCCGTCCGGTCGATCTCCCCCTCGATCCGGCGAGGCGCGGCGGGAGCCGGCTCAGCCACCATGGACCTGGTGGCCCTCGGCCACCGCTTGGATCCAGCGCTCGGGATCCGCCACCTTCCGGTCGTCCTCGAAGATCGTCCTGAGGACCGGGCAGCGGCGCTTTCTCCCCGGCACGAGGAGCCGTCCGAAGGCGATTCCGGGCGCGCCCAGCGCGCGGAGTCCCGCGTACCCTTCGAGGGTCAGCATGGCGCGGCGGTCCCAGTCATCCGCGGCAACGGCGGCGGCGGCCCGCTCGGCGGCGCCACGGGCGGCCCCGAACAGCCGGGCGGCCAGCCGCACGCCGTCGGGGTCCGCCCGCAGGAAATCGGCCACCCGCTTCCGGGCCAGTCCGGCCGGATCGGGTCTCCCGCCCCACCGCAGGCCGTTCTGGACCAGCAGGATCAGGCCTTCCGCCCCGGCCCGGACCCGGCGAAAGCCCCGCTCGTCGATCTCCATGACCGGGGCCAGGTCGCGGGGCCGGAACATCGTCCAGCCACGGAAGTACTTGCGGGCGTTGACGTCGAGCTCCAGCACCTCGCCCTTCTCGCGATCGAGGGCCAGGAGGAAGAGCACCCCCGGCACCTCGCGGCACGCGGTCACGGGGCCGAGCCCCCGACCGATGGCCCAGCCGCTGAACTCCTGGACGATCCGCTCCCAGTCCTCGACCGGCGCCGTGGAGTCGAAGTCGCCGTGGCCGGCCAGCGCGGCGTCGGCGTTCTTCCAGAGCCCCCATAGGGGCAGCGCTCCGGTGAGGCGGGCCAGGAGCGCGAGCCATGCATCGGCCCGATCGTCGCCCGGTGGCTTGGCGCTCACCCCAGCGCCTGGACCTGCTCGAGCCAGGCCCGGGCGCTGTTGTCCCAGGTGAGCTCGGTGCGCGCGATCTCGGCGCCGCGCCGGCCGACTCCCGGAGCTTCGTTCGACGTCAGCCGGAGTAGACCCGCGGCCAGGCTCTCCGGGGTCGTGTCCGACAGGAACGAGCCCCCGCGATCGTGCAGGTACTGCCCCAGCGGGTACGGAGTCGCGAGGGTCGGGAGGCCGAGCGAGATCGATTCGAGCACCGAGTTCGGGCAGGCGTCCCAGCGCGACGGATAGACGAAGCCAAGGGCCTCCACGAGAACGCGATGCTTGTCCTCACCGTACACGGGGGGCTCGATCCTGACGCTGTCGCCGAGCGCGAGGCGCTGGACCATGCCTGCCACCCGGGCCTTCTGATCGCGCCAGTCCGGCCCGTGCAGGCGCAACTCCGGGCGTTCCCCTGGGGTGAGCCGCCGCATCGCCTCCAGCAGGACGTCGAGCCCCTTGTGCTCGGGATCGAAGCGGCCGAGCCACAGAATGTACCCGCCCGGGCCGCCCTTCCACGTCTCGCCGCGCGGCATGTCCACTCCGTTGGAGACGACGATGAAGGGGCCGGGGAAGCCGATCGCCTCGAGATGGGCCTTCTCCTGCTCGAAGAAGACGTGGATCGCGCGCGCTCCGCGGACGAGCCGGCCCTCCGCGAGGCGCCACCAGACCCGCTTCCGCCCGCGATGCCGAGACACGATGTGCGGGTCGTACGCGCCGCGCGGCTCGAGCACGTACGGCACCCCGGCCCGGCGCGCGCGGGCCGCCGCCCACGCGTTTCGCGCCGTCCATCCCGAATGCAGGACCAGAACTCCGCCTTCTCCGAGGAGCTCCTCCAGCCCGACCGGAATCCGGACCCCACCCCGCCCGGTGTGGGGCACCGGCCGCCACTCCAGGAGCGGATCCGCCGGAGGCGGGGCCGTCCCTTCCTCGTACGCGATCACGACGTCGGCGCCGGCACGAGCCATGGCCGCCGACCACCGCTGGACCGACTTGGTCATCCCGCCGTCTCCTACCACGGCGCGCGGATAGTACCGGATCACGCGCATCGGTCCGCGAAGTCCCGGCGGCGCCGCACCGGCCGGGTCGGGCCGCCCGTGTGAAGCGGGGGCCCGGTCGCTTATCTTTGCCGCCCGGGTCACGACGGAGACCATCCTGTGCTGAAAGGGTCGGAGGGATGCGGCTGCCCGATTTCATCATCATCGGGGCCATGAAGTCGGGTACGAGCAGCCTTCACGGCTGGCTCGCCGACCAGCCCGAGTGCTGGTTGCCGGCGCTCAAGGAGCCCAACTTCTTCTCCGACCAGCCGGAGTGGAACAAGGGGCTCGACTGGTACGCCGGGCTGTTCGCCAAGGCCCCGACCGACAAGCTGACCGGCGAAGCCTCGGTGCGCTACACGAGCCCGAGCTGGGCGCCGGTGGCGGCCCGCCGGATGGCCGCCGTGGTCCCCGCGGTCCGCCTCCTCTACATCGTCCGCCACCCGGTCGAGCGGATTCGCTCCCATTACCGGCACTGGCTCGCCCACAAGTGGGGCGATCGGTCGCTGGCCAGGATGATGCAGGAGCAGCCCGCAGAGTTTCTGGGCCGAAGCCTCTATCACAAGTGTCTCCTCCCGTACATCGAGAGGTTCCCGCGCGAGCAGATCTGCGTCGTCCGGTTCGAGGACCTGATCCAGGAGCCCTACCCCGCGTGGGGGCGGGTCCTCGATCACCTGGGGCTGACCGACCGGCCCGCCCCCGGAAGGGCGTACAACGTGAGCCAGGAGATCCCCCACTTCCCGGACTGGATCATCCGGCTCCGGCGAAAGGGACTCCTCCGACCGGTCAAGCGCTGGCCGGCGCCGGTCCGCCGGACGGGGCGGAAGTTCCTGGCCCGTTTCCTCGGCGGCCGGCGCGGTTCCTACGAGGAAATCCGGGCCCGGAGCATGGATCCGATCCCGGACGAGATCCTCGAGGAGCTGTGGGAAGACATCGGACGGCTGGAGGTATGGCTGGGGGTCGAGCACCCCCTCTGGCCTCGATAGGTCGCTTCCGACCTTGCCCGCCGGCGTGCGTGTCGCGCCTACCAAGACGGCCCCGGCGAATCGTCCTCCGTGATCGAGTACCGCCGCAGCCCGGTTGCCTGGAGCGCGAACGAGGCGACGAACACGGGGTTGTTCCGGAGATAGCGGCGCCAGAGCCGGCGCGGCTCCGTGGCCAGGCGGAACAGCCACTCGAGGCCGCTTCCCTGGATCCATTTCGGCGCCTGCCGCTTGAGACCGGCATGGAAATCGAAGGCGGCGCCGACCCCGACCATCACCGGCGCCTCGATTCGGCGCAGATGGCTGGCCATCCATCGCTCCTGCTTGGGCGTGCTGAGCCCGACCCACACGATGTCGGGTCGGGTGGCGTTGATGCGGCGCACGATCTCGTCGTCCTCGGCGTCGGTGAGCGGCCGGAAGGGCGGCGAGAAGGCGCCCGCGATCTCGAGCCCCGGGAAACGCTCCCCCAGCCGAGCCGCGAGGAGCTCGGGCACTCCCTCGGCACCGCCATAGAGATAGTGACGCCATCCGGCCTCGAGCGACCGCCGGCAGACCGCCAGCATGAGATCAGGACCGTAGACGCGGCGGACGTGTCGCTGGCCGGCGAGCCGGCTCGCCCACACGAGCGGCATGCCGTCCGGGGTCACCAGACCGGCCCGGTTGTGGATGGCGCGGATCGCCGGATCGGCCTGGCTTTCCATCACGCCGTGGACGCCGGTGATGGTCACGTAATGGGCTTCGCGGCGCTGGATCCACTCCTCGATGGTCGCCAGCGCCATGGGCGGGTCGATCGCGCTGACGCCCACGCCGAGGATGTTGACCCGGGGGATGGCCACCACCCCCGCCCGGGGCAACCGCGTCACGCCGAGCGTTGGGCCGTCGCGACCGGCGTCGCAGGCGGAGCGGAGGCTTCCCGCTCCATGCGCCGGCGCACCTGCTCCTCGATCCATGCGTATGTCCGGCTCAGCCCGTCCTCCAGCGAAATCTCCGGCTCCCACCCCAGGGCCTCTCGAAGGCGAGTGTTGTCGGAGTTGCGGCCGCGGACGCCCTGCGGCCCGGGAACGTGGACGAGCTCGACCTCGAGGCCGGCGCCCCGGGCGATGATGTCGGCGAGCTCGTTGATCGTGACCATGCGGTCCTGGCCGAGGTTCAGCGGATCGGTGTAGTCGGATTCCATCAGGAGATGAATCCCCTTCACGCAGTCGTCGACGAAGCAGAACGAACGCGTCTGCTCCCCGTCTCCCCAGATCTCGATGCGCGGATCGCTGGTAAGCTTGGCGACCGCGATCTTGCGGCACAGAGCCGCCGGAGCCTTCTCGCGACCGCCATCCCAGGTGCCGAGCGGACCGAAGATGTTGTGGAACCGCACGACGTGCGTCTCCAGGCCGTGCTCCTCACGGTAGTGGATGCACAGCCGCTCGGTGACCAGCTTCTCCCAGCCGTACGCGTCCTGGGGCTGCGCCGGGTAGGCGTCCTCTTCCTTGAGAGGGGTCACGTCGGCGGTTTCCTGCCTGTACTCGGGGTAGATGCACGCGGACGACGAGTACAGCAGGCGGTCGGCTCCATTCTGGCGAGCCGCGTCCAGCGTGTGCGTGCTGATCAGGATGTTGTTGTGGAGGATCTGGGCGTGATTCTTGGAGATGAACCCCATCCCTCCCATGTCCGCCGCCAGCGCGTAGACGTCCTCGACCTCCTTCATGGCCTGGAGACAGTTGTCCCAGCGGCGCAGGTCGAGGAGGAGGAACTCGTCGGCGGCCGAGGGCGCGTACTCGGGGCGCTTCAGGTCGACGCCGCGAACCCAGTACCCCTTCTCCTTGAGATAGCTCACCAGATGATGGCCGATGAACCCACCGGCCCCGGTGACGACCGCTCTGCGCTCAGCCATGAACTCCTCCTCTGACCATCAACGTATCGATGAGCGTGCGATGAGTGGGCTCGACCCTTGATGACGTAAGCAATTTCCGGACCGTCGGACAGGACCGGGGTCGTATACCGTGCGGGCTGGCATAAGGTTCAGTCTGGCTACCTCGGACCAGGTACGTCTCCTGATCGCGAGCCTGGCCTGGTGGGCTCGGCGCCGGACCCGACGGGAGGTGGGACAGCCGGCCTCCGAAGCCGACTCCTGACCACCGGATCCACAGGCCGACAAGTTAGGAAAGCGGGACGGAAAAGCAACCATCTACCGCGGTTCCGAGTCGGTGGGGGCGGAGATCTCGTACAGGATCAGCCGGGTTCCGGCCCACGATCCCGACCAGGCCCTCGTGAACCGCCCGTCCAGGTACGGCACCAAGCGCCCCGGAGGATCGTACCGCCAGGTTCGGCTGAGGAGCACCCAGAAGCGGGTTCGGCCGGCGATCCTGCGTTCCAGCTCCGAGAGCCAGAACTCCCAGTCCCGGGTCGTCGTGCGGTGCGCGATTCCCGCCTCGTCGGGCCCCTTGTCGGGATAGGGAACCGCCTCCACCCGACCCGGATCGTAGTAGCGCAGCATGAGGATGGTGTACGGAGCGGTCACCAGCACGAGGTCGCCCGGACGGGCCTCCGCCCGAAGCGCCGCCACCGCCGCGCGGTAGTCCTCACGCTGGTAGCGCCCCGCGTGATGATAGTTCGCCAGCGCGATCCCGCTGACGCCCAGGAGGGCGATCCAGGCCGCGATCCGCCACCGCCGCGGCAACCCCTCGGTTCCCGCCGCCACCAGGACCAGGAGCGCCGGAAAGGCGAGGATCACGTACCGCGCATTCAGGGGCTGGTGGGTCAGCGGAGCGAACACGGTGACGGCGGCGATCGGGACCAGGAGCCACGCCATCAAGAGGAGGACGAGGCGCCTGTCGAGGCGCCAGATCCGTGCCAGCCCGGCGAGCATGAGACCGCCTGCGAGAGCCGCCACCGGAAGGACGACCGGCGCGCTCGCCAGAGCCACGCCCCAACGGTCGGGACCGTGCAGCTCGCGGACCGAGGGGCCGAGCGAGTAGCCTGCCACGAACGTCCAGAACAAGTAAGGAGTCGCCGCCAGCCCCACGAATTCTACCGGATTGGTCGAGCGCGCGGGTGGGTGGAGCACGATCCTGATCAGCGTCGGGGCCGCCAGCACGATCCCTCCCGCCACCGCCGCCCACCACCACCGGGATGGCCACGCCCGGTTCCGCGGGGGCGGGACCAGGGCCAACACGGGAAGAAAGAACACTCCCACCGGATGGGTGTACAGCATGGCCGCGATCCCCAGGCCGGCTCCGGCGACCCAGAGGAGCGGCCTCCCGCCCGCTCGCGCGCGCTGGAGGCAAGCCAGCGCGACCAGGCCGAAGCAGAGCAGGGCTGCGTAGGGACGCGCCTCCTGGCTGTAGTAGACGTGGAACGGCGACACCGCCAGGAGCGCCGCCGCCCCCAGCGCCACCGAAGCTCCCAGCCACGGCCGAACCACCAGGTAGAGGAGCGGGATGCTCAGGGTGCCGAGGACGAACGATGGCAGCCGCAGGAACACCTCGTCGCTTCCGAGCATGAGCCCGACGTGGACGATGGCGAAGTAGAGGGAGTGGGCCGTCGCGTAGTAGCGGTTCGTCCACAGGTAGTCGGACACCGGCCCGCGGGCGGCCAGGTACGTGATGACCTCGTCGTACCACAGGCTCTGGGCGTCGAGACGGTAGAGGCGCAGAGCTATGCCCAGGACCATCACCCCAGCCAGGGCGAGGCGGATGGCCCGCGGACTGGGCCTGTCGCTAGGGATTTCCGTGGCGGTCATCTGGCGACCCTGCCTCATCGATCGGGCTCGACGCCGAGCGGCGAGGAGGGGTCGGGCGGGTCGGGATTGCAAGGGGAAGGCCGGGGGATGGACCCGGACCCCGCCCGGGCGGCGGGGTTGGCGGAGAGGGCGGGATTCGAACCCGCGAGACGCTGTTAACGTCTACGCGATTTCCAGTCGCGCTCCTTCGACCACTCGGACACCTCTCCGCGCTTCGGGTGGGGGAAATCTAACCCCACTTCGTAAGAATCAAAAA
>DASZOP010000108.1:0-4001 GCA_035550715.1 Gemmatimonadota bacterium | reverse complement strand
GATCGGCCAGGAGGTGAGCGAGGTCTTCTGTGTCTCGCGCGTCCAGCGACGCATGGGGCGGAGCGGCCCCTTCCTCACGCTGGAGTTCCTGGACCGGTCGGGTCGCGTGCCGGGGGTGGCGTGGGAGGAGGTGGACCGCCTAGCCGAGCATCTTGTAGAGGGTTCCTACGCCCGGGTGGAAGGGCGGGTGACCGATTTCCGGGGGGAGCCCCAGATCCACGTCGTGGGAGCGGCCGGCGTACCGTGTCGCGTCGAGCCCGCCGATTTCCTGCCTCAGGGGCCGGTACCCGGCTCGCGCTCGATCGCCGCGATCCGGCGGCTGGCGGGATCGATCGGCGACGCCGGGCTGCGCTCGCTGATCGAGGGTTTTCTCGACGATCCCGCGTTCGCCGCTCGCTTCGCCGCCGCTCCGGCGGCCACGCTCCATCATCACGCGTACGTCGGCGGCCTGGCCGAGCACACGCTTTCCGTCATGGATCTCTGCGCCGCGGCGGCCGGCCACTACCCGGACCTGGACCGGGACCTGCTGCTCGCGGGCGCCTTCTGCCACGATCTCGGGAAGATCCGGGAGCTGGCGGTCCGGCCCGGGTTCCCGTACACCGAGGAGGGCCAGCTCCTGGGCCACGTGGTGATGGGGTACGAGATGGTCCGCGAGCGGGCCCGGGAGACCCCCGGCCTCCCACCCGAGCGGATCGTGGACCTGGGGCACCTGGTCCTGAGCCATCAGGGTGAGCTGGAGTGGGGAAGTCCGGTCGAGCCCCGGACGCTCGAGGCCCTCACGCTCCATTATTTGGACAACCTGGACTCCAAGGTGGGGGCGGCCCGTCCCCACCTGGCGGTCGTCGATCACGGCCGGACGGCGTGGGTCCGCTCCCTCGGCCGCGCCATGTTTCGCCGGGCCGGCGGGGGTGCCCGTCGGACCACCGGCGGGATCCGTCCGGGGTCCGGTGCGGCGGACCGAGAGAGCCCCCCGACCCTGTTCGAGGGGCTCGACGGCCCGGAGGGCGGTTGAAGCGGATCGCCCGGATCGATCCGGGACGCCTGGCCCTGGTGTCCCGCCATCTCGCGTGGCGACTGACGCACCGGCCGCCCGTCCTCCGCGAGCCCATCTTCATGGTCGGCTGTCCACGGAGCGGTACCGGCGTCTCCGTGCACCTGTTCGGCACCCACCCCTGGGTCGCCCACTGGACGGAAGCCACCCGGACCTGGGACCCGCGCGGCTTCGACGATCCCGAAGCCGATCACCATCGGACCGCCGAGGACGTGACCGAGCGGGAGCGGCGCCGGCTCCACGCCTGGTTCGAGTGGTTCCGGCAGACACGCGGGAAACCCCGCTTCGCGAACAAGAACCCGCGCAGCTCGGTCCGGATCGACTTCATCCGGGCGGTGTTCCCGGATGCCTACTACATCCACGTGATCCGGGACGGCCGGGCCGTCGTGAGCAGCCTCCTGCAGCGCATGGAGCGGGAGCCGTGGCGAAAGGAGGTACCCTTTGGTGACTTCTGCAAGCCCCCCGACTGGCGCCGGCACGTGCGTTCCGATCCGGCGGAGCAAGCCGCCCTGCAGTGGAGGGAGATCGTCCGTCACGTTCGCGACCGGCGCTTCGTACTCGGGGAGCGGTACGTGGAGTACAAGTACGAAGACCTGTGCGAGGATCCGCGGGCGGTGCTGGGCGCGACCTTCCGGGCCGTAGGCCTGCCCGCCGAAGATGAGCACATGACCGAGATCCCCGCGAGGCTCACCAACATGAACGACCGGAGCATCGATCTGCTGACGCCCGCGCAGGTCGAAACGATCGAGGCCGTGGAGCGGGATCTTCTGGCCGAGCTCGGGTATCGCCCCTAGACTCGCGCTTCCTGCATGACGGATCCATCCTACGACGTCGTGATCGTCGGCAGCGGGCCGGGCGGCTACGTGGCCGCCATCCGCGCCGGCCAGCTCGGGCTCAGGGCCGCGCTCGTCGAGAAGGATCCCTTCCAGGGCGGGACCTGTCTCCACCGGGGATGCATCCCCACCAAGGCCCTCCTCGAGAACGCCTCGCGCTACCAGGACCTCCTCCACGCCGGGGAGTTCGGGCTCGAGGTCGGGCGCGTAGGCGTCGACTGGTCCAGGATCCAGGCTAGGAAGGCCCGCGTCGTGAAGGAGCTGGCGGGGGGTGTGGCGGGTCTCCTCCGGAAGCACGGGGTCGAGGTCGTGCACGGGTGGGGGCGGCTCCTGGACGCACGTCGCGTCGCCGTCCACGACCCCGGGGCCGCGCCGGGGGGGGAGCCGCGCGGAGAGCCGGTCCGGATCCTCGACACGAGGAACGTCGTCCTGGCCACCGGGTCGGTTCCGCGCCCGATCCCTCCGGCGCCGTTCGACGGGGAGCGCGTGCTGAGCTCGGACCACGTGCTCGAGCTGACCTCGGTTCCCGAGAGTCTGGTCGTGGTCGGGGCCGGCGCCGTGGGGGTCGAGTTCGCCTCGATCTTCGCCCGCTTCGGCGCCCGCGTCACGCTCGTCGAGATGCTCCCGCGACTCCTGCCGATCGAGGACCACGAGGTCTCGGCCGAGCTCGAGCGGTCCTTCCGAAAGCAGGGGATCGACGTTCGCACGGGAACGTCCCTGCTCGGGGCCGAGCCCGTGTCCGGCGGTGTCGACGTGACGCTCGGGGAGAGCGGCGACTCGGTGATCGCCGAGCGGGTCCTGATCGCCGTCGGGCGGGCGCCCGTGAGTCGCGGCGTCGGGCTCGAGAACGTGCGCGCCGAGACACGCGACGGGTTCGTCCTCGTGGACGAGTGGTGTGAAACCGCCGAGCCCGGCGTGTACGCGATCGGGGACCTGATCGCGACCCCCCTTCTGGCCCACGTGGCCTCGATGGAGGGGATCCTGGTGGTCGAGCGGATCGCCGGCCTCGAGGTCCGTCCCGTCCCTTACCGAGAGACCCCCAACTGCACCTATTGCGAGCCGGAGGTGGCCAGCGTCGGCCTCACCCAGCGCCGGGCGGAGGAGGAGGGCATGGAGGTCCGGGTCGGGAAGTTCCCGTTCCTGGCGAGCGGGCGGGCGAAGATCGCCGGCCACACCGAGGGGTTCGTCAAGATCGTCGCCGGCGCCCGTTACGACGAGGTCCTGGGCGTCCACATCATCGGATACAAGGCGACCGAGCTGATCGCCGAGGCGGGCGCACTCCTCAGGCTCGAGGCAACGGTCGCCGAGCTGATCCACACGATCCACGCTCATCCCACGCTGTCCGAGAGCGTGCACGAAGCCGCGCACGCCGTCCATGGAGCGGCGATCCACTTCTGAGCCCGGTGGGATGGCGGTCCGCAGCCTTCGCGATCGTGCTGGCGAGCGAGGCTTTCCTGCTGGCGGCCATCCTTCTATCGATACGCCGCCCGCGCCGGCGGATCTGGCCGCCTCCCGCCCAACGCTCCTGGCAGTTCCTGTCGGTCTGGATCGCCACCGCGGTGGCGTTCCTGGGATCGGTGGCGCTGGCGTTTCTGGATTACGGCAGCTTCCTGTTCGACCATGTCGCGTGGCGATGGATCGGGGGCGGGCTCATCGTCGTCGGAACCGCGCTCGCCGACTGGGGGGTTCGCACGCTCACCAGCCGGACATCCCGCGGGCTGGGAGGTGAGTTCCGCTGGCGGGGTCCCTATCGCTGGACGCGAAACCCCCAGTACCTCGGACACGTGGCGGTCGTTCTGGGAGCGATGCTGGCCTTCGACTCGACGCTGGTCGCCGTCACGGGGCTCCTGGGGATCGCGTGCCTGATCCTGACCCCGATGGCCGAAGAGCCGTGGCTCGCCGAACGGTACGGGGAGGAGTACCAGGAATTCCTGCGTGAAGTGCCCCGCTTCGTGGGTCGTCCGGGGCGGCGATGACGGGGCGGCGCCCGCCTACTCGAGGACCTTCTCCTTCAGGAACATCACGGTCGCGTAGAACTGGAAGTCCCGGTTCGGCTTGCGGGCGAACCCGTGGCCTTCGTCGCGGGCCATCAGGTACCACACCTCGGCGCCGTTGTC
>DASZOP010000107.1:0-6153 GCA_035550715.1 Gemmatimonadota bacterium | reverse complement strand
GGCCAGCCTAGCGCGATGCCAGGCCGGCCGTCAAGGCCGCCACGGCCCCGCACTCTGTTTCCAGTGCCCCGGTACGTGGCACGAAGGATGCAGCCGTGGCCGGCGCCATGGCGTCCTTCACCTCCCCGGGCCGCGTCCTGCGGTCCCTGCTCCTCATTCTGGCCGTTTTCGCCTGCGGGAAGAAGTCGGGGCCGGCAGGGCCGGAGGACCCTTCCGGGATCTTCGGCATCTCCACGACCCGCCTCGCGTTCGAGGCCGAGGAGTCCGAGCACCCGATCGATCTCGAGAACCGCGGCGACGCCACCGTGCCGTGGAGCGCCGAGGCGTCGGCCGAATGGCTCCTCGTGTCGCCCACGTCGGGCATGCTCGCTCCAGGCGAGACGACCGTCTCGGTGCGCGTCCTCAGACAGCTCCTCGAGCTCGGGACCTCGGGCGGCGAGGTCACGTTCACCCTCGGCGACGCGGAGTTTCCGGTCACCGTGACCGCCGTGAACAGCGGGAACGCCGTGGCCCGCCTCGAGCCGGAGAGCCTGCGGCTCGAACCCGACGTGGACGCCGCCACGGCGACCCTCACCAACAACGGCGAGGGGCCGCTCAGCTGGGCCATCGCCGGCCCCGAGTGGGTCACCGTCGATCCGGCCGGGGGTGTCCTGCCTCCGGACGGCGCGGTCGAGCTGGCGATCCAGGTCGACCGGAGCGGGCTCCAGGACGGCCTTCGCGCCGCGACCCTCTCGGTTTCCTCGAACGGCGGCACGCCGACCCTCGCGATGCTGGTCGAGGTCGCCTCGCCGGCGGCGCTCGCCCTCTCCCCGCCCTCGCTCGACCTCCGCACCTCGGCGACCAGCCAGACGGCCGGCGTCATGAACACGGGCGGGCAGCCGCTCACGTGGTCGGTGAGCGCCGGCGGCGCGCCGTGGGTGGTCCTTTCGAAGATGTCGGGCACGGTCAACCCCCATACGACCCAACCGGTGGTCGTCACGGTCTCCCGGGACAGCCTCGCCGTCGGGTCGTACGAGACCCGCTTCACGTTCTCGTCCAACGGCGGCTCGCGCGATCTCGTCGTCCGGATGCAGGTGGAGTCGGGGGATCCTCCTCCGCCGCCCCCGCCGCCACCTCCGCCTCCCCCACCCGGCGGATCTACGGCGCTGGCCGGTCGTATCGTCGACCAGTTCAGCGGGGCCGGGGTCTCGGGACTCACGGTCAGCTTCGCGGGGGAGACGGCGACCACCGATGGCAGCGGCGACTTCGAGATCCCGGGCGATCCCTCGTCCTCGCTGCGCGACCTGACGATCCAGGGGGGCTCGATCCACACCCGGAGCACGTTCGCCCGGGGCAGCGACGACCGCTGGGAGGTCATCCCGTCGAGCTTCTCCATCCAGCCGTTCAACGACGTGGCCCGCGAGTACGAGCCCCGCACGATCCGCTGGACCCAGAACCCGAAGATCTACATCGATACGACGGCCCACAACTTCCCGGGCGGCGGGCCGGTCCCGCAGGCCTGGATCGACGAGGCCGCGGACGTCGCCCGCGACATCGTCCAGGATTGGTCGGGCGGAACGATCTCGGCCACGGTGACGGTCACCGGCTCGCCCCCGTCGGAGGGATCGGCGGGTGCCCTGGTGATCGCGTTCGATGAGGACCCGGATCGCTATGCGGGCCCGCAGGCGGTCGGCCTGGCGCGCACGTTCTGGTCCAGCACCCGGGCCATCTCGAGCGCCCAGATCTGGCTCCGCTTCGCCGCGATCGGCGACCCCGGCGTCCGCTACGCGGTTCTCGCCCACGAGATGGGCCACGCGATGGGGATGGGCCACATGAACGGCTCGACGTCGAGCCTCATGAAGCCGACGATCTCGACCAGCGACCTGACCACGTTCGACCGGCGGACCGGCGACATCGTCTACAGCCGCTCGCCCGGGAACTCCACCCCGGACACCGACAACCTGAGCACGTTCCTGGGGGGGCTCGTCCCGGCCGGGCCGCCCGAGGGGAGCTACGAGTGGGTCTGCGGGGCGGAGTGAGGGGTGTCTTCCTGGCGCGCCTCGACCCCGACCGGTTTCAACGCCCCCGATCAGACAGAATCTGGATCCCGCCGTCGGTGACCCGCACGTCGTCCTCCCACCGCACGCCGAACTTCCCCGGCAGGTAGATCCCCGGCTCGACGGTCACCACGTCGCCGGGTGTCAGCTCGACCTCGCTTCCCGCCACCAGGTAGGGCGGCTCGTGGATCTCCCGCCCGAGGCCGTGCCCCAGTCGATGGGTGAACCGCTCCCCATAGCCGGCCCCGCGGATCACCGCACGCGCCGCCTCGTCCACGTCGCCGCAGCGGACCCCCGGGCGCATGAAGGCGAGGGCGGCCCGCTGGGCCGAGCGGACGATCTCCAGGATCTCGCGGAACTCGGCGGGCGACTCCTCGGCGGGGAACGCCTCCCCGTCCCACCAGAACGTGCGGGTGAGATCCGCCGAGAACCCGTCCTTCCAGCCGCCCCAGTCGATGAGGACGACCTGGCCACGCTCGAGCGCCCGCACGCCCGGCTCGCCGTGCGGCACGGCGCTCGACGGACCGATCTGGACCAGCGACCACGGCTCGAACGCGCGCCGTCCGAAGGCGTCCGCGATCCGATCCGCCACCTCCTTCTCCGTATCGCCTTCCGCGAGCGACGCGACGACCTCGTCGAACACCTCCCAGGCCGCCTGGATGGCGTGCCCGAGCGCCTCGATCTCGGCCGCCGTCTTGGCGCGCCGCAGGGTCTCGAAGATCGGCGCGCCGTCGGCGAACGACGCCTCGGTTCCTTCCGCCAGCCGGGTCGCGTCGTGAAACGAGGTCGTGGGCTCGACGGCCCACGTCTCGCCCCGGGCGAGCCGCCGTGCGGCCCTGGCGAACGGGTCCTCCGCCTCCTCCCACGTCTCGACCTCGGCCCAGGGAACGGCGCCTCCCATCCGCTCGCCCTCGAAGGCCGGGCAGAGGATCCACGGGTCGCCCCGGGCGGGGACGCCCAGGCAGACGAGCCGCTCCGAGCGCTCGAGGGTGGCGTGGTTGGCGACCCCGGTCAGCCATGCCAGGTTGACGCCGGGGGTGGCGAGGACGCCGTGCCAGCCGCGAGCGGCCAGCTCCTCCCGCACGCGTTCGACGACCGGGCTCAACCGGCCCCCACGGACAGCCGGCCGGCACGGTCCCAGTCCACCAGGTCCGCGTAGCCCCCGATCGTCACGCCGTCGATCACGACGACCGGAAACGTGCGCGCGGCGGGGGCCACGTCGGCCAGCCGCGCGCGTCCTTCGGCCGTCCGCGGCAGCCGGACCTCGCGGAACGCGATTCCCCGCGCCTCGAGGAGCGCCTTCGCCCGGCGACAGTACCCGCAAGGATCGGTCGTGTAGAGCACCACGCTCCTCCTTTCTTCAGCCATCGTCACCCTCCGCCCCCTCCCGCGAGTCGCCCGCGGCGCCCAGGAACGCCACCGCGACCGATCCCGGTCCGGCATGGGCGCCGAGGACCGGTCCCACCTCGACGATCTCGATCTCCGCGGCCGGGGCGAGATCGGCGAGCCGCGCGCGATACGCGTCGGCCACCTCGGGCGCCGCCGCGTGCGCGATCCAGATCCGCTCGGGCGCGCGGGGCTCCCGTCCCACCGCCTCAGAGGCGCGCTCCAGGAGCTTCCGGTGGACGTGTCCCCGACGGGCCACGCCCGCCAGCCGGGGCCGTCCCCGCTCGGGCGGGATGGTAAGGAGCGGCACGAGGCGGAGCCACCCTGCCAGCTTGAGCTTCCGGCCGCCGACCCGCCCCCCGCGCTCGAAGTACTCGAGCGTCGGGGCTCCGAGGAGGAGGCGGACCCTCGAGCGGGCGTCCTCGGCCGCGGCCACGACCTCGGCCGGGTCGGCGCCCGCTAGCGCGCGCTCGGCCGCCGCCCGCGCGATCAGCCCCTGCGCGATCGACGCCGTCCCCGAGTCGAACACCTCGACCCGATCCGGATCGGCGAGCTGGGCCCCCTTCCGGGCCGCGTCGATGGTTCCGCTCACGGCGCCCGACAGGCTCACCACCACGATCGAGCGGTAGTGCTCGAACAAGTACCGGTAGAGCGCCGCGTAGTCGCCGGGCGGGGGCTGGGAGGTCCGCACGTCGGCCTCTCCCTTCGTCAGCCGCTCGTACACCTCGTCCGGGTTCAGCGTCTGCTTGTCGAGGTACACCTCGCGGCCGAGGAAGACCCGGAGGGGGACCGTGTGGATCCGGAGCCGCTGGAGATCCCGAGCCGGGATGTCGGCGGCCGTGTCGGTGACGACCGCGACCCGCTCGCGGACGAACCGGTCGACGTGCTGGGCTCTCATGTCGTCGGCCTTCCGGTGGACGACCCGGCCGTGGCCGGCGACGCCCTCGAACACCCGCTCGGGCTGATCGGTGTGGACGTGGATCCGGATCCGTCGGGGGGACCCGGCGACCACCACGGAGTCGCCGAGAGGATCGACGAGCGCCCGGATCGCCCCCACCTCCAGCCCCTCACCCTCGATCAGGCACTCCGTGCAGAAGCGGAACTGGATGGACCCGGGATCCTCGGCGATGGCCGCCCGCTGGAGGGGGGCCGCGTGGTCCCCTTCCTCGATCACGGTCCCCGCCAGCCGCCCTTCGGCGAAGTGGAGCATCCCCTCCAGGAAGTAGACGAACCCTTGAGCGCCGGCATCGACGACCCCGGCCCGGGCGAGCTCGCGGAGCTGGCTGGGCGTCCGGGCGAGCGCTTCCCGCGCCGTGTCGAGCGAGTCCCTGAAGACGTCGAGGAGATCCGCGCCGTCGGCCGTCGCGCGGTCGCGGAAGCGGTCCGCCCACGCGCGCATGACGCTCAGGATCGTCCCCTCGCGGGGCCGGGCGAGGGCGGACTGGGCGGACTCGTTGGCCCGCGTGACCGCGACGGCGAGATCCAGGCCCCCGGCCCGGTCCGATCCGTCCAGCGCCTCTGCGAACCCCTCGAAGAACTGCGCCAGGATCGCGCCCGAGTTGCCGCACGCCCCGTACAGGGCGCCGTCGGCGAGGGCGCGGCTCACCTTGCCGAGCGCGCGATCCCGGATCCGCTGGGCGCTTTCCACCGCGCTCACAAGGGTCGCCGCGATGTTGGTTCCGGTGTCCCCGTCCGGGACCGGAAACACGTTGATCCCGTTGAGATTCTCCTGCCGCTGGCCGACCCAGCGGGTGGCGGCCACCGCCGATCGACGGAGACGGGCCCCGTCGAGATATCGGACCGGCAACCGGGGCCGCCTACACGGCGGCCCGGCGGCGCCGGACCACCGCGGCCAAGCGGGCCGGGAAGTCGGTGATCAGGCCATCGACGCCGAGATCCAGGAGACGCTCCATTTCGGCTTCCTCGTTGACCGTCCAGACGTAGACTTCGCGGCCGAACCGGTGGGCGGCCTCGACGAAGGGCCCGCTCACGATCGTGATGCCGTGCCACGCGACCGGAACGGCGAAGGCGGCGCCGGGCGGGCAATACCCGTCCCAGCGATGGTCGCGGACGCGACCCAGGAATTCGGCCACGTCCTCGGGACCGAAGCCGGTCGGCTGCTCCGGGTCGAGCGCCCGGTAGCGGTCGAGGGGCTCCTGGGCGAGCGAGAAGACGAGCGTCCGATCCTCGGCCCTCGATCCGGCGATCACGTCGCGGAGGTCCCCCTCGAGCGGCGGCTCCACCTGCTTGACCTCGATGATGAGGGGCAGCCCCGGGAACTCCTCGAGCACCTCGCGCAGGGTCGGGACCCGGACGTCCTGCCCCCGGAACGGATGCGTCCGCCCCCCGTCGGGGCTGAAGCGGCTCCCCGCGTCCAAGCCCCGCAGCTCGTCCAGGGTCAGGCCGGCGACCGTCCCCCGGCCGTCGGTCGTCCGCTCCAGCGTCGGGTCGTGAAAGACCACGATCTGGCCGTCGGCCGTCCGGTGGACGTCCAGCTCGAAAGCCTCCGCGCCCTCGTCGCGGGCGCTTCGGAAGGAGGCCAGCGTGTTCTCGGGATGGGTTCCGCTCGCGCCGCGGTGGGCGAACTGGCGCGGAAGGGGGCCGGAGAAGAAGGTCACGGCGCGGGCGAGTCTAGGAAGCACGCCGGCAGGGGGTCAAGCGCGAGGTCGCGCAGCGAAGCCACCCGGGCCGCGCCTTCGGGCAGCACGCTTCCCCGGCTCTCGCGGTCGAG
>DASZOP010000106.1:0-9555 GCA_035550715.1 Gemmatimonadota bacterium | reverse complement strand
CTCCGTGAACAGCGCCTCCAGCGAGTCCCAGTCGACGACGAGGCCGCGAAAGGCCCAGCCCGAGCCCAGCTCGCGCTCCGCCGCGAGCGCCCGCTGACCCACGAACGGTCCTTTCTCGCGGGCCACCGTCCACCCCAGGTTGAGCTCGAAGGGGGACGACTTCTGCGGCTCGATCATCGCCCGGCGGGCAGAGACGTAGTCCACGTCGATCAGGAGGAGTCCGGCTTCGATCCGCGCCACGTCCATCGCCAGGAGCCCCGTGGGCAAGAGGCCGTAGGGAGCCCCGGTGGCGACCAAGAGGTCCCACAACGGCTCCGCCCGTTCGTTCGCGACCCAGATCTCGAACCCCAGGTCGCCCGTGTAGCCGGTGCGGGTCACGGTGACCGGAATCCCTCCCAGCCGGGCCGGCGTCGCCCGGAAGAAGCGCAGCCCGGCGAGGTCCACATCCGCGACCCCGGCCAGGATATCGCGGGCCGACGGGCCCTGCAGGGACAGGGCCGCCGTCTCGGTCGTCTCGTCCGCGATATCGACCTCCATCCCGACCGCGTTCTGATGGAGCCATCGGAGGTTGGGGTGGGCGGAGGTCAGCCGGAAGCGGTCGTCCTCGAGCCGGGTCACCGTTCCGTCGTCGATCACCTTTCCCTCGGGGTCGCACCACGGCGTGTACAGGACCTGCCCTGGCGAGCAGCGGGTCACGTCGCGGGTCACGATCCGGTCGAGGAGCGCCGCCGCGTCGGGGCCCCGGAGCCGGTACTTGAAGAGGGGGGTCACGTCGATCAGGGCCGCGGTGCCGCGGATGGCCGCGTACTCAAGGTCGTGCACCAGATCGTAGGCGGAGGCCACGACGTAGCCGGCCCAGCGCCGCCACGCCTGGCCGCGCACGAGCGGCGCGGTGCGCGAGTGGAAGGGGGTCGTCTTGAGCACGCCGGGCGTAACCCGGGCTACGGCCGTGCCGATGCGGTTTCGCGCCGCGGGGCCGGCGGCTCGGCTTCGTTGCGGAGCCGGGTCACGAAGTGGTCGAGGTCCATCTGCCCGAGCTCGCCCTCGGCATGCGAGCGCACGCTCACCCGCGCGGCGCCCACCTCCTTCTCGCCGACGACCACCATGTACGGCACCTTGTGGACCTCGGCATCCCGGATCTTGTAGCCGACCCCTTCACGGCGACGATCGACCTCGGCCCGAAAACCCTTGGTGCGGAGATGCTCGGCCACCGTCTCGCCATACTCCACGAACGCGTCGCTGACCGGAACGATCCGCACCTGCTCAGGCGCCAGCCAGGTCGGGAAGGCGCCTCCGTAGTGCTCGATCAGGATCCCCATGAACCGCTCGATCGAGCCCAGGATCGCGCGATGGATCACGACCGGCCGTGCCTCGGTCCCGTCGGCCGTCGTGTACCGCAGGTCGAACCGCTCGGGCAGGTTGAAATCGCACTGGATCGTCGAGAGCTGCCACTTCCGCTGTAGAACATCGGTCACCTGGAAGTCGATCTTGGGGCCATAGAAGGCACCTTCGCCTGGGGACCGGCGGTACTCGAGCCCGTTCGCATCGAGCGCTCTCACGAGCGCCGTCTCCGCCTTGTCCCACACTTCATCCGACCCGAGCCGGTTTTCCGGCCTGAGCGACAGATCGATGGCGATCTCGAACCCGAATACATCCTCCATCACATACCGTGCGAGGCCGATCAGTGATGTCACCTCGGCCTGAATCTGGTCCGGCGTGCAGTAGATGTGGGCGTCGTCCTGGACGAAGGTCCGGACGCGGAAGAGACCGGTCACGACCCCCGACTTCTCGAACCGGTGGAGGCGCCCGAAGTCGGCGTAGCGGAGGGGCAGGTCACGGTACGATCGCTTGTGCGCCGCGTACACATAGACCGAGGCCGGGCAGTTCATGGGCTTCACGGTCATCTCGCGCTCGTCCGCGGTCGTGAAGAACATGTTTTCCTTGTAGTGTTCGTAGTGACCGGAGCGGTGCCACAGCTCGACGTCGAAGATCTGCGGCGTGACGATCTCGTCGTGAGGCCAGCCGTCGGCGAGCAGGTCCCTCATGAACCGCTGCAGGCGGTTGTAGATCCACGCTCCCCTCGGATGGAAGTACGGGCTCGCTGGAGCGTTGGGATGAAACGAGAACAGGTCGAGCTCCTTCCCCAGCTTCCGGTGATCCCGCTTCCGCGCCTCCTCGATCCGCGCGAGGTGCTCCTCGAGCTCCTTCCGGGAGAAGAACGCGGTGCCGTAGATCCGCGTGAGCATCCGGTTCCGCTCGTCGCCCCGCCAGTAGGCGCCCGCCGTGGAGGTGAGCTTGAACACGCCCAGCCGGCCCGTGGCGGGAACATGCGGCCCGCGGCAGAGGTCGAGCCAGTCCCCCTGCCGGTACAGGGTCAGGGTCTCTCCGGCCGGGATCGCTTCGAGGATCTCGACCTTGTACGGCTCCCCGGTCTCGCGGAAGAGCTCCACCGCGGCATCGCGCGAGATCTCCTCGCGCTCGATCGCCAGGTCCTCGTCGACGATCTTCCTCATCTCGGCCTCGATGGTCTCGAAGTCGTCGGGGGTGAAGGGTTCCTCCCGGTCGAAGTCGTAGTAGAAGCCGCCTTCGATGACGGGACCGATCGTCACCCTGGTTCCGGGCCAGAGCCGCTGGACGGCCTGCGCCATGAGGTGGGCGGTCGAGTGGCGGTAGACCTCGAGGGCCTGTGGATCGCGCTCGGTGAGGATCCGGAGCCGCGCGTCCTCCTCGAGCGGACGTTCCAGGTCCCAGAGCCGCCCGTCGACCTCGGCCACCAGCGCCGCCCGGGCCAGCCCGCGGCCGATCCGGGCCGCCACGTCGGCCGGGGTGGACCCGGCCGCGACCTCGATCTCCGAGTCGTCGGGGAGGGTCACGCGGATGACGCGGCTGTCGGGCATGGCGGAGGGAAGCTAATCCCGGCCAGGAAGGCCGGGCAAAAGACGGGCGGCTAGAGAGCGCCGTACCGTCGCAGGGTCTTCTCGGTCACCACGTAGACGAAGACCGGCTCGGGCGCGGCCCTGGAGCCTGCCTCCCCGGCCACCGCATGCGCCTCGATCCGGACATAGAGCCCTTCGTGGACGCCTTCGTAGGCGTCGAGCCGCTCGTAGTCCGCACCGGTCAGGCCCCGGTAGAGGCCTCCTTCCACGACCTCCCCGGGCCGGTCGAAGACGGTCGGGTAGGAAAGACCCTCCAGCCTTAGAAGCTCGAAGTCGAGGAGCCGCGCCGGCTCGATCTCGATCGGTCGCTCGAGAAGCCGAGCGGTAAACCCGGCGTCCAGGAGCGTCCCGTAGACGAACAGGGGCAACCCGGCCGTCGGCCCGAGCGCCCTCATTTCCGTGGTCGGGGTCCACGCCATCCCCAGCGCTCGAGATCGACGGTGCCATCCAGCCGGAACTCGATCCCCTCGTCCTCCAGGAGCGCCCGTTGCAGCTCGGCCGGCACGCCCACCTTCCACACCGAGATCCCGCCCCGGTGGTTGACGACCCGCTGCCACGGAACGTCGGACTCCTCCCGAAGCGCGTGGAGGGCCCACCCGACCGTCCGCGCCGCACGGGGCTTGCCGCAGAGGGCGGCGACGTGCCCGTAGGTGGTCACCTTTCCGGCCGGGATCCGGCTCACCATGGCGTGGACGACGTCGAAGAAGCCGGCCGGCCGCTCCGTCACCACGGAAGCGCGCTCCGGGCGACGAACCACACGTTGGCCGGCCGCTCGGCCAGCCGCCGCATGTACCACGGAAACCACGCCTCGCCGTAGCTGATCAGGACCCGCGTCCGGCATCCGTGGGCGGCCAGTCGTCGCTGCTGCTCGGACCGGATCCCGTACAGCATCTGGAACTCCAGCTCGCCGGCGCTCATCCCCTTCTTCTCGGCGCGCCGTTGGATCCACTCGACGAGCGCGAGGTCGTGGGTGGCGAACGCCGCACGGACCGCTCCCCGCCCTTGCGCGGCGAGGAGCGCCTCGGCCAGGCGCCTGTACCGCTCATCGACATCCTTCTTCCGCGGATACGCCACGTCCTCGGGCTCGCTGTAGGCACCCTTGACGAGCCGTATTCCCGGCTGTAACGGCAGGAGCTCCGCCAGGTCGTCGGCGGTCCGGTAGAGATAGGCCTGCAGGCAGACCCCCACGTTGGCATGACCCGCTCGGAGGGCCCGGTAGAGCCGCAGGGTGGCCTCGACGTAAGGGCTCGACTCCATGTCGATCCAGAGCCACCGGTCCAGGTCACGGCTCTGCGCGGCCAGCCGCTCCAGGTTCCCCAGCGTCCGATCGAAGTCCAGGTCCAGGCCGAGGTGGGTCGGCTTGACCGAGATCTCGGCGTCCAGCCCGCGGCGCCCGATCTCGTCCAGCACCGCCCGGTAGTGGTCCGCCACGAGGTCGGCCTCGGCGGGAGCGGTCACGTTCTCGCCGAGCTGGGTCACCACCGTGCTCAGGCCGTGGCGCTCCAGATCGCGCGCGGCGTCGAGGGCGTCCTCGGCTCGCTCGCCGGGCATGAAGCGGCGCACCGCGCGCTCCGCAAACGGGAGCCGCGGAAAGGCCTCCCGCAGCCGGTCGCTCCGGGAGGCTCGGAGGAGAAGGTTGCGGGAGAGGCTCAACGGGCGGAGCCGCTAGGGGTCATGGTGCCTGGGGGGGCTGCCATCGGGGGGAAGGGTGGTGGAGCTGATCGGGATCGAACCGACGACCTCCTGAGTGCGATTCAGGCGCTCTCCCAGCTGAGCTACAGCCCCACTCGGCCAGGAATATATCCCCCATCCGAAGGCTCGTCTAACCTTCTCGACCCCCGACTACTTGTGATAGGGCTCTCCGCGCAGGATCGTGAACGCGCGGTAGAGCTGCTCGGCCAGAACGACCTGGGCCAGCTCGTGGGAAAGGGTCTGGGAACCCAGCGAGAGGGTTCGGTGGGCGGCCCGGAGCACGGCGGGGGCAAGGCCGCCCGCCCCGCCGATCAGGAAGACCACGCGCGCGGCTCCCTCCCCGAGCCAGCCGGAGAGAAGGGCCGCCCACGCCTCCGACAGCAGCGGCTCCCCCGCCGGCGAGAGCGCGACGATCCGGTCCCGCGGACCGGGCGCCGCCGCGGCCAGGAGCCGGCCTCCCTCTTCCTCGATCGCCCGCGCGTCCTCCCCGCGCCCGGCCTTGACGCCGCGCCGCTCGACGGGGACGTGCCGGCCAAGACGTCCGAGGTACTCGTCCAGAGCCGCCCGGGCCCACGCCGCCCGCACCCGGTCGACGGCGACGATTTCGATCCTCAAGGTTTCGTCGCGAGATCCCCCGGAGACGAGACCGCCTTCTCCTCAGGCGTAGATGCCGCGCAGGCGGTGGACGAACGCCACCCTGTCGATCGCCACCATGTACGACGCCGTCCGCATGTTCACGTCGTGGGACTCGGTGAAGGCGTAGACGTCCCGGAACGAGTTCCACATGATCTTCTGGAGCCTCTTTTCCACGCGCTCGCGGCTCCAGTAGTACCCTTCCCGGTTCTGCACCCACTCGAAGTAGCTGACCGTGACGCCGCCGGCGTTGGCCAGGATGTCGGGGATCACGAACACGCCCTTCTCGTCGAGGATGGCGTCGGCGGGGGCGGTGGTCGGGCCGTTGGCTCCCTCGCACACGATCCGCGCCTGGATGCGATCGGCGTTGGCGCGGGTGATCTGGTTCTCGACCGCGGCAGGGATCAGGACCTCGCAGGGCAGCTCGAGGAGGTCTGCTCCGGAGATGGGATCGGCGCCCTCGAACCCGTCGAGCCAGCCGTGCCGGCCGGCGTGGGCGACCGCCGCGTCGACGTCGATGCCGTCCAGATTGACCCACGCCGACGTGTGGTCGGAGATCCCGACGACCTTCATCCCCCGGCCGGCGCAGAGCCGCGCCGCCACGGAGCCGACGTTCCCGAATCCCTGGACGACCACGCGCGCTCCGTCGATCGGGATCCTGAGCCGCTTGAGCGCTTCCAGGGTCACCAGCATGCACCCGCGGCCGGTCGCCTCCCGACGGCCCAGCGAGCCGCCCATCTCGATGGGCTTCCCGGTCACCACCGCGGTCACCGTGTGCCGGACGTGCTGGCTGTAGGTGTCCATGATCCACGCCATCACCTGCTCGTTGGTGTTGACGTCGGGGGCCGGGACGTCCGTGTCGGGGCCGAGCAGATTCATGATCTCAGCCGTGTAACGGCGCGTGAGGTGCTCCAACTCGCGTTTGGACAGCTCACGGGGATTGCAGACGACGCCCCCCTTGGCGCCGCCGAAGGGAATGTTGACGACCGCGCACTTCCACGTCATCCAGGCCGCCAGCGCCTTCACCTCCTCGAGCGTGACGTCGGGAGCGAAGCGGATCCCTCCCTTGGCCGGTCCGCGCGCGGTATTGTGGTGGACGCGATATCCGGTGAACACATCGACGTCGCCGCTGTCGAGCTGGACCGGGATCGAGACGATGAGCTGCCTTTCGGGGTGACACAGGATGCTGTAGAGACCGGGGTCGAGCTCGAGGAGCTCGGCCGCGCGGTCGAATCTTGACATCATGGCTTCGAACGGATTGTGCTCGTCCCTCACCATGGACTCGGCCAGGGCCACTTTGCTTACGCTCCCTCCAGGGAATGTTCCCGGGGCACCAGGACGGTGTCCCTGCGTTGCGCGGGATCGAGTTCCGGATGCGACAGGGTGAAATGTAAGCCCCGGCTCTCCCGGCGCAACGTGGCCGAGGCCACGACGAGACGCCCCACCAGGTACAGGTTGGCGGCTTCGGCCGCGGCGGGGTCCACGGGCTGGACCGGGACGAGGGGCGAGAGCTCCAGGAGTCGCGCCCGCGCGTCGGCCAGACCGCCGTCGCTGCGGACGATCCCGGCGCCCGTCCAGAGGATGTCCCGCACGCGCCCGCGCAGGGCCTCCGGGTCGCCGCCCCGACGGGGACGGCGGACGGGCGGGAGGGGTGACGCGACGCGGGGCTCTTCGAGGAGACGGCGGGTCGTCGCCGCTGCCCGGTCGGCGAACACGACCGCCTCCAGCAACGAGTTGCTGGCCAGCCGGTTGGCCCCGTGGACTCCCGTACAGGCGACCTCGCCGGCGGCCAGGAGCCCCGCCAGCCGGGTCCGCGCCTCGAGATCGGTGAGGACCCCGCCGCAGGCGTAATGGGCGGCCGGGACGACCGGGAGCCACTCCTCCGGGGGATCGAAACCCCGCGCCCGGCACGTCTCCAGACTGTTGGGGAAGCGCTCCGCGAACCGCTCCGGAGCGATCGGCCGGGCGTCCAGCCACACGTGGGGTTGACCGCTCCCCCGCATGCGCGCGTCGATCGCCCGCGCGACCACGTCCCGGGCGGCCAGGTCTCCTCCCAGGCTTCCCTCCATGATCGGGCGGCCCTCGTGATCGCGCAGGACGGCTCCCTCTCCGCGCACGGCCTCGCTGATGAGAAATGGCTTGTCACCAACAGGATACAAGGCTGTCGGGTGAAACTGGATGAACTCCATGTTCCCGACCGCTGCCCCTGCCCTCCAGGCCATCGCGAGCCCGTCTCCGGTGGCGATCGCCGGGTTGGTGGTGTACCGGTACACCTGTCCGCAGCCTCCGGTGGCCAGCAGGGTCACCGCCGCCCGGACCGCCAGCACTTCCCCGCTGTACCGGTCGACGACCAGCGCCCCGGCGCAGCGCCCCCCGGCCCCCGCGTCGGCCGTCCACAGGTCGAGCGCGAACCAGTGCTCGTGGATCTCGACCCCGGCCCGCGCGGCGGCGGCCAGCAGCCCCTGCTCGATGGCGCGCCCGGTCAGATCGTCGGCGCGGACGATCCGCCGCGCCGAGTGTCCCCCCTCGCGGGCCAGCGAGAGCCGGCCCTCCCCGGTCTGGTAGGTGAACGCGACACCGTAGTCGATCAGCTCCCGGACCCGCGCCGGCCCGCTCTCGACCAGCAGGCGCACGGCGTCCTCGTGGCAGAGCCCCGCCCCCGCCGCCAGCGTATCCTCGACGTGCGCGGCGAACGAGTCCCTCGGGTCCATGACGGCGGCGATTCCGCCCTGGGCGTAGTTGGTGTTGGCCTCCGAGTCCTCTTTCTTGGTGAGAAGGAGGACCCGCCCGTGGGCTGCGGCCTTGATGGCGTAGGAGAGCCCGGCGATGCCGCTGCCGAGGACGAGCACGTCGGTCTCGCGGACGTTCGGGGAGGCGCCTTCTTCCGCTAGCGCGGCCAGCCGATCGCCTCGCGAACGAGATCCCGCATCGCCCCCGGCTGCTCGAGCTCGAGGCGACGCCGGAGGACGCCGACCGGACGATCTCCGAACCAGGCGGGGTCGAGCTTTACGGCGTCCTTCTCGGTCGTCAGGAGGGCCGCCTCGGGGTGGGCGTCCAAGAGCCCCCGGGCGTCGCCGGCGCGATAGCGGTGGTGATCCGGGAAGGCCACCATCCGGCGCGGCGAACGGCCCGTCGAGCGGGCGAAGCTCTCGACCGATCCGGGCCTGGCCACGCCGGCGAAGGCGACGACGTCGCCCACGGGATCGAACGGGATCTCGCGTCCGGCACGCCACCCCCCGAGCTCGACCGTCCCGGCATCCCGCCAGCGGCCGGTGAAGCCGGGAAGGCCCTTCCACCACGCCTCGAATGCGTTTCCGATCGTGCCCTCGGCGTGGGCGCGACCCCGCGGGTCCTCCCCGACCACGATCCACGCCCCCAGGGCCGGGCGCCATCCCGGCCCCTGCCGGAGGGGACCGGCGGGAAGGCATCGGGCGGGGGCCTCGAGGTCCTCGGCGGTAAAGACGACGAGGTCGAGGGCGCGGGCCACACGACGGTGCTGGAGGGCGTCGTCCAGGATGAAGACGTGGGGCCGGCGCCGGGCCGCCACCGCGCGGGCCGCCTTCTCGCGATCCCGCGCCACCCCCACCCACGCCCCTGCCCGGGCGAGCAGAGCCGGCTCGTCCCCCACCCGCTCCGGGGGCACGTCCTCGCCCGGCCTGAGGACCCACACGCCGGATCCGACCCGCCCCGTGCCGCGCGAGAGAACGGCCGCCTGGGCACCCTCCGGCAATCCTTCCTCGAGGAGCCACCCGACCAGGCTGGTCTTGCCGCCCCCCCCCACGGTGACGTTCCCGACCCCGACCGCGGGCGCCGGGAGCCGGGCGGACGAGCGGCGCCGCCTGAGACGCCGACCGGCGATCCGGTTCCAGGCCCAGCCGACCGGCCGGGCCGCCGTCACCGTAGAGGGTGCTTCGGGCCCAGCCGTAGAGCGGCGCCTCGTCCTCGACCCGCGGAGCGTCCTCCCGGCTCACCGGACGGGGACCGCCTCACCGGCGGGACGGGCGACCTCGCCGTCCAGCTCGGCCTCGATCCTGACGTGCAGGGCGCGAAGAACCCGCTCGAGGGAGCGGCTCGTCTCGCGGGTGGACTCGGGATCGGCACCGGCGGCGACCCAGACCGGGGGCCCGTACAGGACGTGAACGCGGGCCCCGGGCCACGGGATCTCGAAGCGGTCCCACGACTCGACCCGCCGCCGCGGGCGGGCGCCGGCCGCGACCGGGAGCAGGGCGTGTCCCGTGCGGCGCGCCAGTGCGGCCGCCCCGGGGAGGACCCGATGGATGTCCGAATGGGCGTC
>DASZOP010000105.1:0-1772 GCA_035550715.1 Gemmatimonadota bacterium | reverse complement strand
CCTGGACGAGGCCCCGCGGCCGGAGCCGGGTCCCTCCGAAATCCGGGTCCGGGTGCACGCCGCGGGGGTCAACCGTGCCGAGGTCCTCCAGCGGCGTGGTCATTACCCGGCCCCGCCCGGCTGGCCGGCCGACATCCCCGGTCTCGAGTTCGCCGGCCTGGTCGAGGCGGTCGGAGACCGGGTGTCCGCGTGGAAGCCCGGCGACCGCGCGATGGGCCTGGTCGGGGGCGGCGGCTACGCCGAGTTCGTGGTCGTCCACGAGCGGGAGGCGATCCCCGTCCCGGAGTCGCTGTCGTGGGAGGAGGCGGCGGCCACCCCCGAGGTGTTCGTGACCGCCCACGACGCCCTCTTCACGCGTGGCCACCTCCGGACGGGGGAGGCGGTCCTGATCCACGCGGTCGGGAGCGGCGTCGGGACGGCCGCGCTTCAACTCGCCAGGGCAGCGGGGGCGACGGCGCTCGGCACGTCGCGAACGACGTGGAAGCTCGAACGGGCCCGCGACCTGGGACTCGAGGTCGCGATCCCCGCCGGCGGACACGACTTCGCCGACGACGTCCTGGACGCGACCGGGGGAAGTGGCGCCGACGTGATCCTGGATCTCGTCGGAGCCGGCTACATGCCGAGGAACCTGAAGTGCGTCGCTGTTCTCGGGAGGATCGTGGTGGTCGGCCTGACGGGAGGCGCCTTCGCCGAGATCGACCTGGGCGTCGTCCTCAGGAAGCGGGTCACGATCGTCGGGACCTCGCTTCGCTCACGCCCGCTGGAGGAGAAGGTCGCGGCGCTCCAGAGCTTCGCCCGGGAGGCGCTGCCTCTCCTTGCCGACGGCCGGATCCGCCCGGTCGTCGACGAAACCTTTGCGATGGCCGACGCCGCCGGCGCTCATCGCCGGATGGAGGCCGACCGGAACTTCGGGAAGATCGTCCTCGTGTGGTGAGCGGAGGCGATCGGCCGCTCTAAGTCCCGGCCCCGGCCCGATGCCGCGAGGCCCTGCGCTCGGCCCGGATCACGGACTCGAAGCGTTCCAGGTCCTCGTCCATCGCGGTGATCGGATCGACGCCGAAGAGGATCGCCACCGCGTCGCCGAGGCTCCCGCGCGGCGGGTTGTAGGAGAGCTTCACGTCCATCCGCGTGCCGCCCTCGAGCAGCGGCTCGAACCGCACGATCCCGACGTTCTCGATCGGCGAGCGGGACTCGCTGCGCCAGGCGAGCAGCTGCCCCGGCAGGCGGGCCGTCTCGACCGCGTTCCACGACATCGTGATCCCGAGTGGTCCGACGGCCGTCCAGCGCCACCGCCGATCGCCCAGGTCGCGGACCTCCTGGATGTGGGACATGACCCGCGGGAAGTTCTCGAGGCGGCTCCAGAACGCGTAGACCTCTTCGGCCGTCGCGTCGACGGTCAGGGTCTTCTGGAAGTCGACGACCCGATGGCCGCCCATGTCGAAGCGGTGGCGATGGGCGAAGCGGAGGACGACGACGCCGGCGGCCAGCGCCGCCACCGCGGCGGCCAGGAGGCCCCGCCCGCGGAGGGCGAGAAAGGCGAGCCCGCCCCCGACCGCCCCGGCGGCCAGCTTCCATGCCGGGGCCCAGCTCTCCTGGCGGACGTCCATCAGCTCGGAGGACCGGACAGGTTCCTGTCGGACCTGGGATCCTCCGGGCAGCCCGCGGACCTCGAGGCCGTTCTCGACGTGGTGAACGCCGGGAACGGACGCCACGGCGCAAAGAAGGTCCTCGGCCTCATCGGCCAGGATCCGCCCGCGGAGGACGACCCAACC
>DASZOP010000104.1:0-1833 GCA_035550715.1 Gemmatimonadota bacterium | reverse complement strand
AACCACCGGTCGCTTCGTGAGGACGTCCACCTCCGCCCGCTTGTCGCAACGGCAGACCGGGAAGTCCGGCGGGCAGACGCAGTCCGCCGCCAGCTCCCGGAAGAAGCGCTTCACCATCCGATCCTCGAGCGAGTGATAGGCGATGACCACGAGCCGGCCGCCCGGACGAAGCGCGGTCGTCGCGAGCTCGAGCCCGCGAGCGAGTTCCCCGAGCTCGTCGTTGACGAGGATCCGCAGCGCCTGAAAGACACGCGCGACGGACTTCAGCGGATGGCCGCTCGCCGGGACCGCGGCTTCGACGATCGCCCTGAGGTGCCCGGTCGTCTCGATCGGGGCCCGCTCGCGCTCGCGTACGATGGCGCGCGCGATCCGATAGGCCTCCCGCTCCTCGCCGTATTCACGAAGGACCCGCTGGATCTCTGAAAGTTCGGCGCGCGACAACCATTCCCGCACAGGTTCCCCTCTGGGCCCCATCCGCATATCCAGTGGAGCGTCCTGGCGGTAGCTGAAGCCGCGCGCCTCATCGTCGATCTGTGCCGAGGAAACGCCGAGGTCGAGCAGGGCCCCATCCAACGTCTCCCGCTCGATCCCCGGCGTCCGGTCGACCTCGGCGAAGTTGGCGTTGTGGATCTCGACCCGGTCCCCGAACCGGGCGAGCCGGCGCCGTGCTTCGTCCACGGCGGCCGGATCCCGATCCAGTCCGATCAGCCGCCCGTCGGGCGTCGAGGCCTCGAGGATGGCCTCGGCGTGACCCGCCCCGCCGAGGGTGCCGTCCAGATAGGTCCCGCCGCTCCGGGGTCTCAGCAACTCGATCGTCTCCGACAGAAGTACAGGTACGTGGTACGTGCTCCCCTCATCCACCGATCGTCACAGGTATCGGATCAGCCAGTCGTCCAGCTCGTCTCCGGCCTGCTCGACGTACTCCTCGTACCGGTCCGGATCCCACATCTCGATCACCTCGCCGGCGCCCACGAACACGACTTCGCCGGCGATCCCCACGAGATCGAGGAGTCGCTGGGGGACGGAGATCCGCCCCTGGGCGTCGACGGGGCTCTCGACGGTGTTCCGCATGAGCTGCAGATAGAGACGGCGCTGGTCGGGGTCGACTCGGGCCTTCTGCCGCTCGAGCCGCTCCACCACCCTCTCCCACCCCTCCACCGGGTAGAGAAAGAGGCACAGGCCCCCGATCCCGCGTGTCGCGACGAAGCACTGGCCGCTCTGACCGTTGCGGAATCGCGCCGGCAGGCTGACGCGGCCCTTGTCATCGAGCGAGTGGGTGAACTGACCGAGGAATGGCGTGACGACCCCTCATGCTTTGGCTGTCCACAGGTCCCCCAAAATCTCCCACTTCTTCCCACTTGGCCCCACATCATAGGGGACGGCTGGCGTGGCTGTCAAGCATCGGGGACAAAAAAAACCGCCCCCGGGAGCCCGGGGGCGGCATGTCGGGTCGGCTAGGACCGCGGCTCGATCAGCTCTGCGGCGGCTCGGGGGCCTCGGGCTGCTCGGCCGGAGGCGGCAAGGCCTCCTCGGTTTCACCCGCGGCTTCCTCGGCCTCGGCGGCGGCTTCCTCAGCCTCGCCTGCAGCTTCCTGAGCCTCGCCTGCGGCTTCGGCCGCCTCACCGGCAGCTTCGGCCGCTTCACCCGCCGCCTCGTCCGCCTTCTCCGCCGCCTCGTCCGCGGCGGCCTCGGGCGCGGGGATCCCCGTCAGGACGGGCGTCCCGACCAGCTCGGTCGGGGCGCCGTTCTCCGTCGCCAGGATCAGGACGCCGAACGCGTCGAGGGCGGTCGAGCCCTCGAACTTGGCGCTTCCCTCGGCGTCCACGGTCAGCG
>DASZOP010000103.1:0-10189 GCA_035550715.1 Gemmatimonadota bacterium | reverse complement strand
GTCGCGCGTCCGCTCGACCAGCCAGCCGACCAGCTGCCAGTCGCGGACGGCGTCGAGCGATGCGCCGAGCGAATACACGAAGACGGCCCCGACCAGGAGCTTCAGGGCGAGCTGGCCGGCGAAGACGAGGATGACGGCCTGATCGAACCACGGCAACCGGATCGTCTTCCGGTACAGGGCCCGGAAGCGCTCCCGCGTGCGGGCGACGACGGAGAAGCGCGGCGGCGGGAAGTCCGATTCCCGCAGCGTGGATCGCAGGCCGGCCACGAGCGGATGCGTGGGGTCGGAGCGCTCTAGGTACGATCGCACCCGCTCCGCCTCCGCCTCGTCGAGGTCGTGTCGCGCCAGCTCTTCCATCTGCTGCAGCGCGTTCAGCAGGTACTCCAGCTCCGAGACCTCGCGCCGTCCGCGGATCAGATGGGCGGTCAGGAGAAGACCTACGAAGGTCACGTACATGATCGCCACGGCCGGCTCGTAGAAGTAGTCGCTGTCGCGTGTCACGAACTTCCCCACCTCGTCCAGGAACGCGCCGAATCCGGCGCCACCCAGAATCGCAGCGGCGCGCAGGCGGGCCTTGCCCAGAAAGACGAAGAGCAGCACGAACGCCGCCAGCATGAAGAGCCCGCCCCACAAGAGATGCGCGATGTGGAGCTCGGGTCCGCCGATCTGCGGATAGCCGGTCAGGTGAAGGAAGAGCCGGATGGCGAGGATGGCGGTGATCGCCGACACGACGAACACCTCGAGGTGGTCCTGGCCGTCGATGTTGCGGAGAAAGAGCCGTCGGGGAGAGCTCACCCCTCCGACCCCGCCGGCACCTCGAGACCGTAGAAGCGCCGGGCGTTGGCCCGCGTGAGCGCACCCATGGCCGTTCCGTCGACGCCATGGAGCGCGGCCAGCCGCTCCACCGTCTCGACCAGGAAGGCAGGCTCGTTGCGTCGGCCACGATGCGGAACGGGGGCCAGGTAGGGAGCGTCGGTCTCGGCCAGCAGACGATCGGCGGGGACCTTCGCCACGAGGGTCTCCGCGGGGAAGGTCCGGAACGTCACCATCCCCGAGAAGGAGACGTAGGTGCCGGCCTCGATCGCCCGCTCGAGCATCGGTACGCCCCCGCTGAAGGAGTGGAGGACCACGCGCTCCGCGGCGATCCCCGACGCCTCGACCAGATCGAGCGTGGCCTCGTCCGCCTCCCGGGAGTGGACCACGACGGGCAGATCGCGTGCGATCGCGAGAGCGAGCTGCTCCGCGAACGCATCCCGCTGGGCGTCACGGGAGCTGTGGTCGTAGTGGAAGTCGAGGCCGATTTCCCCGACCGCCGCCGCTCCGGCGTCGAGGAGCCTCTCCAGCTCGCGACGGGCACGATCGTTCCAGGTCTCGGCGACGTGGGGGTGGACGCCCGCCGTCCAGACGAGCCGGGGCCGGTCGGCCAAGCCGGGGTCGGCGGTCAGATCACGCGCCGCGGCGGCGCTCCCCGGATCCGAGGCGATGACCGCGATCTCGGCCACGCCGGCCTCCAGGGCACGCGCCAGCACGTCGCTGCGGTCCTCGTCGAACGCGGGGTCCTGCAGATGGCAGTGGCTGTCGAAGAGCCGCGGCGGCGCCACCGGGCTCCTAGGCGGGCTGCTTGCGCTTCCTGGAGGTCTTCCGCGGGGCCGCCGCCGCTCGACGGTCCTCGATGTGGTGCTTCCACTCGACCACCAGCGGGGCCCCGATGAAGATCGACGAGTACGTGCCGATGAGGATCCCCACGATGAGCGCGAACGCGAAGTCGTGGATCACCTCGCCGCCCATGAAGAAGAGGAAGAAGAGCACGACGAGGGTCGTCCCGCCGGTCAGGATGGTGCGCGAGAGGGTCTCGTTGACGGCGCGGTTCACGACCTCCACGAACGACTCCCGACGCACGGCCTTCAAGTCCTCTCGAATCCGGTCGAAGACCACGATCGTGTCGTTGAGCGAGTACCCGACGATGGTCAGGAACGCGGCCACGACCGCCAGCGAGATCTCCTTGCCCGTCAGGGAGAAGACCCCGACCGACAGGATGATGTCATGAGCGGTCGCCAGGATGGCAGCCACGGCGAACTTGAGATCGAACCGGAAGGCCACGTAGATCAGGATGAACCCCATCGCGTAGAGGATCGCCATCAAGGCATCCCGTTTCAGCTCCTCGCCGATCTTGGGGCCCACGGCCTCGCTCCGGACGATCGTGAAGGAATGTCCCTCGAGAGCCGGCGCTTCTCGCAGCTGGGTCTCGATCCGACGCGCGAACTGCTCTTCCTCCCCCAGCGCGACCTGGGCTCGCACGACGACGTCGGACGGGTCGCCGAAGTGCTGTACCTCTGAGGACTCGAGTCCCGGCATGGTCTCCAGGGCGCCTCTCAGCAGCTGCGCTTCGATCGGCTGCTCGAAATCGAGCTGGACGAGGGTTCCTCCGGTGAAGTCGATCGAGTACTCCAGGCCGCCGCGGGCGACGATCGAGACGGCCGTCGCCAGTATGAGCACCCCGGAAAGGAGGTACGCCCATTTGCGGTAGTCCATGAAGGGATAGTTGGCGCCGTGGAAGAGCCAGATCATTCGACCTCAGATGCTCAGGGAGTGGGGCGCGCTGCGGCGCGTCCAGGTCTCGAAGATCGTTCGGGTCACGAAGACGGCGGTGAAGATCGAGCTGATGATTCCGATCGTGAGCACGACCGCGAATCCCTTGATCGGGCCGGTGCCGAACTGGAACAGCACCGCCGCCGCGATCAGCGTCGTGATCTGAGAGTCGAGGATCGTCACGAGCGCACGGTCGTAGCCGACGTCGATGGCCGCCCGCACCGACTTCCCGAGCGCCAGCTCCTCGCGGACACGCTCGAAGACCAGGACGTTGGCATCCACCGACATGCCCACCGTCAGGAGGAGCCCGGCGATGCCGGGGAGGGTGAGCGTGGCGCCGAACGCCCCCAGCGCGGCCAGGATCAGGACGAAGTTGAGGGCCAGGCCGATGTTGGCCACGAGCCCCGACATCCGGTAGTAGAAGACGATGAGGAGTCCCACCGCCAGGAGGCCCAGCCAGCCCGACCGCCAGCCCGCCGCGATGGAGTCCGCGCCCAGCGACGGCCCCACCGTGCGCTCCTCGATGATCTCGAGCGGCGCCGGCAGGGCGCCGGCCCGCAGGACGATCGCGATGTCGCGCGCTTCCTCGACCGAGTCGAAACCCTCGATCTGGGCGTTCCCGCCGGTGATTCGCTGGCGGATGTTGGGCGCCATCCGGACGATCTGGTCGAGAACGATCGCCATGCGCTCGCCCACGTGCCTGCCGGTCACGTCGGCGAACCGGCTCGCGCCCTCGTCGGTCATCCGCAGGGTCACGATCGGCTGGTTCATCTGCTGGGGGTCGAAACCGGCGGCCGCCGTGGCAATGGCCTCGCCCGACATCTCGGCCTCCTTCTCGACCAGATAGAGCCGGCGGTAGCTCCGGCCGTCGGCGAACGCCGTCGGGTCGCCCGACCACAGCCACTCGTTGCCGGTCCCGATCGCCTGGATCGCGGCGGGATCGTCGAGCAGCGCACGGACCCGCTCCACCTCGGTCTCGTCGACGAGCAGGTTGAAGGCCTCGCCCCCGACCGCCTCGGTCTGGAGAAGCGAGGAGAGGGGGTTGTCCCCGCTCTCCGGCGCGCCGGCGTCGGCTTCGGTGCCGCCCAGGAACTCGCCCAGCGAGGTCGACCCCGCGGTGTCCCGGGCGGAGCCGGAAGCGGTGTCGGCCGGGGCCGCGGTCTCGCCCACCGGCTCGTCGCCGCCGGAGCGGCCGGCCAGGGCGGCATCGACGTCCCGCAGCCGATCGGTCAGCTCTCGTCCGTCGACCACCATCTGGAACTCGAGGAACGCGGTCCGCTGGACCAGCTCCTTGGCCCGCTCCTGGTCCTGGATGCCCGGCAGCTCCACGATGATGCGCTGGTCGCCGACCTTCTGGATCAACGGCTCGGAGACACCGAATTGATCGACACGGTTGCGGATGATCTCGAGCGCGCGGTCGGTTGCGTCCCGCCGCTCCTCCTCGTCGAAGGAGCGCTCGCTCTCGTCGAGCTCGAGGACGAGGTGCATGCCGCCCTGAAGGTCCAGGCCGAGCTGAATGGCGCGGGATTTCAGACGGTCCCAGGCGGCGGGGTCGGTCTGGCGGAGCTCCTCACGGGCCGGGGGCGACATCGAGTAGAAGCGGACGGTGGGCCACAGGTACCACGCCGCGGCGAGGAGCGAGGCCGCGACGATCGCCCAGCGAATCCTGAGGTCATGACGCATTCGGTCGGGTCGGGGATCCGCTCCGGTCCCCGTCGGGGCAGGACGTTCCGTTCAATGGACGAAAAAAGATGAAGCTAGACCTGCCCGCGGACACCGTCAAACGCCCGCCGTCGGACGAGGGCACCCGGCGCTCAATCAAAGCGACGCCACACCTCGAACACAGCCATCCCCACCCCCACCCTCACGTACCTCTCGCTCAGCCCGAGCTCCTCGACGTCCCCCCGGTCGCCGATCTCCAGCGCCAGGTCGATCCGGCTCAGCCGGCCGAGGCCACGGCTGTACCCGAGCCCGACCGTCCATTCCGAGACCGTCCGGCCGTCGATCCGGAGCGGAAGCCTCCGCCACCGATAGCCGGCGCGGAGCGGTGCGTCGGGGCCGATCACGGAGAGGATCGACCCCTGCGGGGCGAACTCGAGTCCGCCGCCCAGATCGAGCGCGTCTCCGACGTCGGTGGTCGCGCCCACGAGGTCCTGGTCGAGGGTCCCCTCCCAGCCGGCCCAGCGCGCGACCGCTCCCATCCGGAGACGATCCGAGGCGCGCAGCGAAACCTCCACCAGGAGCTCGTCGGGCAGCCGGATCTCCGCCTCCCGGCCGATCAGGTCCGGATCCATGGCCCGCGTCACCTCGCTGTCGAGGTCGGGGCGGAGCCGGTAGGCGATCCCCACCTGCAGCTTCCGACCCACGTCACGCGCCACCCCGAAGCCGAGGCCGACCCCCCCGAAGTCACGGCCCAGGGTGTCGCTCGTCCCGATCGGCTCGGGAAATGCGACGGAGCGCACCACCTCCCGCGAGCCCAGATACACGTCCAGCGCCACGCCCGCGCGGGTCCGTTCGTCCAGGCGCATCGAGAGCGATGGAGAGAGGATGCCGACGCCGCCATCGGATTCGAGTCCGGCGGGCACGGTATCGCCTTCGAACACGAGGCGGGTCTCGATCCCGGCATCGAAATCGAGGTACTGCGCATAACCCACCCCGATCACCGCTCCGAACGCGGGGACGGCCGCCTGGCCCATCGGGAACACGACGTCCTCGAACTCGCCGGTCGCGTCCAGGTCCTCCGCCGTCGTCCGCTGACCGAGCAGCGACAGGTAGAGACCGGCGCGCTCGAAATCGGCGATCCAGGCGGGATTGTCCAGCGAGAAGGTCTCGCCGGCGAGGCCCCCGGAGACCCCGCCCATCCCGCGGCTCCGGACGCTCTCGCCGGTCGTCGGCAAACCCGGAAGGGGGAGATTGAACACGCTCTCCTGCCCGAGCGCCGGCCAGCCGGCACCCGAGGCGGCGACGATGAGCGCCGTCAGGAGCGCCGGGCGCGAGATCCGCCCGCTCACGAGCGCTCGGGCGGCAGGACCAGGAGCCGAAGGTGGGGCCTCCGCTCGGTGGGCGCGCCCGGCCCCGGGAACCCGACGGCGCCGAACTCCGCCGCCTCGTTGACCAGGATGACGAACAGCCCGCGGTTGCTCTCGGGGGTTCTCAGCCAGGTCCGGATCACCCGCGTCAGGAAGGGGCTCTCGAACACCAGCGAGTCGATCGGGAGGCTGTCCGCCACGACCGGCGCGAGGCCGAAGAAGTCCGAACCCGCCGGGGCCGCCAGGATGGTCTTCTCGCCCAGGAACTCGCTGGCCACCCGACCGGCCACGAGGGCGATGGAGTCCCCCGGCAGGCTGACCCCCTCCACGGGCAGGACGAGCTGAGCCTGGGCCACGACGGTGCCGTCGGGGAGGGACTCGAGATCCGGAACGAGGACGAGCCGGCGGACCTCCGCGCCGCCGGCCACGATCAGGTCACCGGCTGGAGTCGCGCCGCCATCGGCCAGGAACGTGTCCTCCAGCGCCAGGATCGAGATCTCGGCCGCGGGCAGCCCCGGTCCGGTGAGCTGGATCACGAACTCGATCCGCGGCCCGTTGGGGTTGATGCTGGCGACTCCCCGCGACACGAACTCGACCTGGGCGCCCGGCGTCTGCTGGATCAGAACCACCCCCTCGTTCCCCTCGTCTCCGGCCAGCCAGCCCGCCACCAGGTCGACCGGGAGCGGGACGCTGATCGAGTCGACCGTTACCGAGTCCTGATCGCCGCGGCCCGTGATCGTGAACTCGGCGAGCGGGAGAGGGTCGAAGTCACCGCCGGCCTGGGTCCACGCCGCGCCGAGGTCGCGACGCTCCCACGTGGCCGCCTCCTCGGTCCACGCCGCGGTCACGCGGTGGACGGCCAGGTCGACCGGCTCTTCGACGGCCTGGAAGTGGAGCTCGAGCGAGGCCTCCACGATCTCGCTGTCCTCCGGGAAGCTGTCGGCCGCGACGAGGGAGAACCGCATCAAGGGGCGGGCCTCGAAGCCGCCCGGATCCGGCCATTGGTGGGCCATGACGAGACGGTCGGCGTCGCCGCGGTCGGCGGGAAAGATGGACACGTCCTCCGCCCGCTCGAACTCGGAGACGGTCAGGATCTCGAGGTCCCCTCCCAACACACCCCCCGGCAGCAGGTCGCCCCCGACCGGACTGTCGCCGTCTCCGGTGCAGGCCGCCGCCCAGAGCCCGACCAGCGCGACCAGGCTTCGCCTCACGTCCGGACGACCCCGGCGCCGACGTCGTATTCGTCGACGATGGCCATGATGACGGCGTCCACCGGCCGGCCGTCGGTCAACCCCGTCTGTCGGGCGGAGCTGCCCGTCGCGTAGAGGACGACCTCCCCCGCGCCGGCGCCGACGGCGTCGACGGCCACCGCGTATCCCTTCTCCGGCGCCAGGTCGACGTCCAGGTCCCGCACGAGGAGGAGCTTGAGCCCCTCCAGCTTCTCGTCCTTACGGGTCGCAACGACGCTGCCGACCACGCGTCCCATCTTCATGACCGTTCCGGCTCCATGCGGAAGGGTTTCGGAAGGAGCTCCCCGAGCGTGAACCGGTGATGCCCGCCGCCGTCGGCGACGACGGTGATCGGCAGGTCGTCCGGGGCGAGCTCGCTCAAGGCCTGCCGACAGGCGCCGCACGGATGCGGGGTCGGCCCCCCGGCCACCACGACCAGCCGGCGGAAGCCCCGGGCCCCGGCCGCGACCGCGCTGTAGAGAGCGACCCTCTCCGCACAGCAGGTGACCGAGTACGACGCGTTCTCCACGTTGCATCCTTCGAACACGCGTCCGTCGTCCGTCTCCAGGGCGGCCCCGACGCGGTAGCCGGAATAAGGGGCGTACGCGCGGGCCCGCGCGGCGTGGGCACGCGCTTCCAGCGAATCCGTCACGTGACCTCCAGGTAGCGTGTGCGGAGGTCGGTGAGTACGCCGTCCACCGCCCGCCCGGCGTCCGGGGAGAGGTCGCTCCCGAGGAGCTCGCGCAGCGTCGATAGGAGGTCGATGTACTCCTTCGCCTCGCGGGGCAGGACCCTCTGCTGGCCGGTCTCGTCGAGGGGGATCTCGCCCAGACACTGGCTCGCCCGGAGCACGACGTATTGGACGAGGTCGAAAAACGGGGCTTCCGGAACCCTGCGGCTGCCGGGCTCCGGCGGAACGGGCTCCGAAGGCGGGACCTGCGGAGGCGGAGCGTCACCACCGGTGACGATGTCCGGCCGGCCGGGCCCGTCGGTCCCGCCCCGCGCGTTGGCAGCGTCGGGGAGCGGCGCGGGGCTCGACTCCTCCTCCGTCGTGTGGGCCGACCGGCGCTCCCGGAACCTGCCCTCAGCTTCCGACATCCTGATCTCCCTTCCGGTACCGGCGCGCCACCCGCGCGGTGATCCCGGTGAAGACGGCGTAGCTCGTGAGCCCGCTCTCGCGGGCGACGTCGACGACCGAGCGGCTGGCTGCGCCCTGACGGCCGATCAAGGTCGCCACCTCTCCCGGCTCCAGGTCCGGAAACGGCGTCGCGTCCACGATCGTGACGTCCATGCAGACGGCACCGCGAACCGGGACGGCGCGGCCGCGAACCAGCACCCGGCCCCGGTTCGAGAGAGCGAGCGGCAGGCCGTCTCCATACCCCACCGCCAGGAGCGCGATCCTCTCTTCTCCCCGCGCCGCATAGAGACGGTGATAGCTGACCGATTCGCCAGCGGGAAGCCGCTTGATCGCGGCCACCCGGGCATGCCAGCTCAGCGCGGGGACGAACCCCGCCCGATCGAGCTCCTTCCCGTCGTCCCGCGGACCGCTCTCGATTTCCTCGACCGATCCATAGACCGCGATCCCCGGCCGGACCAGCGTCCGGCTCGCTCCACGGAACCGTAGCGCCGCGGCGCTGTTGGCGACGTGAACATGGCGGGGACGGAACCCGCGCTCGGCCAGAGCCGAGACCACGGCGTCGAAGCGCGCGAGCTGGCGGTCGGTGTGATCCCGCTCCGCCTCGTCGGCGCTTGAGAAGTGAGTGAACATACCCCCCACCTCGAGGCCCGGCAATTCGAGAAGCGCCTGGACGAAGGCCACCGCGTCGCGGTCCCAGACGCCGCATCGCCCCATCCCCGAGTCGACCTCGACGTGCACCGTCGCCGTGCGACGGGCCTCCCGGGCGGCCGCGGCCACGGCTTCCGCCTGTGCGCGATCGGTGATCGCCGGGACGACCTCCAGCTCCAGCGCCCGCGCCGCTTCGGCGGGCTGGATCGGCATCAGGACCACCAGGCGGGCTCGTATCCCCGCGGCCCGGAGGGTCGCGGCCTCGTCCAGCGCGGCGATCCCGAGACCCCAGACACCGGCCGCCTCGAGCGTGCGCGCCACGGGAACGAGCCCGTGGCCATAGGCGTCGGCCTTGACCGGCACGAGCAGGTCGGTCGTCGCTGGGAGGCGCGACCGGAGGATGTCCACGTTGTCCGCGATCCGCTGCAGGTCGATGTCGACCCACGTGCGGGCCGTGCCGGGGTCGAGGGTGGGCGCTGGCTTCACGGGGGCCGAACGATAGGGAGAGGGTAGGAGCCCAGCAACCCGCGGGTGTCGAGGGGAGGGACGCGTCTGCACGCGCTCCGGGGGCTCTGCTAACTTCCCCGTCATGGCCGAGGAAAAACGGTACTCGAGCGACTTCGCGGGGATCCTCTCGCTGCTCCGCCGGCTGCGCGGGCCGGACGGCTGTCCCTGGGACCGCAAGCAGACCCCGCGCACGCTCGTTCCCCACCTGCTCGAGGAGGCGCACGAGGCCGCCGAGGCGATCGAGACCGGCGATCGGTCGCGCACCGTCGACGAGCTCGGCGACCTGATGCTCCACCTGGCCTTCCAGATCGTCATCGCGGAAGAGGAGCGGGCGTTCGACGAGCCGGCGGTGGCGGGAGCCCTCATCGAAAAGATGGTGCGCCGGCACCCGCACGTGTTCGGCGAAGCCGAGTACGCCGGAGAGGGCCACCAGGCGATGTGGGAGCGGCTGAAGCGCGAGGAGCGCCCGCCAGGGACCGGGGGTCCCGGCGTGATCGGCGAGCTCCCCGAAGGCCTTCCCGCCCTGGTCCGCGCCTACCGCATCCAGCAGAAGGTCGCGACGGTCGGCTTCGACTGGCAGGAGCCGGAGGGAGCGCGCCTGAAGCTCGAGGAGGAGATCGCCGAGACCTGGAGCGCGGCCGGGGACGAGGCCCCCGAACGGCTGGAGGAGGAGTACGGGGACCTCCTGTTCGCGGCCGTCAACTGGGGCCGCCTCCTCGGCGTCCACCCCCACACCGCCCTCCAGCGCGCCAACCGCAAGTTCGAAGCACGCTTCCGCCGGCTCGAGGCGCTGGCCGAGGAGCGGGGGCTGGTGCTGGACGAGCTGGGGCTGGACGTGCTCGATTCGCTCTGGGAGGAGGTCAAGGCCTCCGAGGCCGGAGAACGTTGAGGCTCACGGCTCGAGGCGATTGATGAGGCGCGGGAACGGGACCGCCTCACGCAGGTGGGGCAACCCGCAGATCCAGGCCACGGTCCGCTCGAGCCCCATGCCGAACCCCGAGTGGGGCACCGTGCCGTACCGGCGAAGGTCCAGGTACCAGTCGTAGGCG
>DASZOP010000102.1:0-37725 GCA_035550715.1 Gemmatimonadota bacterium | reverse complement strand
CCTCGAGCGTGTCGAGGCGGTCGTGCGGGCGGCGGCCGACGGGAGGGCGATCCCGTACACCGAAGCGCCGGTCACGGACCCCCGGCCGATGGCCTTCCAGGTCGCGCTCGGGGTCGTCCCGGATTACGGGTTCGAGGGGCCCGGGCTCAGACTCTCGTCGGTCCGGCCGGGCGGACCGGCGGATCGGGCGGGGCTAAGGAACGGGGACGTGATCCTGAGCCTGGCGGGCGAGGCAATCGACGACGTCTATGTATACACGGCGGTCCTGGCCGGGCTGAAGGCGGAGGTGGAGGTGCCGCTGGTGGCGGAGCGTGACGGTACGACGATCGAACTCATCGTGATCCCGGAGTCCCGATGAGATCCGCTGCGATCCTGATCATCGTCCCGCTGCTGGCGGGCTCCTTCATGGCTTGCACGAACGGCGCAGGCTCCGGGAATGGCAGGGACAGGGAGTTCCGCGAAAGGACCGCCGAAAGGACGGGCGCGTCCAATCACAAGGAGGTGAGGGATTCGATGCGACTGACGAGCACGGCCTTCGAGGACGGCGGCACGATCCCGCGGCGCCACACATGCGACGCCGAGGATGTCTCGCCGGCGCTCGCGTGGGCAGGGACGCCGGCGGGGACCGTGTCCTTCGCACTCGTGGTTCATGACCCCGACGCGCCGCGCGGCGACTGGGTCCACTGGGTTGTCTATGACATCCCTGGCGATTTCGACGGCCTGCCGGAGGGGGTCGGGCCGGCGCGGGCATTGGACGACCTCGGGGAGGCTGCGCAGGGGAAGAACGACTTCGGACGGATCGGCTGGGGCGGTCCCTGCCCGCCACCCGGGAAGCCCCATCGCTACGTCTTCACGCTGACCGCTCTGGATGAGCGACTGGGGCTCGAGCCTGGGGGGAGCCGCGAAGACGTGGAAGAGGCCGGCCGGGACCACGTCCTCGCCACGGCGACGCTGACCGGCCGCTACGGGCGGTAGGGCTATGCCACCACCTAGCTCCGCTTCAGCTCGATCCCGCCGTTCACCGTCTCCAGGCTGAGCCGGCCGCCGCCCCGACCGATCGTGCCTTCCATCCGGCGCGGACCCCAGGACCGACCTGGCTGCATGGTGAGGGGGAAATCGCTCGTCAGCCCGCCGTTCACGGTCTCGGCCTCGACCTCGGCGCCGACCGTGGCCGGAAGACGAACCGAGATCTGGCCGTTAACGGTCTCGAACGAGAGCGTGCCGCTCCAGGAGTCCGAGCCGATCCCGGCGTCGATCTGGCCGTTCACGGTCTCGGCTTCCACCGTCCCGGTTCCAAAGACCGTGATCCCTCCGTTGACCGACTCCGCCTGGACGTCGCCCCTGAGCTCGTTCGCCTCTATCCCGCCGTTGACGGTCCTGGCGTGGAGACGGACGCCCGTCGGAACGGTGACCACGAAATTGACCTCGACGTCGTTGTCGTCGACGCGGCCGTGGATCCCGTCCTCGTCGCAGCTCGTCCGCCCGCCGCCCCGGGTCGGGTAGACCGCGCAGATCCGGACCCCGCCCGAGGTCTCGGTGACCTCGACCGTCACGTCCGCCGGGTCCGCGCCCCGCTTCGCCTCCTTGGTCGCCCGCACGGAAGCGGTTCCACCCGTCGCGGGACCGGCCTCGATCCGCCCGTTGATCCCCATGACCTCGAGCGTCCTGCCCGCGGCGAGCGCGCCCTCCCAGTTGAAGTCCGCGGTCTCCTGGGCCGGCAACGAGGCGACCGAGAGCAGCGCACCAAGCAGGGCCCCGCCGATCGTGACGATTTTCATGATCCTCCTCCCGATCGGCCCGGCGAGCGGAGACGGATCGTCCCGTTGAACGCGGAGAGCTCGATCCGCGCCCCTCCCCCGCCGAGCGTGAAGTTGAACTTCTTCCCGCTGCGAGACTGATCGAACGTAACCGGAAAGTCGGCCTGGAAGTCTCCGTTGAAGGTGGAAACGTCGATCGTCGCTCCCGTTCCTGGGGGCACGACGACACCGATCTCCCCATTGTGCGTGTTGAAGCGGTACCAGCCGTCGGAACGGAGGGATCCCTGGTACGTGATCGAGCCGTTCACGGTCGTCGACTCGACGCTCCCCGACTCCACGCCGCGGAGGGTCACCTCGCCGTTCACGGTGGTCGCCCTGAGGTCGCCCCGGAAGCCGGTCACTTCGACGGCGTCGTTGACCGACGAGAGCTCTCCCCTCCCCTCGCCTCCGGACAGAGACACGGTGCCCTGGACGGAATTCAGCTCGACCACCCCGCGGCCGCCTTGGGCTGAGACGTCTCCGTTCACGGTATGGACCTGAACCCGCCCCTGTGTCCCGCGGATCGTGACGTCCGTGTCCACGCCCTGGATCGAGAGGTCCATCGCGGCCGGCACGTTCAGCCGGTAGTCGACGTCGCGGGGCCCGCGCTGGTGCTCGGTCCGGACGCTGACGCTGGACCCGCCGCCGTGAATCCGGACGGCGCTCCGCGGGCCGTCGGCGACGATCCGGACGGCTGAACGGTTCCACGCGTCCACGGTGACCGTGCCCGAGAAGTTCTCGAGGTCGAGCCGCCCCCCCGGATCGACCGCGATCACGGTGTCGACCGGGACCTGGGCGCGGGCCAGGACCGGAGCCGCGCCCGCGACCAGCAGCGACAGCACGAGGGTTCGGATGGGGTCGGGCATGGATCGTCTCCGGTTCGATGGTTGCGATGGAATGGTCGTCATGTCGTCTGGAGGGCCAGGGTGGCCTGTCGAAGGACGTCCAGCTTCTGGCGTCGCGAGCGCTCCAGGTGATCGTACAGAAACGGGCTGCCGGGGTCGGCCTTCAGGGCTTCGATCGTCTCCCGGATCGCCTCGTCGATGATGGCGAGGTTGCGTTCGACGGTGGCCACCGTCGAGGGCTCGAGCCGATCACGGGAGGCCTCGAACGCGCGCTCGAGGTCGGCCAGGGCGTCGGTGTAGGCGGGGTCCGCCTCGAGCGACACGGGGACCCCCATCGTTTCGGGAGCCGACCCGACCGCCGGCCGGTCCACGGCGACGCGGCCGGTGCGCGGGCTTCCCCACCAGACCGCGGCGGCCGAGAGCACGATCAGGGCGATCGCCGCCGCCGCGAGCTGGGGCATCGTGAACGAGAAGCGCCGGCGGGGCCGGGCGGCGTCGATCGGGTGGACCCGGGCCGCGGCCCGGCTCTCGAGCCGGCCGGCGATCCCGGGCCAGAGGTCGGTGGCGGGCTCCCGGTCCTCGAGCTCCCGCGCGGCACGCGCCAGGCGCCCCAGGTCCCCGAGCACGGCCGAGCACTCCCGGCAGTCGGCCAGGTGGCGCTGGACCGCCTCGCGATCGGACCCCGCCAGGTCTCCGTCCAGATAGGCGCTCAGGCGTTCGGTCGGGTGCTCGCTCACGGCTCCTCCTCAGGCGGCCAGATGCTGCCTCAGGAGCATCCGCGCCCGGTGCAGCTGCGACTTCGACGTGCCCACCGCCATCTCCAGCATCTCGGCGATCTCCTCGTGACGATATCCCTCGACGTCGTGCAGGACGAAAACCTCTCGTGCTCCCTCGGGCAGTCTGGCGAGGGCCGCCTCCAGGTCCACGGAGACCCACCCGGGGGCCGCTCCCGTCGAGGCGCTCTCGAACGCCTCCTCGTCGTCCACGATCCAGGCGCCATGCCGTTTCCGAGAGCGGGCGCGGGTCAGGATCAGGTTCACGGCCACGCGGTGGAGCCACGTCCCGAACGCCGCGTCGCCCCGGAAGGTGTCGAGCTTCTCCCAGACCCGCACGAACACCTCCTGGGTCGCGTCGTCCGCGTCCTCGGGGCCGATCATGCGGCGGGCCAGGCTGTGGACCCTGGCGGCGTGCTCCCGGTAGACGCGCTCGAATGCCCGCGTGTCGCCGGCGGCGGCGAGCTCGACGTCCCTTTCGGTCCCGGTCGACCGGGGCTGGTCCGTGGCCAGGATCGCTCCTCCGCGGCCGAGGGTTCCTGCATACATCGGGTTGGACGCCATCGGGGGGCCCGGGGTTGGAACGGGCCGGCCCGGATCAGAGCACGCCGAGGGCTTTCCTGTAGACCGCCAGGTCCCGTCCGCTGAACAGAACGAACCGCACCAGCTCGAAAGGGTCCGGATGTTCAGCCAGCCAGTCTCGTACGGCGCCCGCCGCCACCGGAGCCGCTTCCTCGATCGGGTAGCCGTAGGCGCCGGTCGAGATCGAAGGGAAGGCGATCGAGCGGAGGCCGTGCTCGCGTGCCATGTCGAGGCTCGAGCGATAGCAGCTCCGGAGGAGCGCCTCTTCTCCCCGGACGCCTCCTTTCCAGCGCGGCCCGACCGTGTGGATGACGTGACGCGCCGGCAGATCGTATCCCTTCGTGATCCGCGCCTCGCCTGTCGGGCAGCCGCCGAGGGCCCGACACTCCTCGAGGAGCCGCGGCCCGGCCGCCCGGTGGATCGCACCGTCGACCCCGCCCCCGCCCAGGAGGGACGTGTTGGCCGCGTTCACGATCGCGTCGACCCGCTGCCGGGTGATGTCGTCGTGGACGGCCTCGATACGGGCCCTCACGGCCGGCAGCGACACTCCTCGATCAGCGCCCCTCCAGCGGCAACCAATCAGGTGGGAACGGGTTCCCCTCCCGCTCCTGGTCCCACGCGATCGACGCGACGTACCACCGCGCCCCGTCCGTCACCAGCGTGACCGTGTTCACGCCGCGCGCGAAGGGCTCCTCGCCCGGCGCCCGGCGCGACTCGTAGGCGCTCATCGCGTTGGCGACGTTGCCGTAGCGGTCGAGGGTCCGACCCGCCTCGACCTCGTAGAACGGGTTCTCCCCAAAAAACGGCCCCACCCGCGTGATGTAGTCCTCGGCGGTCAGGACGCGGACCGGCGTAGATCCGTCCGGCGTGGGCACCATGGGGACGAGGATCGCGTTGGGCGTGAAGAGCGACCGGAAGCGGTCCCAATCCCTGTCTCCCGCAGGGCCGGAGATCACGTCGTACAGGGCGGTCAGAATGGCGTCGATCGATTCCACGTCGGACGGCTGGGCGGCAGCTGGCGCCTCCTGAGCCGCGGCCGGCGCGGTGAAGAGGATCACGGCGAGCGGCAGCGCGAGCGATCGTCGAAGCATCGGGAACCTCGGCTCGTTGAGGGAAAGGGATGGCCTGCTTGGACAAGGTAGGACGCGCGCGATCCGGCGTCCGTTCAGAGGGGGAGGCCGCGCGGGTGCGGCTCGGCTACAGCGGCAGCCAGTAGGTGAACTTGAGCGCCAGTACGTTCTCGCCGTCCGCGCCGAAGCTTTCCACGAGCTTCCCGGGGCCGACCAGCCGCCCCCGCTCCTCGTTCTCGGAGCGGTTCTGCTGCCAGACGACGAACAGGGTCGATCCGGGACGCCACTCCCAGCGGAGGACGAGGTTGGAGCGGAAGGAAAGGACGTCGAAGTCGGGGTTCTCGATCTCGAAGGTGGTGCCGTCCACCGACACCGTGTAGTCACCGTTCTCGGTATCGCGCATGAGGCCGGTGCCGGTGCCGGCACCGCCGTAGACCACCAGGTCGCGGGTGCGCGGGGCGGCCAGCTCGCCGATCCGCGCGTAGCGCCCGCTCGAGGCGAACGGCTCGGCGTACAGCTCCAGGTTGAGGTCGGGGGAGAAGGCGTAGTTGGCGCGGATCTGGGCGGCGATCTCGCTCTTGTCGATGATCCCGAAGACGTAACGACGGCCGAACGTGACGTCCCGGCCGCCGTCGAACGAGTCGATGAACTGCCGTGCCTCGCGCGTCCGGATCCAGCGCGGGGTGAGCGAGAGGCCGAGCCGCTCGGTCGCCTGGACGTGGAGCTCCGGATCGATCCGGTATTCCCAGCCGCCTTGCTCGTCGCGCCAGCCCCCTGCCCGCGTGCCGATCCGGTTCCGGCTGTTGTAGTTGCTGAACACGCCTCCGGCGACCCACCAGCCGGTCGGGTACTCCATGAGCGGCCCGCCGCGGGTCAGCTCGTCATGGAGGCTCCGGAAGTCGCGTCCGGTCTCGAGCCAGCCATTCACGAAGTTGAGCAGCGTCCACTCGGAATACAGCATCAGGTTCGAGAACCGCCGCTCGCCGCCGAAGTTCCAGTGATTCTCGTTGAGAATCCCCGCGAACCAGTTGCGGAAGACCTTGCCCGGCTGGGTGTCGTGATAGTAGAGCTCGAGCCAGCCCGCGACGTCGTCGGACCGGGTCTGGATCCCGACGTCGTTGAGCTCGAATCCGGGCGAGTCCATCCAGACGCCATGGTTCCAGCGCCAGGTGCCGCTCCGCTTCCCGCCGCGGAGGGCGGCCGACCAGCCCGAGAGGGACGTCCGCGTCGGATCCAGCTCGATGTGGTCGGCGTCCGGGCGCTGGAAGAAGTGCGCGCTGCTCCGCTGGATCCGCGCGATCGCCGCCGTGTCCCCGGCGACGTGGCTGAACCCCACGTGGCCCAGGATCTCGTACCAGCCGTCGTCGAACCGTCGGTTCCAGTCGAGCCCGCCCGCGAAGGCGTGCTCCGGCACCCGGGCGGTCAGCTCCTCGGCTTCGGCGAAGTCCCGGTTCATGGCGGTAAGGGTGAGGCCCAGGGTGGACGCGTTCTCGCCAATCTGCTGCTGTAGCCGGAGGACGCCGTACTCGGTCAGGGGCTCGACCACAGTCTCCTCGACTTCGCCCGACTCGACGTCGAACGTCCGCGCCCGCTCGTCGTCCGTTACCCCCGCCAGGGCGCCGACCGTCAGCCCGGAGGGGAGCCGGCCGGTGACCTTGGCCGCCCCGAGGATCGTGGTCGTCTTCGGGGTGTCCACGAAATCGCCCGTCACCGTCAGGTGCGGCTGCGCGCCCACCCGTCGCGAGTAGTAGTACTCGGGGCCGTACCCCGCGAAGTTCTGCTGCCCCTGCGTGAAGAACGGCCGGCGCTCCTCGAACACGGTCTCGAAGGCGGTCAGGTTGACCTCCGCCGGATCGGCCTCGACCTGACCGAAGTCGGGGTTCACGGTGGCGTCCAGGGTCAGGTTGGGGCCGAGCCCCATCCGGAAATCGACTCCCGTCCGCAACTCCCCTTCCGTCCGGTCGGTAAAGGGATCGCCCTCGTCGAAGATTCCCTCCGACCGGATCCGGGCCGAGCTCGCCACGTACGGGATCACCTCGATCCGGCGCGTGCCCGGGACGTCCCGGATCCCGACCAGCTCGCCGAACCGCGAGGCCCACCCGGCCTGGTCGCGCGGCACCACGATCCAGAAGTCGTCCTCGTTGATCGTCGGAACGTAGCGGTTGACGTTTACGCCCCACAGGAGCTCCGCGCCGGGATTGAACCGGAGCTGCGAGAAGGGGATCCGCATCTCGGCGGTCCAGCCGTCCGCGGTGACCTGGGTGCGGGCCGACCACACCGGATCGAAGGTGAAGTCGCGCTCGAGCTCGTGGTCGAGGGGATGAAAGTAATCGACCCGTACGCCGGCCGCGGTGACCGCGAAGCTGTAGGCCGTCCGGCGGTCGTGGAACGTGTCGAGCGAGACGATCAGCCGCTCGGCACGGCCCGGATCATCCCGCCGTGTGATGAGATCGGCGAGGCCGGCCCGATCGGAGCCCTTCATTCGCCCGGCCACGTAGAGGGCCGACTCGTCGTAGAGGAAGGCGACCTCGGTCGCCACGCTGGCCGGCGCTCCCTCGTCGGGATCCTTCTGAACGAAGTCGGTGATCCAGCGGGCCGTATTCCACGCCTCGTCGTCGAGGCGGCCGTCGACGTCCACCGAACCGGTCCTCACCTGGACGGCCTCGGCCCGGCGGATCTCCGGATCGGCGCCGTCGGCACCGCTCGGATTCGGCTGCCCCGCCGCCGGATTGGACATCCCTGAGAGCCCGAGAGCGAAGAGGAGGCCGGCCAGCCTGCCGGTCATCGCGGCCGAGCTCGTTCCTTCAAGGGGTCACGATCGGTCGCGAAACCGCGGCGAGGGTAGTCCGGCTGGGGACGATCGGGGTGGGTTCGTCTCCCGATGTCCCCTTCTGCGACTTCGCGCAGATCGGCTTTCCCGCCGTGCTGCGGACCCGCGTATCCGCCCGCATCTCGAGCCGGACGGTCGCCGGGACCCGGACGCCGGCCGCATGGGAGACGGCGACGACGGGTGGGCGGCTACGGTCACGCTCGGCCCGGATGGCGCGGCGGGCGGTCGTCCATCGCTCCCGCGCCGTGACGCGCGCCCGCGCCCTAACCGTGCGCGGAGCGGCCAACTCGGCGGCGAACGGAGCGGCGTCCTCGATGGCGGAGCCGGGTACCTCCTCGACCGCCGACGCCGCGCCCTCCTGGATCACTGCCCGCGGGGGACGAGACCCCCCTGCGCCCCGCAGGCCGGCGCTCGCGCTCGGCGGAATCGGGAGCACGCTTCCCGGATCGCCCGCATCCGCGAGACGCGGCGCCGACTCGGGGTGCAGAACCGCCAGCGGGACCACGAGGAACGCCGCCAGTGCGGTGTGTCCCAGGGCGGCCCTGGGGGAGACCCGCCGTCGGCTCCGGCCGGCCTCGAGCACCGCCTTGAGCCGGTCGCCCAGGGGCGAGCTGCCCGCCATGCCGAGGGCCCCGGCCCGGACGCCGGTCGAGCTCCAGCGGGCCACCGCCAGCAGGTGCTCGGCATACTCGCAGGGCGACGAGCCGCCGTCGAGCACACGATCGTCGCAGGCCCGCTCGCGCTCGAGCCGCATCCGGCGCGCGGCCACCCACGCCAGCGGATCGAACCAGTGGAGCGCGCACGCCAGCCGGGCGATCGTCTGGGTCAGGTAGTCGTGCCGCTGGACGTGCGCCAGCTCGTGCAGCATGACCTCACGGCGGAGGGCGGGGCTCCAACCGTTCGCTTCGCGCGGGATCAGGATCGTCGGCCGTAGAATCCCCCACATCATCGGCAGCGTGGTTTCCGGGGCCTGGAGGAGGCGCACCCGGCGCGAGAGGCCGATCTCGCCGGAGACCTGGAGGAGAAGCGCTGACCATGGCCCATGATCCACCGGGGTAGCGTGGCGGGAGATCCAGCGGACGCGGGCGCGCCCGACGAGAAAGCCGATCAGGGTCGCCACGATCCCGATCCCCCACAGCCAGACGAGGGTCCTCTCGACGCCGGGCTCGGCGGCCGCGGCGGGCGGGGGATCGAAGCCGACCAGCCGCCCCGTCGCCGGCAGGACCGCCCAACTCCATTCCGGAAGCAGCCACTGGAGGAAGGGCAGGGCAAGGGCGGCGCCGAGCCCGATCGACCAGACGAGGTGGCGGGTCGCCGCCGAGGCGGACCGGGCCCCCGCCGCGAGGGCGCCCGTCAGGGCCAGCACGACCGCCCCCTTGAGCGCCATGTCCAACAGGAAGGGCTCCATTCTCACCGACCCTCCTTCCGGGCGTCCTCGATCATGCGGGCGAGGCGGTCCAGCTCCTTCTTCGACAGGTTGGCGGCCGACACGTCCAGGAGCGTGGCCACGGCCTCCTCCAGGGAGTTGTCGAAGAACGTCTTCAGCACCCGCTTCGCGGCCGAGCGACGGGCCGCCTCGACGGGAACCGTGGCCCGGTACTGGTAACGCGGTCCGTCCTGACGGTGTTCAAGGTGCCCCTTCCCCTCGAGCACCCGAAGCATGGCGCGGACGGCGCTGTAGCCGGGGGGATCGGGCAGGCGCCGCTGGACGTCGGCCGCCGTGACCTCCCCCCTCTCGTATACGATGTCCATGATCTGCCGCTCCCGGCGGCTCAGATCGACGTGCGGAGCCCTCTTCATCTCGACCTCACGGGTGGCGTGTTTCGGCGGTGCTGCGTTTCTAGCACTGCTACGTTTTTAGCATACTCGGGGACCCTGTGTCAACCCCGACCCACCGCCGGACCGGCCAACGGCTCCGCGGCCTGGGGTTCGTCGCCGGCGGCCCTCCCCGTTATTTTCCGGGTCATGGTCTTCTTCCTCGTCCCGGCCTTCGAGGAGCAGGGAACGCTCGGTCTCCTCCTCTACAAGCTGCGCCAGGTCATGGCGGGCGTCCGGCAGGAGTATCTGGCGGTCGTCCTCGACGACGGATCGACCGACGGGACAGGGAGGGTGGCCGAGGCGTACCGCCGGCTCGTGCCGATCAAGCTCCTCCGCCATGCCCGCAACGAGGGGTTCGGTCCGAGCCTGGACCGGCTGCTCAGGGAGGCGGTCCGCCTGTCGCACCATCCCGAGAGCGACGTCGCCGTCCTGGTCGAGGCGGACTTCTCGTTCAACCCCGACGCCGTGCCGCAGATGATCCGCGAGATCGAGGCCGGCGCCGACCTCGTGATCGGGGCCCGCTCCCGGCCGGCACGTGAGGAGGAGGGGATGCCGCGCGGACGTCGGTTCGGCGACTGGCTCGCGTCCTCGGTCCTCCGGGCGACCATGCCGATTCCGGGCGTTACCGACTACACGTCCACCCTGAGGGCGTACCGCGTGGGGACGCTGAAGCGCGCGGTGACCGCCCACCAGGAAGGGCTGATCACGTCCAGGGACACGGCGGCCAACGTCGAGCTCCTGCTCCGGCTCGCCCGCTTCCATCCCACCATCGTCGAGGTGGAGGCCGCCACCCGCTGCGACATCCGGCCTCGCGCTTCGCGTCATCGGCTCAAGCGGGCGCTCCGAAGCGAGCTGAGCCTGACGGGCCGCGTGGACCGGGTGGCTGCCCCACCCAGGTGAGCTCGCGCGTTCCCTGAGAGAGGGGAACACACCGCCGTCCTGCATCGTATAACGTTGCCGATGAGCCGTACCAGGATCGCCCTTGCCTTCGCCCTCCCGGCGCTCTTCGCCGCCGTGCCGGCCTCGGGCCAGACCCGCGTCGCCAACGACGGCGAAACGGCGTTCAAGCCGGGGGAGACCCTCCAATTCGCGGTCTCCTATGGACCGGTCCCCGCCGGCACGATGGAACTCCGCGTCGTCGAGCGGGTCGTCGTCGGCGACCGGCCGGCATACCACTTCGCGTCCGAGGTCGAAAGCAATCGCGCCGTCTCCTACGTCTACCAGATCGAGTCCAGGGAAGAGGCGTGGCTCGACGCCGTCCGGCTCCACTCGCTGAAGTACCGGCGCGACTCGGTCGAGAAGGGCAAGCCGCGGGACCGCGAGTACACCTTCGACCAGGCGCGCCAGGTGCGCATCGACGCCGACGGCGAGGTCAAGCCCACGAGTCCGAACGCCGTCGACCAGCTTTCGATGTTCTATTATCTGCGGCTTCTCCCCTACGATCAGGGGAGCAGGTTCACGCTCCGGAACCAGGCCGATCCCGACGACAACCCGCTCACCGTACGGGTGGTGAAGAGGGAGCGGGTCAAGGTCCCCGCGGGGACGTTCGACACCTGGGTCGTGGAGCTGGGCCTCGAGACCGACAGCGGCGTCTTCAAGAAGGGCGGCGACAACCGCCTGTGGCTGACCACGGACGCCCGCCATCTGCCGGTGAAGATCTCGAGCAAGGTCGGGCTCGGGAACTTCCAGGCCGAGCTGGTGAGCTACGAGCCCGGAACGGCCTCGGCCACCCGCTAGCGCGCCCGGCGCGTTGACGGACGTCGCGCACCGCCCCTAAACTCCTCCCACGGATCCCGCGCGGCGCGAGCCGCGCTCTCGTGAACCCCCGGCCAGCCCGGCGACCGTGACGTCACGCTACGAGGCGGCGGACCTCGGATCGGTCGTGCCGATCCCCTTCTCCGCCCGCGAGAACAAGGTCTCGGTCGGCCAGTTCGGTGAGATCCTGGATCCCGCGCCCGCCATCGCCCCGTTGATCGCGGCCCTGCCCGACGTCCTGGCGGCGGCCGACCTGCGCCGCGTGGTGGAACGATGGTCGGCCTCGCTGGACGGCTCGCGGGCGGTCGTCCTCCTGGTCGGCGGGCACGTCGTCAAGACCGGCTGCTCCCCGTTCTTGATCGACCTGGTCGAGCGCGGGTGGGTGACCCATCTGGCGTTCAACGGGGCGACCGCGATCCACGACTTCGAGATCGCGTGCTTCGGCGAGACGTCCGAGGACGTGGCCGGGAACCTCGCCGACGGCACGTTCGGGCTGGCCGACGAGACCGGACGCTGGATGGCCGAGGCAGCCGCGCTGGCGGTCCATGAAGAGCTCGGGCTGGGCGAAGCCCTGGGACGATGGCTGGTCGAGCGCGATCCCGCCGTCCTGCACGGCGAGTCGAGCGTGATGGCGGCGGCCTTCCGGCACCAGGTCCCGCTCACCGTCCACGTCGCAATCGGCGCCGAGATCGTGCACCAGCACCCGGCCTGCGACGGCGCGGCACTGGGCTCGGCCAGCCACCGTGACTTCCGCGTGCTGGCCGCCGGCCTGCGCGACCTGGACGGCGGAGGGCTGGTGGTCAATCTCGGGTCGGCGGTCGTCCTTCCGGAGGTATTCGTGAAGGCGCTCAACGTGGCCCGCCGGCTCTGGCCGCCGATCCGCTCCTTCACCGCCGTCGATCTCGACATGATCCGCCACTACCGTCCCACCGTGAACGTGATCGGCCGGCCGGTGCTCGAGGGGGGCGAGGGGATCCATCTGACCGGCCATCACGAGATCACGATCCCGCTCCTCTACTACGCCCTCCGCGCGCGCAGGGACCGGTGACCCGGCCAGGTCTCGCGTGGATCACGGTCGGCCTGGCGCTGGTGGGGCTGCTCGCCCCCGCCACCCGGCCGGTCGGTTCCGCCGTCCCGGGCGCTCCCGCGACCGCCCATGGACCCGACTCCCTGCCGGCCTGGCTCGAAGCCATCGTGGACGACGGGCTCGGCCGGGCCCACTGGGGGGTCGCCGTCTACGACCTGGAAGCGTCGCGCTGGGTCGTCCTCCACAACGCCGACCGCTGGTTCGTCCCGGCTTCCAACCTGAAGCTCGTGGTGAGCGCGACCGCCCTGGAGCGTCTCGGTCCCGACTACGCATTCCGGACGAGCCTCTACGGGACGGGCGAGATCGAGGACGGCGAGCTGCGAGGCGACCTGGTCCTCTACGGCCGCGGGGATCCCAACCTGTCGGGCCGCCACGCGCCCGGGATCCTCTCCATCTTCGAGCACCTCGCGGATTCGCTGGTCGCGCGCGGCGTCGAGCGGGTCCGGGGGGACCTGATCGCCGACGAGAGCTTCTTCGACGACGATCGGACGCGCGGGGACTGGGCCGCCTATGACCTCCTCTGGTGGTACGCGGCGCCGGTCGGGGCGCTCGGGTTCAACGACAACAGCATCGACGTCCACATCCGGCCGGGCACCAGGGTCGGTGATCCACCCGTCCTGTCGTGCGAGCCCGTGAGCGCCTTTTACTCGCTCGAGAATCGCGCCCGAACCGGACCGGCCGGCTCGGCCAGGACGTTCGACCTGACCCGGGATCCGGGGACCAACCGGATCGTGGCCTACGGCTCGCTCCCCTTGGACGCCGAGCCCCGGATCGAGTACTTCGCGGTCGTCGACCCGGCCCGCTGGGCGGGGACGGTCTTTCGCGAGGTGCTGGAGGCGCGCGGGGTCGAGGTCGAAGGCGAGACCCGCACGATCTCCGCGCCCGCCCTCTCCCCGGTGGCCCGCGGCGACACCCTCCCCTTGGCCACCTACGTTTCCGTGCCGCTCTCGATGGTCGTCGAGTCGATCAACGGGCGAAGCCAGAACTGGCATGCCGAGCAGGTCCTGAAGACGCTCGGCCGGGAGCTCCGGGGCGAGGGATCGTGGAAGGCCGGCCTGGCGGTCGAGCGGGAGACCCTCGACCGACTGGGCGTCGACACGCTCGACTTCGAGCTCAGGGACGGCTCCGGACTCGCCAGCACGAACCTGGCCACCCCGCGCGGCCTGGCGACCCTCCTCGCCCGGGCCGCCGGCCGTCCCTGGGGGCGGGTGTTCGCGGCCTCGCTGCCGGTCGCGGGCCGGACGGGCTCCCTGAGGCGCCGCTACCTGGGCACGGCCGCCGAAGACCGCGTCCGCGCCAAGACCGGCTTCATCGAGAACGTCTACGCCTTGTCGGGCTACATGACGACGACCCGGGGGCGCGAGTACGCGTTCAGCGTGATCGTCAACGGGACCGGCGCGGGAATCGAGGAAGAGGCCCAGGAGGCGATCGACCGGCTGGTCATCGAGCTCGTGGAGGGACGCGCTCCCTGAGCGGACCGGAGGCCGGCGGTCACGACCGCTTCCCGCCGGCCGGCTACGTTCGCTGGCGCCAGGGCCGGCGGGACGTGGTGGCCCTGGAAACCGTGGCCGCGGCCGTCCGGGCCGCGCTCGAGACCGCCCCCTCGCTGGCGGCGTGGGCCGGGGAGCGGGCCGAGCGCTCCCGTCACGGCGGCCGGGGGGTCGTCCACTCGGCCCGCCTCGCCGATCGTCCGGTCGCCGTCCGGCATGCCCGGCGGGGTGGCTGGATGCGGCCCCTGGGTGACCGCTATCTGGACCGCCCGCCGCGTCCCTTTCGCGAGCTCTCCGTGAGCGTCCGGCTCCGGGCCCGCGGCGTCGCCACGCCCGAGGTCCTGGCGGCGATCGTCGTTCCGGCTCGTCCCGGCTACCGGGCCGACCTGGCCACCGCGTGGATCGAGCCCGGCCACGACCTGCGGGATCTCCTCGCCCCCAATTTCTATCCGGCGGGTAGCCGCCGGGCAGGGATGGAGGCCGCCGGGGGCCTGGTCGGCCGGGCCCACCGGGCGGGGCTGGACCACCCCGACCTCAACGTGGGGAACCTCTTCCTGGAGCCCGCCGATCCCGGATGGCGGGCCTGGCTCCTGGACCTCGACCGGGCGACGATCGGGCCCCCCTCCCCCGACTCCACCCGGCGGAACCTGGCGCGGCTGGTTCGCTCCCTCGAGAAGGAGCGCCGCAGGGGCGGGATCGCCTGGGACGAAGCGGACCTGGATGCCTTCCTGGGGGCCCACCGGGCCGAGCTCGATCGAACCTGAAGCTCGGGGGACACGGCTCGTCGGGCGTGCGACCGGCCCCGTGGACGACCCCTATCCCCGCGCGGCCGTGGGGCCGGCCGCGGCGCCGCTGCCGGGCTCGGAGCGCGCGTCGGGGGCGGGACCGGCGGCGCTCGGCCGGACGACCGGCGGGAGCGCGAACCACCCGCCCCCGGTCTGCTTCTCCAGCCACGCCATCCCGGTCAGGAGCGCCATGCTGCCGGCCAGCATCCCGAGCACGACGACCACGACCACGTACGGAACCGGGTGCCCGCCCGGAGGGCGCTCCAGCGAGAGCTGGACCATCGTCAGCGAGGCGGCATTGAACATCGTGTGGACCACGATCGCGGACAGCAGGGAGCGGGTCGTCAGCACGAGCCAGGCGAGCACGAGCCCGAGGAAGAAGGTCGGCAGGACCTGCCACGGGTTGTAGAGGTGGAAGACCGCGAAGAAGACCGCCGTCCAGAAGCTCGCCGACTGCGGACCGTACCGCCGGGCGAGCCCGTTCAGAATGACCCCCCGGAACAGGGCTTCCTCCAGGATCGGGGCGACCAGGATCGCGATGACCACGGTGGCGAGGCTGTCGGCCGGGTTCGTCAGCTCGAGGAGATCGCGCAGCATGGCCTCGAACTCGGCGGGGACCGGCACGAACCGCTGGATGACGACGTAGATCTCGCTGAACACGGTGACCGAGCCGATCAGGACGAGCAGGAGCGGAGGAATCTCGCGGGCCTCCAGAAACCGGAGCCCCAGGGCTTCCCGCCAGGGCCGGTCCGATCGGAACGCCGCCCACGCCGTGACCGCGGCCAGCGCGAGCTGGGTGGGGACCGCCATCCGCGCGATGTCGGGCCAGGTGGGAAACAGGAAGTAGGTGGCCTGGAAGAATAGAGCGCCGAGGAGGATGACCGCGCCGAGCAGACCGAGCGTCCGCAGGAGCCCGGGGTAGGGGCGAACCGCCTCCTCACCCGGGCCGGATCCCGCGCCGGGGGTGTCGATGGGGCCGTCCATCACGGCCGGCAATCTACTCGATCGTCATGAAGATCTCCTCGCCTCCCCGCTCCACGCTCAGGTTGAGCTCGCCGTCCTCGCGCCAGGAGGCGTCCAGCGCCTCCTGGGCGGCCGTGACGTCGCTCCCGACAGGTCGGCCCTCGATGGTGCGGACGACGTCTCCCTCCAGGACGCCGGAAAGGGCCGCGGGGGACCCTTCGTCCACGTAGGCCACGAAGACCTCGCCCTCGTAGCTCGCGCCGAGTTCGATCCCGGCCTCGCTGCCGGTCGTCCGCGGGCCCTCCGGCAACGGCTGGACGGGAAGGTTCGCCTGTCGGAGGTAGTTCTCGCGGACCCGGAAGATCTCGCTGCCGTCGGGGTTGGCCGCCAGCCACTCCGCCAGGGTCGCCGTCCTGGAAAGACGGTGACGCGTCTCCAGCTCGTCGACGACGAAGTCGTGGTTCGGGTTGTAGGCGCGCCACACGTCGTCCGAGGCGGCCCTCTCGACGCGCTCCACCCCCCACATGTCCTCGAGCGCCCGGTAGACGAGCCAGTTGACGAGCGCCTCGACGGCGAAGTCGCCCTGCGACATCAGCGGGTGATCGTAGGCCGGCGCGCGATCCTCCTCGGGCAGGAAGTCGGGATCGTCGAGCAGATGGTGGGCGAGCTGGTGGGCCAGGAGAAGCGACCGGACGTCCGCGTCGTCGGGAACCGGCACGTCGCGACCGCCCGGAGCCCGGATCGCCTCCAGCGCCAGGACCAGCGGGTGCTCGATCGAGACGACCGGCCACGCGCGGACGAGATAGACGTCGATCTGGCGCGCCGGCCAGGCGATCCCGGCCAGGTCCTCGAGCCGCTGGAGGTAGAGAGGTCCCCATTCGCTCCACCGGCCGGTCACCCTGCCGGCATGGTCGCGGGCCCACTCGAGATCCTCCTCGAGCGTCCGCGTACCTGGACCGTACCGTTCGGGATACGCCGTTTCGAGGAGCTCGGCCGCCGCCTCCACGTGGAACCGGACGACGGGGACGGCCTCCTGGGCGCGCGACGGCTTGGCCAGGAAGGGCGCCGCGAGCGCCATCCCGAGCATGATCGGCGTCCACGTCGAGCGCATCCTCGGCCCCCCTTCTTCGGTCGGGCTATATTCTCGTTTTCGCTTCGAGCGCCGCGTTGTACCTATTCCGCAGGAGCCGGTTCCGTGCCCACGGTCGCAGAGAAGGACGTCATCCGGACGATCCGCAAGGTCAAGGATCCGGACAGCACCAAGGACCTGATCTCGCTGGGCCGGATCAAGGAGCTCACGATCCAGGGCGGCGAGATCGCGTTCAAGGTGGTGGTGGATCCGGAGCGCCCGCTCTCCGAGACCGTACTCAAGGACATCCGGAGCCAGCTCGAGGACCTCGACGGCGTCGACAGCGTGGCGATACGCCTCGAGCAGAAGGCGGGCTCCGGAAGCGCCCCGGCCAGACGCCCCGCCCCCCAGGAACCGATTCCCGGCGTCCGCAGGATCATCGCGGTGGCGAGCGGAAAAGGGGGGGTCGGGAAGTCGACGGTGGCCGTCAACCTGGCGCTGGCGCTGGCGGACGAGGCCGGTCCGGTCGGACTCCTGGACGCCGACATCTATGGCCCCTCGATCCCCACGATGCTGGGCGTTCAGGGCGCGCAGCCGGCGGCCGTGGAGAAGCGGATCCAGCCGATTCCCCGGTTCGGGCTCCAGCTCATGTCGCTGGGATTCCTGGTCCCGGACGTGGAATCGCCGATGGTCTGGAGGGGCCCCATGGTCCACTCGGCCCTGACCCAGTTCCTGCGGCAGGTGGACTGGGGGGAACTGGACGTCCTGGTGGTCGACATGCCACCCGGGACCGGGGACGCGCACCTGACCTTGACCCAGTCGGTGCCCCTGACCGGCGCGGTCATCGTGACGACTCCCCAGGAGATCGCGCTCATCGACGCCAAGAAGGGGCTCCGCATGTTCGACAAGGTCGGAGCGCCGGTCCTCGGGATCATCGAGAACATGGCTACGTTCGTGTGCCCGGACTGTGGCGCCGAGCACGCGATCTTCGGCTCGGGCGGGGGCCGTGCGACAGCCGAGAAGTTCCGCGTGCCCTTCCTCGGCTCGATCCCCCTCGATCCGTCGGTGACGCCAAGCGGCGACCGCGGCGAGCCGATCGTCCGCTCCGCCCCCGACTCGCTCGTGGCGCAGCGTTTCCGGGAGATCGCCCGCCGCGTGCTGGCCGCGGCCGGCTGAGGCCGCTCATCCCCATGCCCGAGGCCTCGAAGGAGACGGAGCGAAGGGCCACTCCGGCCGAGGCGGCCAGCGAGGCGCAGAAGCGGCTCGCCGGTCTGCTCGCCGTCGTCGACGTCGAGCGGCCGGTCGCCATCTACACCCACGACCATCCCGACCCCGACTCGATCGCCAGCGCATACGCGCTCCAGCACCTGCTGAACCGTCGGCTCAACGTCGAACCGATCATCGCCTACGGCGGCCGGATCGGCCGAGCCACGAACCGCGCCATGGTCGAGCAGCTCGGTGTCCGCCTCTACCCGCTGGCCCAGGTTCGGACCGCCGAGCACGGGACCCACATCCTGATCGACACCCAGCCGGAGACGGGGAACCACTCCCTTCCCGCCAACCTGCCGATCGCGATCGCGATCGATCACCACCCGATCCGTCCCGAGACGAGCCGTGTCGGATTCGCCGACATCAGGACCGAGTACGGCTCGACGTCGACGATCATGTACTACTATCTCAAGGCGGCCGGTCTCGACTTGCCGACACGGCTGGCGACGGCGCTACTGATCGGGATCAAGTCCGACACCCGGAGCCTCGAGCGGGAGGCGAGCGAGGCCGACCTCCACGCCTACCTGGAGATCTTCCCCCATGCCGACCTGACCCTCCTCACCCGGATCGAGAACCCGCTCATCCCCCGCAGCCACTTCGAGGTCTTCCACAAGGCCCTCGAGGAGAGCGAGATCGTCGGCGACGCCGTGGTTACCGACATCGGGGTGATCGACAACGCGGACCTGGTCGCCGAGCTGGCCGATTTCCTGATCCCGCTCGAGCACGTCGACTACGCGCTCGTCATGGGTCGACACAAGGACCGTCTCTACCTGAGTCTCAGGACACGCGACGAGTCACACGATGCCGGTCGTCTCATCTCCACCGTCGTGGGGGATCTGGGCACGGCGGGCGGGCACGGGAAGATGGCGGGCGGACAGGTGGAGCTGGTTCCCGAAGCGAAGGATCCCGCGGACGAGATCCGACGCCGGCTCAAGGTCGCGCTCGGGCTGGATGCCGCTGTCGCCGGGAAGCCCTTGATCCGGGACGGGAAGGGGTAGGTCCGTTGGCGGCGAGGTGCGGCCGCTCGAGGCGGCCGCCTTCACCGGCCGCCGTCAGCGGGCGTAGAAGCTCTCCGTACCGTACACCTGATACCGCCCCCCCTCCCACACGTACATCGCGCTCGAGCGCCCCGGGAAGACGAGCTCGACGGCGGGGTTCTTGAGCTGGACGCCGGCCGCGTTACCGACCACGGACCGCCGCCCCGGTGGGACCAGATGGAGCTGAACGTCGCCCGACGGGAGGCGCGTGTAGAGGGGCCTCAGGTCGTACCCGTCGCCGGTGGAGTGGAAGACGACGAGCGCCGAGCGATCGGGACCTCGTACGACGGCGGCCACGTCCTCACGGCCGTCGCCGTTGAAGTCGCCGCGGACCGACTGGTTCTCCCCCTCGGGGAGGGTCATGTCGGGCCCGAAGGCGCGGACGGCGCTCTCGAGGGCGTTTTCCTGTGCCTGGGCGGGTCCGGCCAGGGCGAGCGTCAGAAGGACCGCCACGCCGGCCGCGCATGGGGAAATCGGGAACCGGAACGTCATCGTCGGATGGGGACCTCCTCCGTCCTCGAATTATACCCCATAAGCGGAAAACGGGTGCGCCCGGGGGGGCAGCGCCGGGCCGTCGCGGTTGGCTTCCTGGCCACGGCCTCCCTATCTTGAGCGCCATGCTGAATCGGCTGCGAGAGTACTTCCGCGAGGAGCGGACCTATCAGATCCTTCTCGAAGAGGAGGAGGACGGTACGTTCATAGCCACTTCTCCCGCGCTCCCCGGGTACGTCGCCTACGCCGCATCGGAGGCGGCCGCGATCCGGAAGCTCCGTCGCGCCATTCGCAGGAGCCTCGAGGGGATCGCGGAGGACTACGACGGAAAGGGCATCGGGAACGGGCGCGTCAGCCGCCATCGCGCCCACCTCTACCTGCACCGACCCCTCGACACGACCACCAAGGTCGTCGTCGCGTCCCTCGCCGCGACCGCCGTGCTGGCGGCGCTGTACGAGCTCCGCCGCCGCAAGGACTGACCGGAAGTCTTAGCGCCCCGTGCTTCCCTGCAGCAACGGCGGGCTCCACACCGAGTAGTCCGCCAGCCGCTCCGCGATCGCATCCTCGACCGAGACCGCCCCCCATTTCCCGCGCGGCGTGCCGTTGCTCAGCACCGAGAAAGCGAGCAGCTCGCCGTCGCCGGTCGTGACGTAACCCGACAGCGCCGAGACGCCACGCAGCGTGCCGGTCTTGCTGTGGACGTTGCCGCGCGCGGCGGGCGTGTCGAGACGCCGCGTGTCGCCGTCCGTGCCGGCGATGAGGAGCGACTCGTAGTACTCCTCGAATCGTGGATGATCGTGCATCGCGACCAGGAGCTCCGCGGTGAGCTGGGCGGTCACCGTGTTCCGGCGGCTCAGGCCCGATCCGTCGTAGATCCGGAGGTTGTGGGTGGGGAGGTCGAAGTCTTCGAGGACGTCGCGGACGACGTCGGCGCCCTCGTCGAAGGAGCCTTCGCTCTCGAACACGGCGCCCAGGGTCTTCAGGACCTGTTCGGCGAAGAAGTTCTGGCTCAGCTTGTTGATCACCCGGACGATCTCGATCATGCGCGGGCTCGTATGGCTGGCCAGGAGCCGCGGAGCGCGGAGAGACTGGCGATTCCAGTTGTGGACGACAGAGCTCGGGCCTTCGACCTCGATCCCCCGGCGCTCGAGTCGCGCGCGGAACACCGACAGGGCGTACTCGGCCGGATCCTCCACCGAGACCACGTACCGGAGGGGCCCGCTGACGATCGAGATCCGGCCGAAGATCTCGTAGCCGCCGATGTCCGAGGCGCGCCGGATGCCGATCGAGCGTCCACCCCGGGCCCGTGTCGTGACGACGCGGTTTTCGACCGGGATGCCGTCCGTGAAGGGGTCGAACGAGATCGACGCCGGGGCGCCGACCCAGCCCCCCGGGCGGACCTCGATGGTCACCACGTTGTCGTTGAACGACAGCGCGCTCGGGCGCGCGCCATACCACCAGAGCAGATTGCTGGTCTCCCAACCCGACGCGATCCGCACGTCGTCGAAGTACGACGCGTCGCCGATCAGCCGGCCACGCACCCGCCGGACCCCCTTTTCACGCAGCTCCTGAGCGAGCCGGTCGTAGACGTACGTCGCGCTGTCCCCGAAGAACCGGCCCGAGATCGTCGGATCGCCGCGACCCACCAGGACCAGATCGCCGATCAGGCTCCCGTCCTCGAGGATCGCACCATCACCGTAGACTGAGGTCGTGTACTGGAAGTCGGGGCCGAGCCGATCGAGGGCCGCGGCGGTCGTGAAGAGCTTCATGTTGGAAGCCGGGACGAGGCCCCAGTCCGCGTTGTGCAGGTAGAGCGCCTGATTCCGCTCCACCGAGTACACCGCGACCCCCAGGTCGCCCCCTCTGGCGTGGACCAGGGGATCGAGAAGGCGCGAGATCGCGCCCGGCGTCGCGCGGTAGGCGGGCTCGACGTCCGACGAACCCTGCCCCGTCAGGGGCGACGTCCACGTCGTAAGGAGAAGCAGCCCGACCGCGATCCGCGCCGTACGCATCAACCCCCCGTCGATTCCAACGCCTGAAGTCGCCGCGTACCGGACTGCATCGCGGTAAGAAGGGCGATCAGGCACAGGCCCCCCACCGCGATCAAACCGGCGGCCATCCCGGCGATCTCGGCGGCTCCGGCGCCCCAGCCGAGCCACGCGGCGCGGAACGAATGATACACCGGCCATGCCAGAACGGTCACCGACAGGAAGACGAGGAGCGCGCTCAGGATCATGAAGAGGAGCCCGGCGTAGCCCGACGTGACCTGGGCCCCGTCCGCGGCGTCGAAGCGGGGGTGGGCGGCACCCAGCCCGACCGCCAGGCCCACGATGGCGGCCGAGAGGGACAGGACGGCCACCACCGCCAGTATGCTCATCGACCAGGACGTGTGGAGGACCGCATTCGAGAGCAGGACGACCATCTCCGCGACCAGGGCCACGGGAAGGAAACCGCCCCAGAACTTGGCCCACAGGATCTCCGACCAGGAGAGCGGGCTCGCCCGCAGGACCCACATCGTGCTTCCCTCCAGGCTCAGCCCCGGCAGGATGAACCGCGCCGCGAGCGCGGAGACGACGAAGCCCACCAGCGCGATGTTCAGGAACCCGAGCAGATTGCGCATGAAGAAGCCGACCCCCTCCCCCGCCACCTCCAGGCGCAGAACCTGGAAGTTGTAGAGATACATGGCGACCACGGCCACCAGCAGGAAGATCTGAGCCCACTGCGACGGGTCGCGGAAGAAGGTCGCCGCGTCCTTGACGATGATGGCCCGGATCCGCTGCGGAAAGGGACGGGCGGCGAGGGTGAGGGCGCCGTGCCACCAGGCCGGTCGGGTCCAGCGGGCGCGATGACCCTCCTGCGACTTCGAATAGCCGGTCCGATACATGGTCCGGAACACGGCCGCTGAAGCGGCCGTCGTGATGAGCGTGGACAAGACGAGCAGGCCGAGCGCGCGCAGGACCGCGTCCCCGTTGAACGTCACCGTGAGCCCGAGAACCTCGGAGAGTACCCGGGCCGTCCAGTAGGAGGGGAGCCACGGCAAGGTCGGATCCGCGAGCGTGACCAGGTACTCGGCCCAGGTGCCGAAGTCCTCGGGCCGGACGAACTCCTCCGGCCGGAGCATCCGCAGCATGACCGCCATCCCGACCAGAAAGGCCAGCGCGACCAGCGAGAGGAGGTCCCGGGCCCGGCGCGCGGGGAAAAGGTTCACCACCGCGACGGCGACCAGCATGCCGACCGCGCCGGCGATCACCACGCAGCACGCCACCGTCACCGCGAGGAACAGATAGTAGGCCGGGCCGGCTTCGAAGACGACGCCGTACGCGACCCACACGGGGAGCGCCAGGAAGACCCCCGTCCAGGAAGCGATCGTCGCCACCTCCACCAGCTTGGCCCGGAAGAGCCGCCGGAGCGGGATCGGCGACGAAAGCCAGAGCGGAAGGTCGCGCGCCAGGAAGCACTGGCCGAGCGCGGTCAGGAGCGCCGAGAAGACCAGGAACGCGAGCCAGAGCAGGAACAGGATCGAGAGCAGCTTGGACGCCAGGAGGGACCCCAGGTCCGGATCCACGGTCGAGAAGTGTCGCAGGATGCGGGCAACGGCCGCGTACGCCCCGATCCAGAAGAGCCCGCCCAAGGCGATCAGCGCCACCGCCCGCCGGCGCGCGCCGGGGCGGCGGTCGCGGCCGATCGACTTGATCCGCGGCAGAAGCAGGGACTTCAAGCGAGAGCCGCCCTTTCGATGCCGGCCAGCGGATCGGTGAGCCGCAGGAAGACCGCCTCCAGCGATCCGCCGTCGTGACGCGCCTCGCGGCGCAGGTCGTCGAGCGTGCCCTGGGTCAGGATCCGGCCCGCCTGGATGATCGCGACCCGGGTGCAGAGCGTCTCGGCGACCTCCAGCGTATGGGTCGACAGGAACACGGTCCGTCCGGCTGCCGCGAACTCCTGGAGGAGCCCCTTGACGTCGCGCGCGCTCCGTGGATCGAGGCCCACCATCGGCTCGTCCAGAATCAGCACCTCGGGCTCGTGGAGAAGGGCCGCGGCCAGCGCCAGCTTCTGACGCATGCCGTGGCTGTAGGCCTCGATCAGCTCGTGGATCCAGGCCCCCAGACCGAACCGCTCGATGTAGGGCTGGGCCGCCCCGCGTACCCGGCCACGACCCAGCCCGTACAGATCGCCGACGAACTCGAGGAACTCGGCCCCCGTCAGCTTCTCGTACAGGAAGACCCGATCGGGGACGTAGCCGATCCGCCGCTTGACCTCGAACGGGTCCCGGACGACGTCGAAGCCGGCCACGTGCGCCGTTCCCCCGGAGGGGAGGAGGAGGCCCGTCAGAATTCTGATGGTGGTGGTCTTCCCCGCGCCGTTGGGGCCCAGGAAGCCGTAGAGCTCGCCCGGTCGCACGTCGAGCGCGATCCCGTCGAGGGCGACGTGCCGTCCGAACACGCGGCTGAGGCCGGTGCAGGCGATCGCGCTCACCTCGACCCCACTCCGGGAGAGCTCGCTCTCCACCCCTTGCATTCGATGGTCTCCCGCTCGGTCACGATCCAATGGACGGGCTCGTCCCCAGGCCCCTGAGGTATCCCGTCGACGATTTGCAAGGAAAATGCCAGTCCGAGTCGCGAAGCGCCGGTGGTGGCGAGGAACCGGTCGTAGTATCCGCCTCCGAACCCGAGCCTTCCCCCCTGCCGGTCGAACCCGACCCCCGGGACCACGACGAGGTCGATCCGGTCCGCGGGTACGAGAGGGGTGGTCTCCGGGTCGGGCTCCCGGAGCCCGCGAGGCCCCGCCACCAGGTCCCCGGGAGAGCGGACCTGGCGGCCCTCGAGGCGACCGTCGATCCCGATCCGCGGGCACACCACGCGCTTGCCGGCTCGCCAGGCGTCCTCCAGGAGAGGCAGGGTCCGGACCTCGGAGGCGACCCCCACGTAGACGTGGACGGTGCGGGCCGCCCGATAGGCCGGGAGCCCGGTCGCGCGACCGCAGATGGCGGCCGACAGGGCGTCCCGCTCGCCGGGCGGGATCGCACGGCGGGCCTCGAGGAGAGCCACCCGGAGCTCCGCCTTCCGCCGGCCACCGTCCGGGATCGGATCGCCCAAGCCCGGCTACACAGGTCGGACGCTCAGCGTCAGGCCGTCGACCTCGACCACGACGATCTCCGTCCCCGTCTCGATCGGCTCCTCGGCCCGGGCCCGCCAGAGCTCTCCGTGGACGCTCACCGCGCCGATCCGGTCGATCCGGGCGGTTACCCGCCCGCGCTCCCCGATGATGGCTTCCTTGCCGGTCGTCGGTCGGGACTTGTAGGTCCGCCAGGCGAGGCCCATGACGAAGGCGAAGAACCCGGCCGTCAGGAGGGCCGCCGGGAGGATCACGCTCCAGCTCACCCGGACGAGCGATCCCGGCGCGTCGAAGAGCATGGTCGCCCCCAGCACGAAGGCGACCACGCCGCCCACGGTGAGGAGGCCGTAGCTCGCCACCTTCACCTCGGCGATGAAGAGGACCAGGGCGAACAGGATGAGGAGGATTCCGGCATAGTTGACCGGCAGCGCCTGGAGCGCGAAGAAGGCGAGCAGGAGGGAGATGCCGCCCACGACTCCAGGCAGGATCGCGCCCGGGTTCATGAGCTCGAAGAAGATCCCGTAGATCCCGATCAGCATGAGGACGAACGCGATGTTCGGGTTGGCGATCGTGTCCAGGATCCGGAACCGGAGCCCCGCCTCGATCGTCCGGACGTCGGCGTTGGCCGTCTCCAGCGCCACCGTCCGGTCGAGGACCTCGACCTCGCGGCCGTCGATCGAGTCGAGGAGCGCCGGGAGGCTCGGAGACAGCAGGTCGACGACGTTCTGCGCCCGGGCCTCGGTCTCGGTGATCGACGATCCCTCGCGGACCGCCTGCTCGGCCCAGTCCGCGTTCCGCCCGCGACGTTCCGAAATCGTCCGGATGAAGGCGATCGTGTCGTTCAGGATCTTACGCTCGAGCGCGCCCTGCCCGTCGTCTCCCGCCTCGCCACCGGTCGTGTCGGGCGGCGAGCCCGGCCCGCCCGGCATCGGGGCGCCTCCCATCTGGATCGGCGTCGCGGCCCCGATGTTGGTGCCGGGCGCCATGGCCGCGACGTGCGCGGCGAGCGTGACGAACACGCCGGCCGAGCCGGCGCGGGCGCCGCTCGGGGCGACGTAGACGATCACGGGGACCCGGCTCGCGAGGATCCGCTGGACGATGTCGCGCGTCGAGTCGACGAGCCCGCCCGGCGTGTCGAGCTCGACGACGAGCGCGGCCGCGCCCTCGTCCTCGGCGCGCTCGATCGCATCGGTCAGGAACTCGGCGGACGCCGGGGAGATCGCCCCGTCGATGACGACTCGGTAGACGAACGGGGCCACGGGGCCGGTCGTCGTATCGGCAACCGCCGGGTCTTCGGGCAGCGAGTCCGTCGCGCCCGTCTCCTCCTGCCCTCGGAGCGAACCGGACACGCCCGCCAGGAGGAAGAGCAAGACCACGGCGCCGATCCCGCGCCCCTGGGTCCGAATGGTTCTCACACCGCTCACTCGGCTAATATGGGGCTACCTGGAAATCCGCGCCCGAGCCTGCATCGGCCAGCAAATTGAGATACGAGCGCTTCTTGCTGCGACCCGACCCGCTTCCGATATTGAGCCCCTTCATGCGATCCGCTCTCCTCGTCGCGCTCCTCAGCCTGTCGGTCGTGGCGACGGTTTCCGCCCAGCAGTCTCGGTGGTGGTCGCCCGTCGTGGCCGACAGCGCGATGGTGGTCTCCGCCAAGGCCGAAGCGACGGAGGTCGGCCTCGAGATCCTGCGGCGGGGCGGGAACGCCGCCGACGCCGCGATCGCCGTCCATTTCGCGCTCGCGGTGACCCTGCCCTACGCGGGCAACATCGGGGGCGGCGGATTCCTCGTCTGGCGCGGGACCGACGGTCGGGTCCGAAGCTACGACTATCGCGAGGCGGCGCCGCTCGCCGCCACCGCCGACATGTACCTGGACGAATCCGGCGAGCCGCTCCCCGGCCGGCCCTCCTGGTTCGGGCCCCTCGCGGTCGCGACGCCGGGGTCGGTGGCCGGGATGTGGCTGGTCCACGAGCGCCACGGGACGCTCCCCTGGCGGGACCTCGTCGAGCCCGCCGTCCGGCTGGCCGAGGACGGCTTTCAGGTCGACGCCTACTTCCATGACGTGATCGCCGCCAAGGCCGGCGACATCCGGCGCTTCCCGGGCGCCGCGGCGATCCTCCTTCCGGGCGGGCAGGTCCCGGCCATCGGCGACACGCTGCGTCAGCCCGCGCTCGCGCACTCTCTCCGGCTCGTCGCCGACCGGGGACCCGAGGCTTTCTATCGGGGCGAGATCGCGGACTCGATCGTGGGGGCGATGGAGCGCCGGGGCGGCCTCGTCACGCACGAGGACCTGGCGCGCTACGAAGCGAAGGAGCGGGATCCCGTCACCTTCGACTATCGTGGCCACACGATCCACTCCATGGGCCCCGCCTCATCGGGCGGGATCACGATGAAGCTTATCCTGGACCAGCTCGAGGAGTTCGATCTCGGCGTGTACCCCTGGCATGGGGCGCGATCGGTGCACCGGATCGTGGAGGCGATGAAGCGCGCCTACGCGGTCCGGAACGCGGTCCTCGGCGACGCCGACTTCGTCGAGATCCCCGCTACGATCATGACCGATGCCTTCGCGCGCGGGCTGGCGGCCTCGATCGACACGCTCCGCGCGACCCCGTCGGAGGAGATCGAGCCCCTCCCGGGCGTTCCGGTCCCGGTCGCGGCGGCCGAGGCCGAGCAGACGACCCACTTCTCGATCGTCGACCCCGACGGCAACGCGGTCGCCTCGACGACCACGATCAACGGCTGGTTCGGCTCGCTCGAGACGGCGGCCGGGATCTTCCTGAACGACGAGATGGACGACTTCACGATCAAGCCCGGCGTCCCCAACGAGTACGGGCTCGTCCAGGGAGAGGCCAACGCGATCGCGCCCGGGAAGCGGCCCCTGTCGGCGATGACCCCGACGATCGTCGAGAAGGACGGCCGGGTGCGGTACGTGGTGGGGACCCCCGGGGGCTCGACGATCATCACGACCGTGACCCAGATCCTGATCGACGCCATCGACTACGAAATGACGTTCGCCGAGGCGCTGGACGCCCGCCGCATCCATCATCAGCACCTGCCCGACGAGATCGCCGTCGAGCCCTTCGGTATCTCCGAAGACACCGTAGTGGCGCTGGAGGCGATGGGCCACGACCTCCGGACACGCAGCGACTACTCGGGACGCGCAGAGGGGATCGAGGTGGGCGCGGAGACGGGGCTTCTGTACGGCCGGAGCGATCTGCGCGGCGGAGGCCTGGCCGACGGGTTCTGAGTACGGGTCGCTGAAAAGCGACCTTCAGCTTTTCCCGGAAATTTGCCGGACGCCTACAAGGCTGGAAGCTCGAGCGGGTCCACCAGTTCCAGCGTGAACGGGGTCCCCGCGGGGATGATGATCTCCATGTCGGTCGTGCGGGCCACGATGGCCCGGCCGCCCAGACCGATCAGGATGCTGTCGAGCATCGCCCGGCGGGCGTCCGCCAGGGCGCCGCTCTGCTCGCTCGCCGCAAGTCCCGCTTCCGCCCGCCGGCCTTCCTGGCCCCGTTCGACGACCTCCTGACCCGTCACGTCCAGGACCTCCGCGCCGATTCGCAGCTGCCGGCCATCGGCCAGCCTGAGGCTCTTGGCCTTGAGGTGGAGGAAGGCGATCGTGCCGGGGGCGCTGGCGTTCCCGACGTGGCTGACCCGCCCCTCGACCAGGGAGCCGACCGGGATCACGATCCGCCCTCCGGCCGCCACCGCCTGGGTCAGGCGCGCGGCGAATCGGTCGCCGACGACGGTGGTCGCCGTGTGGAGCGGGGTCCGGAGCTCCGCCGCGAGGACGGTCCCGGAGGGGAGAAGGACGCGGCCCGAGGGAAGAAGGAGCGGTGGGGGGGGCCTGTCCCCGGTGTTCCGGAAAGCCGCCCGCTCTCCGGCCAGCCGGATGCGATCGTCCTCCTCGCCCGAGTCCCCCCGCGCCGAGCGAGCTCGGTCCGCATCGCGCCGGACGCCGGAACCCGGGGCGCCGCCCGCGGAGACCTCTCCAGGCGCTCTCTCCTCGATCGGGGCTTGTTCGACGACGGCGTCGTCCAGGAAAGCGACCTCGGCGGAGCCTTCGCCGGGACTCGCGGGCGCGACTGCCGGCACCGACCCCCCGGTCGTGTCCGCTTCGACGATGATGGTCCGCGCTGCGTCGGGCCCGCACCCTCCGATCAGCCACGGGAGCAGCAACATACCGAGGCGGCTCTGGCCGCGCGCCGACGCGGCGCGGACCTTACCCGTCGTGAACGCGCTCAAGACGCTTCTGCCGTTCGTTCGTCCGTACCGGATTCCTCTCGTCTGGGGGGCGGCCTGTATAGCCCTGAGCGCGATCTTTGGTTCCCTGAGCCCGATCGTGGTCAAGCAGGCGATCGACGCCTTGCAGTCGGAGGTGACGCAGGGCGCGATCGCCGCCTACGCGGCCGCCGTCGTGGGCCTCGCCCTCGTCCGCGGGATCTTCCGCTACGGCCAGCGGCGGCTCGTCAACGACGTCTCGCGTCGGGTCGAGACGGATGTCCGGGACGCGCTCTACCGGAACCTCCTGCGGCAGCCGCCCGCCTGGTTCGACGCTTTCCCGACCGGAGACGTGATGAGCCGGTTCGTGAACGACCTGAGCGCGGTCCGGATGGCGGTCGGCCCGGGGTACATGTTCGGCATCAACACGATCGTAACGCTCCTCCTGGCCGTCGGCTTCATGGCGTGGATCGATTCCCGCCTCACGCTGTGGGCGCTGCTGCCGTTACCGTTCGTGACTCTCGCGGTGCGGGCGATGGGACAGCGGATCCATCGCCGCAGCGAAGCCGCGCAGGCAGCGCTGGCCGACGTCACGACGGTCGTTCAGGAGAACCTCGCCGGTCTGCGTATCGTCCGCGCTTACGGCCGCGAGACGACCGAGCGGACGCGTTTCGCCGGCCAGAGCGGGAGGTACGTGGACGCCAACCTCCGACTGGCGCGGATCCAGGCCATTCTGAGTCCCCTTCTCGGTCTGCTCCTCGGCTCGAGCGTGCTGCTCGTCCTCTGGCTGGGAGGTCGGCGGGTCGCCACCGGTACCCTGACCCTGGGCGACCTGGTGGCGTTCCTCATGTACCTCGGCATGATCGGCTGGCCGCTCATCGCCTTCGGCTGGATCACCAATCTCTTCCAACGCGCGGCCGCGGCAATGGGGCGGATCAACCGGGTGCTGCTGGCGGAACCTGCGATCCGGGACGTCGGCGGTGGGGACGTCCGGTCGGCCGGATCCCTTGGCTCGGGTGGGGACGGGGACGGTCGCCGCGGACGGCGGGCGTCGATCGCCTTCCGGGACGTCGCCTTCCGGTATCGCCCCGACGCGCCGCTCGTCCTGGACGGGTTGGACCTGGAGATCCCGGCCGGATCGACGGTCGGCGTCACCGGTCCCACCGGCTCCGGGAAGACGACCCTCGTGCGGCTGCTGGCCCGGCTCTACGAGCCGACCTCGGGAACGATCATCGTGGACGGCCGGAGGATCGAGGCGTGGACCCTGGCGGAGCTGCGGGGCGCGCTCGGGATCGTCCAGCAGGAGCCCTTCCTGTTCAGCGACACGCTCCGGGCCAACATCCTCTTCGGCGCGGCCGGGATCTCGCCCGAAGGCCCCGCCACCACGACCGCGCTGGAGGGACCGGCGGGCGACGGTGACGGGCGGCGTCCCCCGCTCTCCGCCGAGGAAGCGGCCCGGATCGCGGGCCTCGAGGAGGACGTGGCGGGTTTCCCCGACGGGCTCGATACGCTCCTGGGGGAGCGGGGGATCACGCTCTCCGGCGGCCAGCGGCAGCGGACCGCCCTGGCCCGCGCGCTCGTCGTGGACCCTGCGGTCCTCGTCCTGGACGACGCCTTCTCCTCGGTCGACACCGCCACCGAGGAGCGGATCCTCTCCCGGCTCCGGAGGTTCATGGCCGAGCGGACCACGATCCTGATCAGCCACCGCGCGTCGACCCTCAGAGCCGCCGACCGGATCGTGGTGCTCGACCTGGGCCGCGTCGTCGAGAGCGGCACGCACGAGGAGCTGCTCGAGAGGAACGGTGCGTACGCGGCGCTATACCGGCGCCAGCGGCTCGAGGACGAGATCGAACGAAGTTAGTTGGGGGTCGCCAGGATCGAGTCGATCACCATGGCGAACGTCTCGGCGGGGAGCGCGCCTTCCAGGCGACGCCCGTTCACGAAGAACGTCGGCGTCCCCAGGATGTAGAACTTCTGGGCCTCCTTGAGATCGGCAGCCACTTCCCCGGCGTGGTCCGCATTCCGGTAGCACGCCTCGAAGCGCGCGGTGTCGACCCCGATGTCTCGGGCTGCGTTCGCCACACCGCCCTCCGTCGTCCCGTACCGATCGCTGAACATGGCGTCGTAGAAGGGCCAGAACCGGTCCTGCTCGTGGGCGCATTCGCCGGCCAGCGCGAGGTCGTAGGCGCGCGGATGGATCGCCTGGAGCGGGTTGTTGACGAACACCCACCGCACGTCGTCGGCGTACTGCCGGCGCAGGAGGGGTGCGGTGTCCTGCGCGAACCGCGTGCAGAAGGGGCACTCGAAGTCCGAGAACTCGACGATCGTGATCCTGGCGTCGCCAGGGCCCAGGACGGGGTCGTGGGCGATGCTGACGCCCTCGACCGACGCCTCCGCGCCGGGTCCGGGGAGCGCCTCCGCCGATCCTGGGCCCGGATCCCCGGGCGACGAGCGCCAGAGGAGCCATCCGATCGCGAGCCCGGCCAGGAGACCGAGAACCGCCAGGCTCGCCCCAGGCCCCAGCCGCAGGCCCTCGTTGCGGGTTACGGGCGAATCGTCCACTCGTAATCCTCGCCCTCTTCGATCGTCAGCACCGGGAGCCCGTAATGGCGCTCCGACACGCGCCCGACCGCGTACAGGTTGACCTCGCCGAGGGGAAGGTTCCGGAACGTGTAGGCGCGCCCGGGCGGAACGGAATAGATCTCACGTCCGTCGAGGTAGATCGCGACCGGCTCCGACACCTGGTTCATCACCCGGAGCGTCCCGAGGCCCTCCTCGACCTGGGCCTCCCCGGACGAGGCGGAGCGACCGTCGTTCTCGTCGTCCCCCCGTCGGCAACCCAGGAGAGTCAGCGTCGCCATGGCCACCGTCATCACCGTTCGTCCTCGCATGTCTCCTCCGACTCTGCAGCGCGACCCACCGGTCGTACCCCGTCCGAGCGGCCGGTTCCCCGATGACGTGAAGGTAGCCCGCGACCCCTTCCGCTCCCACCGCGGGACGCGGGTTGACCCGGGCACGGCAACCCCGGCACTTTCTCGGCACGCGGTCGGTTCCCGATCCGGGGATCGTCCCCGCCAAGACGACCCGGAGGAGGATTGAACCCGCGCACCGACGAGATCCGCTACGCTCCCTTCGACCGGCGACTGGCCCGTCGGATGCTCACCTTCCTGGCCCCGTACCGGAAGGCGATGGCGGCGGCGCTCTTCCTGCTCCTCCTCCTGGCCGGGATCCAGGCCCTCCAGCCCTACCTGGTCAAGGTAGCGATCGACCGCCACATCGCCGTCGGCGATGCCAGGGGTCTCCTCGGGGTGACGGCGCTCTACTCCGGCCTCCTCGTCCTCGACTTCGCCTTGGGATTCCTTCAGACCTGGCTCACGGCGTGGATCGGCCAACAAGCCATGCACGATCTCCGGGAGCGTCTCTTCGATCACCTCCAGCGCCTCCCCGTCCCGTTCTTCGACCGCCAGGCCGTCGGCCGGCTCGTGACCCGGGTGACCAGCGACGTCGAGGTCCTGAACGATCTCTTTTCCTCGGGCGTGATCGCGGTCCTCAGCGACGTCTTCATGCTGGCCGCCGTCGCGGTGACGATGTTCCTCGTCGATGCGCGGCTCGCCCTCGTCACGCTCGCCGTCATCCCGTTCATCCTCGTGGTCTCGCTCTTCTTCCGGATCCGTATGCGGACGGTCTACCGGGAGATCCGGATGTGGGTGGCGCGGATGAACGCGTACCTCCAGGAGCACGTGACGGGGCTCGACGTCGTGCAGCTCTTTCGCCAGGAGCGGCGGAGCGCAAGCGAGTTCGGAGCCCTGAACCGGGGGCACCGGGACGCCCAGGTCCGCTCGATCCTCTACTACGCGCTCTTCTACCCGATCGTCGAAGTCCTGGGCGCCCTGTCGATCGCGCTCGTGATCTGGTACGGGGGCGGCGAGATCCTCCAGGGCGCGCTCACGTTCGGCTCGCTGGTCGCGTTCATCCAGTACGGCGAGAAGTTCTTCGCCCCGATCCGGGACCTGGCCGAGAAGTACAACCTCCTCCAAGCGGCGATGGCGTCCGGAGAGCGGCTGGTCGATCTCCTGGACGAGCCCTTGCCCGAGCCGGTCGCCTCCATCCGGACGGCCGAGCGACTCCCCGAGGCCGCCGGCGAGGTCCGGTTCGAGGACGTGTGGTTCCGCTACACCCCCGCGACCTGGGTCCTCAAGGGGGTGACGTTCCGGGTCGACCCGGGGAGCCGGGTCGCTCTGGTCGGTCCGACCGGGTCCGGCAAGACGAGCTGCGCGAGCCTGCTCGCCCGTTTCTACGAGGCGACGCGCGGCCGGATCCTCCTGGACGGCCTCGACGTCCGCGAGTACCCGATCGCGGAGCTCCGGAAGCGAATCGGCCTTGTCCTCCAGGACCCGTTCCTCTTCTCGCGCACGTTGGCCGAGAACGTGGGTCTGGACGAGCCCGAGATCGATGGCGTGCGCCTCGCGGCCGCGATCACCGCGGTCGGCGCCGAGCGGTTCGTCGCGGCGCTCCCGGCCGGGCTCGACACGCCGGTAGGCGAGCGCGGCCGGACTCTCTCGACCGGCCAGAAGCAGCTCGTCTCGCTGGCGCGTGCGCTCGCGTTCGACCCCCCCGTCCTGATCCTCGACGAAGCCACTTCGAGCGTGGACAGCGAGAGCGAGGCGCTGATCGAGGACGCCATCCGGACGCTCCTGGTCGGCCGGACGTCGCTCGTGATCGCGCACCGGCTGTCGACCGTCCGCAGCGCCGACCGGATCGTCGTCCTCCACCATGGCGAGGTGCGGGAGCAGGGGAGGCACGAAGAGCTTCGCACCGCGGGCGGGCTCTACGCTCGTCTCTACGAGCTCCAGTTCGTCGATCGGAGCGGGATGGTCGGAGTGGAAACGTCGTGAGCGGGGCGCTTGAACGGACCGTTCCCGATCTCACCGCGGCCCCCCACCGGGCGACCGCCCATCGCAGCCTCGCCCATGTGCGGGCCGAGCCCCGGCACACGGCCGAGCTCGTCACGCAGATGATCCTCGGCGAGGAAGCGCTCGTGCTGGGCGCCCGGGATCCCTGGCTCCAGGTGAGGCTGGCCGACGGCTATCCCGGCTGGGTCCACCAGGGGTCGGTCGTCCGGTCCGCGGTGGACGATCCGGAGGAGTTCGCCCGCTCTCTGAACGGGCCGCCCCGGGATGATCCCGGCGCGTGGGTCGTCGTGGCCCGCGGGGCGGTCCTGCGCGAAGGCCCGGACTCCGGCTCGCCCCAGGTGGCGGACCTGGTCCAGGGCGCCCGGCTCCGGATCGAGGATCCCGGTCGAGGTCCCCTCGCCGCCATCCTGCCCGACGGCACGGCGGGGTGGCTCGACCGGGAGGCCGCCCTCCCCGCCCGCCGCCTGGGCGAGCGGTTCCCCCGGAAGGGGGAGGCGCTGGTCGAGCATGCCGCCAGCTTTCTCGGCCTGCCGTACCTGTGGGGCGGCACCTCGGAGAAAGGGTTCGACTGTTCGGGTCTGGTCCAGCGGATCTACGGACTCCACGGGATCCGACTACCCCGGGATGCCGATCCTCAGTCGCGGAACGGCCGGCCGGTGGACCCGGGTCCCGATTGGGGGGAGGTCCGGCCGGGCGACCTCGCGTTCTTCGTCGAGCCGCCCGGCGACCGGGTGACCCACGTCGGGATCCTGGCCGGGGAAGGCCGGATGATCCACGCCTCGACGACGCGGAACGGGGTCGCCTGGGACGTCCTTCCGCCGGGCCGCGCGACCACCCCGCTTGGAAGCCGCCTGGCCGGGTGGCTGAGCGGGATCCGGCGCGTCGTGTCCGACTAGCCGGTGTCGGCGGTCGGGCGGGCGGACGCGGTCGGCCGCTGCTCCGACGCCTCCCGGATCCGCTGACCGGAGAGCACGTAGCGGATCTGGCACCGCTTCCCCGAACCCTCGAGGACCAGCGCCCGCAGATCGGGAGCCCGGATCAGATAGCGCCCCTGAAATCCGTTCCTCTCGAAGTCCGCCTCGAACCGGTAGATGATGGTCTCGATGGAATCGGCGGCCGTGACCCTGGCGAGCAAGGTGTCCGGCAGCGAGACCGATTCCCGGATGACGTTGGTGGTTTCCAGGTGGTCTCCGTCGAACTCGCCGGCCAGCCGGATGAGCGGGGTAACCTGGACGGCGACCTGGTTGTTGTCGTAGTGCTCGAGCGAGAGGATGAGTCCAGTCATGGACGGCGGCGCGGTTGCGCCCTGGCAGTCGGTGGACGACTCGACCACCTGGGTCGCGTAGCGGCCGCTCCAGTCGCGCGAGGGATAGCCGGGATCGGCACCTCCGCAGCCGGCCGCCGTCCACAATGCCGCCGCGAGGGCGATCGGAACGGGTCTCGGGGCTCGTAATCCGCTCACGGCCGCCGAACGTAGCCCGCCCCCCGGCGCGTGAAAAGTGGACAGGGCAGAGAATGCCCGGCGGTGGTGCCTATCAGCAGATACGGGCGTTCAAGATGGCCAGGATCGAGGCGCGCGAGGGAGGCCATCCGAGGCGTAGGTTCCCTGTACGCCGCAGGATGGCCGAGCGAGTGCAACGAAGAGCCTGGCCATCTTCAACGCCCGTCAGGGAACCGGGACGAGGAGCGCGACCACCGAGCTGTTCCCCTCCGCCAACGGATACGCCAGCACGATCGTCTCGTCGAACCCCGCGATCATCTCCTTGACCAGGGCCTCCCGGCCGCCGTCCACCTCGAGCCTCAGGAACATGCTGTCCATGCGCGGCTCCTTGAGGACGCCCCGCACGCGGAAGGTGACGTCCCCGAAGCGGATGGTGGGGGGCTCCTGCCCCGGCACCAGCGTGACCTCCTCGAGCTGCCGGACGGCGCCGCTGTCGAGCAGGCTCTGGAGCCGCTGGGCTCCGTCGGCCTCCGACCAGACCTCGTCGAGGCGCTGGATCTGGACCTGCTGGGGGGCGCCCTCCTCGGCCAGGTACAGGATGACACGGTAGGTCGGCGCCTGCGCCTGGCCCTGCAGGTCGGCCGGGGCGGCCACCGCGAGGGCGAGGACGACGACGAGCTCGAAGATCGTACGGATGTTGCGCATGATGATGACCCCTCCTCGGCCGCAGTATACCAGCCGGGGAGGGGCCTTGTTCCTATTCAGACGGTAGGGGGAGGCGGAACTCCAGGCTGGTCGTACGTCGCGGTGACGGGCGGCGGGGGTGCCGGGACGGGCTCGGGCGTCTCGCCGTCGCCCCACCGGTAGCGGGTGCCGAACCGGGTCAGGAGCAGAACCCCCAGGCCGATCGTCCATGCCACGTACTGAGCGATGAAGCCGAGGATCGTCAGCACCGTGCCGAACAGCTTGAGCGGGCCGCCGGCGACTCCGAGCGCGTGACCGAAGAAGCTCAACAGCATGATGAGACCGACCCCGATCAGGAGCGAGATGTACGGGCTGGCGTGGTGCCACCCGAACCGGCTCTCGGCCACGTGTCCGAGATGTTTGGCGACCGCCGTGTACCCGAGGAGCGAGCCGATCACCAGCGCCAGGATCGCGAACGGGACGAGCAGCAGAAACGGGATCCCGATGATCGAGATCGCGAGCACCACGCACGTCAGGACGAGCGCGGGGACGAACAGGAGCTGCGCCACGAGCCCGACCAGGGCGGCCTTCCACGCGCTGGTGCCGACTCGATATTCCATCCGCTCGATCGGCCGCCGCGCCAGGAGATAGGCCAGGCAGACGAGGAGGATCAGGACCGCGATCCAGACGATCGTGCCGATCAGCCCGGTCACGCCGGCGAAGAAGGGCCCCGGCCCCCAGTCCTCGTCCCAGCTCATGTGAGGGGCGAACGCGACCTCGTTGACGGTCCCGTGGACGACGGCGCCGGGGTCGCGGTCGATCGTCCCGCCGACCGACGTGACCTCGCCGTCGACGACGGCTTCGGGACCGAGGCGGACCCCTCCGCCGACCGCCACCACGTCGCCCTCGACCGTGCCGTCGACCCTGACCGAGCCGCCGACCGAAACCACGTCGCCGTCGACCACCTCGCCCTCCGCGACCTCGATCCCCGCGCCGACCCGCACGCGGTCCCCGGAGCTCCCGACGTCGATCCCCTCCTGGTTCTCGGAGTCCCCTTCGTCCTCCTCGGCGAGCGTCGTGTCCGCCGCCGTCGTATCCGAGGCGACCCCTTCGGCAGTCTCAGGAGAGGGCCCGATGCCGAACAGGACCCGCCGCTCGTCGGGGTCCATGAACGAGAGACGCCGGATGTCGGCCGCGTCCGTCCCCACCCGCTCGTCCAGCTCGGCCCCGGTCACCGGCGCACCGTTGATCGCGATCTGTCCGTCGGAGAGCTCGAGCGACTGGACGTCGGTGTCGCCGTACTTGGGCAGCAGGGCGATCCCTCCCCGGAGCGGGAGCACCTGGTAGCGCGCTTCGACCCGGTCCCGGACCTCGGCGAGCGAGGGCTCGGGCTGGGAGGTGGTGTCGGGCGCCACCTGGCCCACCGCCTGCGACGCGAGGACCACGCTGGGCGCCATCGTCAGCAGCAGGGTGAGCAGGAAGGCGCGGCCCCGGGACGGGGCGGGACAGGACCGGCGCATCATGCGGTTCTCCTCTCGGGGACGAGCAGTCGATTGAGTTCGTAGAGCGCGGCCGCACCGATCAAGGCGGTCGCCATGAGCACGGCTCCGATCTGTGGCGTGGCGATCACCACGCCGATGGCGGTTCCGATCCGGGCCAGGAACCCCCAGACCTCGAGCCCGTTCGCCAG
>DASZOP010000101.1:0-10075 GCA_035550715.1 Gemmatimonadota bacterium | reverse complement strand
TGCCACTTTCCAGCCATGTAGGTGTGATATCCGGCATCCTTCAGGAGAAGCGGCATCGGACGTACGCGATCCGACAGATGGGTCTCGTATCCGGGGAGGTGGAGCTGAAGCGGACCCGACGCCCACTGCAGACCCACCCCCGCGACGTGGTTGTTGTTGCCCGTCATCAGCATCGCCCGCGTCGGGGCGCAGAGCGGGGCCGTGTGGAACTGCGTGAAGAGGATTCCCTCCGCGGCCAGGGCGTCGATGTGAGGGGTCCGGATGTCGCCGCCGTATGCCCCGAGATCGGCGTACGCCAGGTCATCCGCGACGATCAGCAGAATGTTGGGACGCGGGTCGGAAACGCTGCCTGTGGATGCGCCGAGGACGACGGCAAAGAGCACGGAGAGCGATCGTCGGGTCATGCGGGGCTGCGTAACCACGGGTACGGAATGATACACGATCTGCCGCCCCCCGCTCAGCGGCCGTGACGGTCTTCCAGCGCCCCGACTACTATTGGGGCGATCGGCCGCAGAATCTCTGATTTCAGGGAAAGGGAGACCCGCCCATGAAGATCGGCATCATCGGCTCCGGCGTCGTCGGTCAGACCCTGGGCACGAGCCTGGCCCAGAGCGGCCACGACGTCGTGCTCGGCACCCGCGACCCCGGGAAGCTGGGCGATAAGCGGGGCTACGGCGAGTCCCTCTCCGACTGGCTCGAGAAGGCAGGCCCGACCGCCAGGGTGGCGACCTTCGACGAGGCCGCCAGGCACGGCGAGGTCGTCATCAACGCGACCGCCGGCACGGCCAGCCTGAAGGCGCTGGAAGCCGCGGGCAAGGCCAACCTGGAAGGGAAGATCCTGATCGACGTCGCCAACCCGCTCGACTTCTCCAAGGGGATGCCGCCCACCATGACCGTCTGCAACACCGACTCTCTGGGCGAGCAGGTCCAGCGCGCCTTTCCGAAGGCCAAGGTCGTCAAGACCTTGAACACCGTGAACGCGAGCGTCATGGTGGCCCCGGAGAAGCTCGGCGGCGGCGACCACGCGATCTTCGTCTGCGGCGAGGACGCCGCGGCCAAGACCGAGGTCGCCCACTACCTGAACGACTGGTTCGGGTGGCGCTTGGACAGCGTCATCGACATGGGCGGGATCGAGGCCTCGCGCGGGACCGAGATGCTCCTCCCCCTCTGGATCCGCCTCATGGGCGCCCTCGGAACCCCCATGTTCAACTTCCGGATCGTGCGCTGACCTCCGATCGCGAGCTGATCCGCCGCTGCCTGGAGGGCGACGAGGCCGCCTGGGGCGACCTCGTCCGCCGCTACGCCAACCTCGTCTACGCCCTCGGCTCCCGGGCCGGCCTATCGGCCGACGAGATGGCCGATGCCTTCCAGGACGTGTTCACGATCGTCTGGCGGAATCTGGACCTCCTCTCCGAGCCCGCGGCCCTCCCGGGGTGGATCTCGACGATCGCCCGCCGGGAGGCGTGGCGCACCGCCCGCCGGCGCTCCCGGACGGCCGAGCAGGAACGACGGGTCGCGGCGGACCCGGCCGGAAGCGGCCTCCCCTGGCAGTCGCCCCCGGCCGACGACGCGAGCGAGAGGGCGGAGCGGGCGGCCCTGGTCCGACACGCCGTCGATCGCCTGGACGGTAGGTGCCGCGACATGCTGACCATGCTCTTCTGGGAGGAGCCGACCCCCCCCTACGACGAGGTCGCCGAGCGGCTCGGCATGCCGCTCGGGAGCCTGGGCCCGACGCGCGGACGGTGCCTCGAGAAGCTCCGGGAGCGTCTGGAGGAGGGCGGGTTCTGAAGGCGCCCGGCGCGGCACGCCGCTCGCGTATTTTCACGGGCCGGGCGGCCTCTCCCAATGCGGGGCCCTTCGGTTTCCGGCGCCCCCCGGAGGCCACGGGGGTCCGGGAAGGGAGCCGGTGGACGCCGATCGGGCCCCCACCGGCAGAGATGGGGGAGCCAGCCACGGAGGTACGATGAGCGAACACATCCCCCTCGATCGGATCATGGACCGTCTCGTCGATCCCGCTCGTCACGATACCCGGGAGATCGCGGACCACCTGGCAACCTGCGACCGCTGCCGGGACGCCGAGCGATGGGCGGGGGAGCTCCTGGAGACCGTGACCGGCGAGCGGCCTCTGGCGGCCCCCGAAGAGCTCGTTCAGCGGGCGCTGGGGATCCCGGCCGAGTCGCCCCGGCCCGCGAAGAGACGCGAGTGGTCCCTGGCCAGGCTCGTCGAGGGCGCCTTCTCGCGGCCCGCTTTGGCCGGCGTCCGGGGCGGCGCGCCCGGCCAGCGGCTCCTCTACCAGATCCCGGGCGGGCACCTCGACATCGAGGTCGCGCCGACCGCCGACGATGGCGAGGCGCTTCGCGTGACCGGCCAGCTCCTCCTCGACGATGCGCCACCGCCCGGGGACATACTGGCCGCTCTCTGGCGCGGCCGGACGATGGTCGCCCGCGCGACCGGCGATCCGACCGGCCTCTTCGTCCTGACCCCCGTTCAGCCGGGGGCGTACCGGCTGGACCTCCTCTCGCTGACGACGGGCGGCGCGGTCCGGGTTGGGCAGATCACGCTGGAGGCGAGGGAAGCATGACCCGCCCGTCGATACGCGGCGACCCGGCGGCGGTCGAGACCAGGGCCCAGCTCCTCGCGATCCTGGCCGACGACCCGGGCCTGGCCACGCCGCGGCTGGTCGAGACCCTAAGGGACCGCGTCCAGGAGCTCCACCGGACCGACGCCCGCGCCGCGGGCGAGCTGGCCGAGTGCGCGTGGCTCGCCGCCGAGCGGGCCGGGGACCTGAAGAGCCGCGCCCTGGCTCACCGGGCGCGGGCCCTGGCGGCCCTGGCCGCGGGGCGGCAGCGGGAGGTCCTCGCCGATTACGAGGAGGCCGAGCGCCTCTACCGCGATCTCGGGGACGAGGTCGAGCGGGCGCGGGTCCTCCGCTCCATGATCGATCCCCTCATGCACCTCGGACGCTACGACGAGGCCATGTCGGCCGCCGACGAGGCGCGGGAAGTCTTCCGTGCTCACGGCGAGACGGTCCTGGCCGCCCAGGTCGACGCCAACGTGGGAAACGTCCATCACCGACTCGGACGGGACGCCGAGAGCCTGGACGCTTATGCGCGCGCGGTGGACGCCTTCCGGAAGGCGGGCGACGAGGACGCGGCCGCGGTCATCGAGTTCAACCGCGCCAACGTCTTCGCCGAGCGGAGCGAGCTGGCCGAGGCGAGGCGCGGCTATCGCCGTGCCCTGCGCCATTATCGCTCGCGCGGCGAGCGGCTCAGGGAGAGCCAGTGCAGATACCAGCTCGCCTACCTTGCTTTCCTAGCCGGCCGGTACAGCCAGGCGCTGAGGGACCTCGACCGGGTCCGCGCGGTCGAGCGGGAGCTCGGGGACGAGCGCCATGCCGCGCTCTGCACGCTGGACGAGACCGAGCTCCTTCTCTCCCTGAACGCCTGGGAGGAGGCGCGCCGCCAGGCGACCCTGGCGCGGGCCGAGCTCGCCGAGCTGGGGCTCGCCCAGGAGGCGGTCAAGGCGACCCTGTGGGCGGGTCTGGGGGCGCTGCACTTGAGGCGCTGGAGGGAGGCCGGCGAGCGGCTCTCGGAGGCGGAGTCGGGCTTTCGCCGCGAGGGAAACGAGGTCCTGGCGGCGCTAGCGAGCCTATACCGCGCCGAAATTGCCCTCCGCCGCGGAGAGCCGGTACCGGCGCTCGAGGCCGCGCATGCCGCCGTAGAGATCTTCGAGGTGCGCGCCCTGGCCGCCAAGGCCGCGTACGCCCGGATCGTGGCCGGCCGAGCACTCGCCGCGCTCGACCGCCCCGCCTTCGCCCGCGGCCAGGCCCTGGCGGCGCTCGAAGGGCTCGAGCGGTCGCCCTCCCCCGACGTCACCTGGCGCGCTCACGCCCTCCTGGCCGAGCTCGCCGAGAACGCGGGTCCCCGCCGGCGTCATCTTCGCGCGGCGATCGCCGATCTCGAGCGGCTCCGCGCCAGGATCGTCCCGGACGAGCTCCAGGCTTCCTACCAGCGCGACAAGATCGGGATCTACGAATCGCTCGCGCTCACCCTCCTCTTCGGCGAGGGGGACCCCTCGGATCCCGAGGCCGCCTTCGAGGTCGTCGAGTCGGCCAAGGGACGGGTCCTGGGCGACCGGCTCGCGGGGGCGAGGGTCGAGCTCGAACCCCCGGCCGGCGAACGAGCAAAGGGCCGCGGCCCCGGCCGGGGGCTCCGCCGCCGGATCGAGGAGCTGGACCATCTCCGCCGGCGGCTGAACGAGGCCGAGCGGGAGGAGGCCTCGCGATCGGCCGCCGAGCCCATCCGGGAGGCGATCTCTCGCCGCGAAGCCGAGCTCGCGCACCACCTTCGGCGGCTCCAGCTCGACCGGGCCTCGCGAGGTGGATGGATCGAAGTGGCGGCCGAACGGCGCGCCGCCCGGCGCGACACCCTGTCCGATCTGCGCGAAATCCTCGCCCCGCGCGAGACGGTCGTCTCCTATGCGTTTCTCAAGGGTGTCCTCCACGCGTTCGTCGTCGATAGGAAGGGCCTCCGGTGGGCGCCCATGATCGCCGCGCGGGGTGAGATCGAGGAGGCCCTCGGGGCGTGGATCTTCCTGACCGGGAAGACCGCCCTCGGGTCCGCCTATCTCGAGGCCCACGCCGACGCCCTCCGCGCCGCCGAGCTCCACGCGCTCGACCGCCTCCACGCGCTCGTGTGGGAGCCGATCGAGGGCCTCTTCGACGACCCGGCCGCGATCGTGGTCATCCCGGCCGGGCCCCTCTTCTATCTGCCGTTCCACGCCCTCCGTGACGGGCGGAGCCACCTGATCGAAGGACGCGCGGTTTCGATCGCGCCGAGCGCGCGGGCTCTCCTGGCGCTCGACCGCGCCGGCGGGAGGAAGCCGGCGCTGGAGACCTGCCCGCTCGTCCTCGGTTACGAGGTGGAAGGGCTCCCGGGGATCGCCCGCGAGGTGGCGGCCGTACGGGCGCGGCTTCCCGGCGCCAAGGTCCTGACCGGGGCTTCCGCGACCCGGGCCGCTCTCCGGCGTCACGGGGCCGGGGCGACGATCCTCCACCTTGCCGCCCATGCCGAGTTCCGGGGCGACAACCCGCTTCTCTCGTCGATCGAGCTCGCCGATGGCCGGCTCACCTTCTACGACCTGTTCGATCTCAGGCTGGATGCCGATCTGGCCGTCCTGAGCGGCTGCCAGACGGGCCGCCACGCGGTGCTCGAGGGGGACGAGCTCCTGGGCCTGGCACGGGGCTTCCAGTACGCGGGGGTGAGGGCCCTCGTGGCGAGCCTCTGGCCGGTCGAGGACCGGGTGGCGGCCGGGTTCATGGACCGCTTCTACGCGCGCCTCGGAGCCGGGGAAGGGGTGCGGGAGGCGCTCCGGGGTACCATGCGAGAGCGAATCGGCGAAGGCCGGCCGCCCCACGAGTGGGCGGCCTTCACGCTGTCGGGCCGGACCCCCGCGGACCGGGAGGAATCGAGGTCATGACCCGCGGTCTGAGGATCCTTCTCCTGGCGGCGCTCCTGGCCGGTTGCGGCGAAGCCGCCGTCCCGAGCGCGCCCGACCCGGACCCCGGGCCGGGTCCCGGGCCGGAGCTCCCCCCCGAAAGCTTCATCCCCGCCGAGGTCCTGGCGCGCCTGGCGCTCGGGGTCGACATCGCCACGATCCACGCCCGCTACGGGACCACGACCCTGGAGGCGATCGAGTCCCAGCGGGTCTATCTCCTCGGACTCCCCGAGGAGACCACGGTCGAGGAGGTCCTCCCGGAGATGCAGGAAGACCCCGACCTGGCGGGCGCCTCGCCGAATGGCAGGCTGGGCGTCCCCGAGGCCCAGAGCCGGAGCACGATGGCGTTCGCCGACCCGGCGCTCCGGCCCCCGGACCGCGAGGACCAGGCGGCCCTCCGCCGGATCCGCGCCCCCGAGGCGTGGGGGGACAGCCGGGGCGAGGGTGTGATCGTGGCCGTGCTCGACACGGGCGTCGATCCGGCGCACCCGCAGCTCGCCGGCCGCCTCGCCCCCGGCGGGACCGACCTGGTCGACGGCGACGCCGATGTCTCGGACGCGCCCGACGGGATCGACTCGGACGAGGACGGGCTCGTCGACGAGGCGGTCGGCCACGGGACGTTCGTGGCCGGGCTCGTCGTCGCCGTCGCCCCCGAGGCCGAGGTCCTGCCGATACGCATCCTGGACTCGGACGGGATCGGCCAGGCGGTCGACATCGCCCGCGGGATCGAGGTCGCGGTGGACCGGGGCGCCCAGATCGTGAACCTGAGCCTCGGGATGGAGGTCGAGTCCGAGGTCCTCCAGCAGGTGATCGAGGAGGAGTCGCGCCAGCGCGGGATCGTGTTCATGGCATCGGCCGGAAACAAGGGGTCCGAGGAACGCCAGTACCCGGCCGGCCAGGACGAGGTCATGGGGGTCGCCGCCACCGATCCCGGCGACGCCAAGGCGGATTTCTCGAACTGGGGCTCCTGGGTCTCGGTGTCGGCTCCCGGAGTCGGTCTCGTGAGCCTCCTGCCCGCGGCGGCCATGGGGCGGTGGAGCGGGACCTCGTTCGCCGCTGCGCTGGCGAGCGGGGAGGGCGCGGTCCTGATCGCTTTCGCCCCCTTCGCGCGCGCCGACGAGGTGCGGGACGCGATCGAGGACTCGGCCGAGGACGTCCCAGACGCCCGGCTCACCGGCGCCGGCCGGATCGACGTCGAGGCCGCAGTCCGGCTCCTCGAGGAGCGTCTCGGCCTGGTCCAGGTCGGAACCCAGATCGAGATCCTGGGCCTGGTCGCCTCGGTCGATCTCCTCGCCCGGATGATCGAGCTCGACGACGGGACCAAGGTCGAGATCCCGCACGACCGCGTCATCGAGCTGGGCGGCGACTACGTCACGCTCTCGGCGGTCGCGGTCGCGGTCGCCCTGGGCCTCCCTGTCCTGGCCGAGGGGCTCGCCATCGACGAGGACGGCGACCTCCGGGCGACCGAGATCCGGTTCGAGCTGGACGGCTGACCCTCCGGCGGTCCAAGCCGACCGCGTATTTTCCGCTTCCGACGCGACCTCCTCCCGGGTGACCTCCCTCGTCACCATTCCCCCCGAAGGAGGCCTTCCGTGAACCTCGTGGATGGGACCTGCACGACGACGGACGGGGACGTGGTCCGGCTCGGTCCCCGAACGGCTGAGGTCGCGGAGGCGCCGACCCGCGGCGGGCGGGTCCAGATCGACGCCGAGGGGATCCCCACCGCCGAAGGACTCATCGTCGGGGAGGCCTGGATCCGGCCCGAGTGACGGAGCACGTATTTTCGGACGTCCCGGGTTCCTCCTTGGGGTGAACCTTCCCCCGTCGAAAGGAGGAACCACCATGCGTCCATCCCCCATCGTCGTAGCCGCCCTGTTGGCGGCCCTGGTGTCGATCGGGGCCGCGTGCGACGGGGCAAGTCCCTTCGCGACCACGGATGCTCCGAGCGATCCGTCCGGTCTGCCCGGCCCGGCGGGTCCATCCCTGACCGGAACGGCCGAGGGCAAGGTCCTCGGTCAGGTGAAGGCGGTCGATCCGTCCACGGGAAGGCTCACCCTCGCCGGAAACGTCCGGCTCCAGATCACGCTCTTCTCCGAGATCGACGAGAGCGGCGACTTCGACACCCTCGCCGAGGTCAAGGCCGCCCTCGAGGCCGGGACCCCCGTCCTCTGCGACATGGACGGGTTCGTCGAAGGCGGTGTCGTGGTCGTCGTCAGGATCCGGTTCGTGAAGGGCGGAACCTGCGATTCCTGCGGGCCGGGCCCGGAGGGCGACTCGGAAGGCGGCTCCGACGGGTCTGGCGGCTCCGGCGGCTCGGGCGGCGGCAGGTCGGACAACCACTCGACGGCGGTCATCGACGGTCACGTCCAGGAGGTCGACCTGGCCGACAAGTCGGTGACGCTCGTCGGGGGGCTCAAGGTCAAGACCCACTCCGGCACCGAGTTCCAGTCGGACGAGGATTGCGGCTGCGAGAACCTGGAGGATGTGAAGAAGAAGATGGAAGCGGGCTTCACCGTCAACGCCGACGTCCGCGGCACGATCGAGAACGACGGCGCCACCGCCATCCGCATCCGGTTCGAGATCGTGGGCGGCGGGCAGGGGGACGACGGTGGGGGCGAAGAGGACGAGCAGGAAAAGATGAATTCCCTCATCGTCGCGGTCGATCTGAACGCTCGCATCGTCACGCTCGAGAGCGGCAAGAAGCTCAAGATCGCGACCGACGCGGTGATCGAGGCGGGCGGGCTTTTCCGCACGCTGGCCGAGGTCAAGGCCGCGGTCGACGCCGGCCTCAAGATTCGGATCGAGGCCGATGTCAGGCTCAACCTGGAGGGCATCCTCGAGGTCACCCGGTGCTCGTTCGAGAAGGAAGCGAACGATAGCGGGAACGACGCGGAGGGGATCGTCACCGGGATCGTCGTCAAGGTGGATCTCCTGGCGCGGACCTGCAGGACCAGCGACGGGAAGCTGATCCGGATCGCCAGCGACTCGATCATCGACCTTTCCGGTGACGTGTTCACGCTGGCGGACGTGGCGCTCCGGCTGACGCTCGGGATCCAGGTCCGGATCGAGGCCTGGGGCACGCCCTCGGCAAACGGGTTCCTCGCCGCGAAGGCCAGATTCACGACCGGCTAGGAACGGAAAGATCGCGCCCACATCCCCCTGGCCCCCTGGGGGGACGGGCGTCAGCGACGCGGCGGCAGCATCACTGGCCTGGGTGGTGCCCGCCGCGTTCGCTAACCCTTGCACACTTCGCACGCCTGTGTTACAATGCACTCATGGACACGACCATCCGGAACCTGGACGAGGTCGCCTACCGGGAGCTCAAGGCGCGGGCGGCCCTCGAGGGGAAGAACATCGGGGACGTCGTCAACGAGGCGATCCGAGGCTATCTGGCGACTCCCAGCCGTCAGGGGCGGAAGCGAAGCCTGCGGGACTGGAGGCCCGAGCTGTATCCGCCAGGAAACGAGCGCCTGAGCGAAGAAATCGACGAAATCGTGTATGGCGTCTGACGAGGCCGCAGGGATCGTTCTGGATACGAGCTTTCTCGTCGCCTATCACAACCAGGGGGACGCGCATCACGCAAGGGCGCTGAGTGTGATGGAAGAAGTGACGTCGGGAAAATGGGGTGTGGCGCTGCTCCCGGAGTACGTCTTCCTCGAGCTGACGACCGTGCTGGCTCGACGTCGGGACCTGGCCGCCGCGGTCTCGGCGGGAGAATGGCTTCTGGCCATGGAGGAGCTCGAGTTCGTCCCGTCCTCCACGGTGTTCCTAGACGCGTTCGATTGTTTCCGCGGATTTCCGGGCTCGAATCCGAGCTTCACCGACGCGGCGATCGTGGCCATCGCCCGGGCACGGAGAATCGGTGCCGTGGCAACCTTCGACCAGGACTTCCTCCGCGTGGAAGGCATCATGGTGGTCCCAGACCCGGCGTGAGACCGACGACAGCACTTCAGACCTTCCGCGTCCTCGTTTCCGATCCGCTGTCGGACGCGGGGCTCGGGCGGCTCAAGGCCGCGCCCGATGCTGACGTGACCGCGCCGGGCAGGCTCGAGCGGGCGGCCCTGCTCGATGCGATCGCCGGGCACGACGCGCTGATCGTCCGGAGCGAAACACGCGTCGACGAGGAGCTCCTCTCCCGCGCGCCGAGCCTCCGCGTGATCGGGCGCGCGGGGGCCGGGCTCGACAACATCGACGTCGAGGCCGCCACCCATCGCGGGGTTCTGGTCATGAACACGCCGGGCGCCAACGCGGTCGCGACCGCCGAGCACACGTGGGCGCTCCTGCTCGCCCTCGCGCGGCGGCTGCCCGCGGCGACCCGGAGCCTCGAGTCCGGCGAGTGGGAGCGCTCGCGGTTCACCGGCGTCCAGATGGCGGGAAAGACGATCGGAATCGTGGGGCTCGGGCGCGTGGGGCGCGAGGTCGCGCGGCGCGCCCAGGGGTTCGGGATGCGGGTCCTCGGCTGCGACCCCTACCTGGCGGCGGACCAGGCGGAAGAGCTCCGGGTCGAGCTGGCGGACCTGGACCGGCTCCTCGACGAGTCCGACGTCGTCTCGCTCCATGCGGCGCTGACTATGGAGAC
>DASZOP010000100.1:0-10002 GCA_035550715.1 Gemmatimonadota bacterium | reverse complement strand
TTCATAGTCCTCCTGACGATACGCGATGTCGCCGCTCAACGAGTGGACGGCGATCTGCATGACCGTCGAGGGCCACCCCTCCGTGAAGCCCGTCGCGATCCGGTTCACCGAGTCGAGCTCGGCCCGCGCCTCGTCGGGGTGCTCCAGGGCGGCGTGAGCCACGCCCCGGGCGTAGTGGGCGAGGCCGGCCGCGAACGGGATGTCGGCCGGGGGCATCGGCTCCGCCAGCGTCTCGTCCCAGCGTCCGAAGGCGGTCAGCGTGAGGTGCGGGTGAGCCAGCATCCGGGCCGCCTCGGGGCCGAACGCCCGGGCCAGGTCGTGGTCCATCTTGGCCGCCGCCTCGCGCGCGGTGTCGAGCGCACGCTGGCCCTGGCCACCGTGCATCGACGCGAAGGACAGGAAGTGATAGTTGTGTGGATAGTAGAAAGCCGGATAGATCCCGGTCGGTCCCGTGTCCATGATGAAGGTCTCGTCCGTATGGACGGCGTGCACGTTCGCCTGGATCGCGTCGTCGTAGCGCCCCACACGGATGTAGATGTGGGCCGGCATGTGGACGATGTGGCCCGCACCCGGCATGAGACCGGCCAGGCGCTCGGCGCACGGGACGGCGCGCTCGGGCTCGGCCGCCTCCACGGCGTGGATGAAGAGGTGGCACGCGCCCGGATGGGTCGAGTCGGCCGCGATCGCGCCCTCCAGCATCGCCAGCGTCCGATCGTGGCCGGGGCGGAGCTCGCCCTCCGGCGTCCAGTAGTTCCACGGGCTCAGGTTCATCCTCGCGTCGGCCGCCACCGTCGCCGCCTCGAGGTCGTCGGGGAACCGCTCGGCCACCGCCGTCATGGCCTCGGCCCAGGCCGAGTCGAGGGCGGCCCGCGCGACGGGCGGCACCTCCGCGTACCGCTGCGCCACGGCGTCGATGAAGGCGTCCTCACGGTCGCTCGCATGGTCCTTTCGGGCGAGCGCCTCCTGGACCGCGTTCCAAGCGGCCACGCCGCTCGTCGAATCCATCGGCGCGTTGATGTTGGGGCCGTAGGCGTAGGCGATCCCCCAGTAGCACATGGCGCACTCGGGATCCAGGCGCGCGGCCTCGGTGAAGGCGCGGATCGCCTCGGCATGGTTGAACGCCCACACCAGCCTGAGGCCCTGGTCGAAGTACTGCTGGGCGAGGGGGTTCTCGGTCGAGATCTCGTAATGATGATCACCGAGGTCCTCGTACAGCTGCACCGTGTCCGGGGAGGCGCTGGAAACCGCCATCAGTCCGGCCGAGAGCAGGCTCACGAGCGTGGACACAGCGAATCCTCCTTTGTGACGATCGAGTCGCATCTTTGAGACCCGGTTCTGGACGATGAAGCGAGTATACCCGGATCCCGCCCCGACCGCGAACGCAGCGACCTACCCGACAAGCGCCTTGGCGATCGTGGCGAGCTGCATGTTCGAGGTCCCCTCGTAGATCTTTCCGATCTTGGCGTCGCGATAGAGCTTCTCGACCGGATAGTCGCGCGTGTAGCCATAGCCCCCGAAGATCTCCACCGCCGCGCTGGTCACGCGCTCAGCCACCTGGGACGAGTACAGCTTGGCCATGGCCGCCTCCTTGAGGAACGGCCGGCCGGCGTCCTTGAGCCGGGCCGCATTCCGGACCATGAGCCGCGCCGCCTCGAGCTCGGTGGCCATCTGGGCGAGATCGAACTGCACCTTCTGGAACTCGAAGATCGACCGCCCGAACGCCTCCCGCTCCCCGCTATACGCGAGCGCCGCCTCGAGGGCGCCTCGAGCGCAACCGACCATCTGGGCGCCGATCCCGATCCGCCCCTCGTTCAAGGTCTCGATCGCCACGCGATATCCCTTGCCGGCCTCGCCCAGCACGTTCCCCTCGGGGACCTCGCAATCCTCGAGCAGGAGCTCGGTCGTGGACGAGGCCCGGATTCCGAGCTTGTCCTCCTTCTTCCCGACTTCGAAGCCGGGGAAGTCGCGCTCGACCAGGAAGGCCGTGATCCCCTTGTAGCCGGCCGCCGGATCCACCGTCGCGAACACGACGTAGGCGCCGGCCTCGGCTCCGTTCGTGATCCACAGCTTGGCCCCGTTGAGCCGATAGCCGTTCCCGGTCTTCTCGGCGCGCGTCCTGAGCGCGAAGGCGTCCGAGCCGCTGGACGCCTCAGACAGCGCATACGCGCCGACGGTTTCGGTCGCCATCCGCGGGCCGTAGCGGGCGATCTGCTCGGGCGTCCCCCAGCGCAGCAGGCAGTTGTTGAACAGGGTGTTCTGGACGTCGACAAAGACGCCGACCGACGGGTCCACGCGCGAGAGCTCCTCGACCGCGAGGCACGCCAGAAAGAACGAGCCGCCGCTCCCGCCGTACTCCTCAGGGATCTCGATCCCCATGAGGCCGAGCTCGAAGCAGGGCGGGATGATCTCCGGGTCCAGCCGGCCGGCTTCGTCCATAGCCTGCACCCGCGGTCGGATCCAATCCTCGGCGAACTGCCGGACGGTATCGGCGAAGAGATTCTCTTCGTCGGTGAGCACGGTCAGGGGGATCGTCATGGAGCGCTGGAACCTAACGGCCGGGCTTCCATCCGTCCGCGCAGGAGGTCCTGGACGAGGCGCCCGCGCGCCAGATGCTCGCGGACGATCCGGCCGGCGTCCTCGGGACGGACGTAGCCGTACCACACGCCGTCCGGGTACACGATCACGTTGCCGGCGTACTTGTGGCCGCCGACGTGGCTGGTCGCCCGGACCGGAACCTTGACGCCCTCGGCGGCGCATGCCGCGCGCAGGGCCTCGACGACCGGCGGGCCCCAGCACCCGCACCGCTCGTCGCGACGACCGTGGACGCAGACGAAGACGTGGCGGCCCGTCAAGGGAGTGGTGGGAAGCGCGTCGCAGGCCCTCCCCTCGCGGACATGGGAGCGCAGGATCGAATCCCAGGCCGTCTCCTCCACCCCCAGGTAGCGGAGGGCGTCCGGGAAGACGAGCAGATCGATTCCGCCCTCCTCGGAGGCCTCGTCGGTTGCGGTCAGCTTGGTCCCGCTACGTTCGGCGTCGCTCGCCTCCCGGACGTCGCGCGCCATCCGGCCGAGGAGCCCGTCGGCCTCCTCGATCCGGGCCGTCCAGTCCCGGCCTCCCGTACAGGCGAGCAGGTGCCGGTGGTACGGCTTGACCGTGTCGGCGAGCGGCCACTCGCCCCGGCCCGGGCCCACGCCGTCTCCCATGCCGCGACATGCTAGCAGGTCGCATGAGGAAGGGCGCGGGGGTCCAGCGGCTTTCGCGTCACCCGGCCGCGCCTAGATTGCCGCGCCATGCGCTCGGAACGGATCGGTGCGCTGGCGATCGTCGCCTCGGCGGTCGGCTACGGTTTCGTCGCCGTGCTCCTCAAGCTCGCCCTCGAGGCGGGAGCCCACCCGCTCGCGCTCGCCGCCTGGCGGTTCATCGTAGCGGCAGTCGCGGTCTGGCTCCTGCTCGCGGTACGTCGCCGTCCGCTTCCCTCGCGGGGCGCCCTCCCCGGGCTCTGCGGCCTGGGGGCACTCTACTCGTTGGACGCGCTTCTCTTCACGATCGCGCTCCAATGGGTCGCCGCTTCAACGGCCACGCTCGTGTTCTACGCCTACCCGGTCGCGGTCGTCCTCCTAGCGGCGGCGTTCCTGTCCGAGCCGCTCACCCGCCGTCGGCTCATGGCCTGCGGCCTGACCGTTCTCGGGTGCGCGCTCACCGCGGGTGGCAGCCCGGAAGGCGGCCGGCCCCTCGGGTTCCTGCTCGTCCTGCTCGCGATGTCGGCGCTCGCCGTCTACATCGTGTCCGGCCGACGGATCCTGGCCCGTGAGCCCGCCCACGCGAGCGCGGCGGTGATCATCACGACGAGCGCGATCCTCCTCGCGGCCGTCGCGCTGGTCTCCGGCGAGATCGAGCTCGGCGGCGGCCGCCAGGCGCTCCTGCTCGTGCTCCTCCTCGCCGTCGTCTGCACGGCCGTTCCGATCACCCTTTTCGTGGTGGGCCTGAAGCGTGTGGATGCCGGCAGGGCGGCGATCCTGAGCACGCTCGAGCCGGTCGTCACCGTGATCGTGGCCGCGGCCCTTCTGGGCGAGCGGATCGGCGCCATCCAGGTGGCCGGCGGGATCGCCATCCTGGGCGGTGTTCTCGGGCTTCGCAGCGAGCGGCCGCTTCCGGATGCCGAGCGCGTCACGCCGCTCGACTCGCCGTGATGCGTGGTGTGCAGCACCCCTTGGTGTCATCCATCTGACGGACTCGCTTTCATGTCTCTCTGATACTTCCTATATTCTTGTTGCCCCATCGCGGACCCCTTCATTCAGACGACAAGGAGTCTTTCGATGCGACACGCTTGGGCTCTCATGTTGAGCGCCTTGGTCGCCTTCCTGGTGCCGCGCCCCGCGCAGGCCCAGCACGACTACTGGGAGCTCAACCTTCACGGCGGCGCCTTCGCCTACGATCTGGGCATCGACGACGAAGACGACGATGACAACACCGACACCGATGTCCTCTTCGGGGCCCGGCTCGCCAAGCACTGGGCGAGCGGCTTCGGGCTCGGCCTCAACGGCGACTGGATCCTGGCCGACAAGATTCCCTTCACCTTCGAAGGGCAATCGGAGGACCTCGACGTGAACCTGTTCCTGTGGAGCCTGGGGCTGGACTACACGTTCCCCTCCGCAGGAATCACGAACTTCTTCCTGACGGCTGGAATCGGAGGCGCATCGACGTCGATCACCGACATCCCGCCGGACGACGACGATCAGAGCTCGACCGACCTCCTCGTTCCGGTCGGAGCGGGCGTCAAATTTCATAACGACGCAGAGGATCCTCTCTGGGCCATCCGCATCGATGTGCGTGACAACCTGATCTGGCGTGACGACATCGACATCGTGGACCCAGAGCCTCAGGAGGACTCGACCGAGCTCGAGAACAACTGGGAGCTGTCGGGCGGGATCTCGTTCTTCTTCGGCGGCGGGCCTTCCGAGCCTCCCCCACCCGCGGACACCGACGGCGATGGCGTCACCGACGACCGTGACCAGTGCCCGAACACACCACTCGGCACGGCGGTCGACAGCTTCGGGTGTCCGGTTCCGGTGGACTCCGACGGTGATGGCGTTCCCGACGACCGCGACCAGTGTCCCGAGACCCCGTTCGGCGAAGAGGTCGACAGCGACGGCTGCCCCGTCGTGGTCGAGCCCGCGGCGGCCTGCGCCGATGGTCGTGACTGGTATCGGTTCAACGAGACGATCTCGGTGGATGGACGGAACTGGGTGAAGTTCGGCTCCCCGGCCACGATCGGGATGGATGAGCTCGTCCAGATCGGCGAGTTCGACGGGGTTCCCGTCTACGTCCGTTCGGACGCAAGGCAGCCGTACACCGAGGCCTACGTGCCGCTCTGCGCCCCGGCCGATACGTACCAGCCCTACCAGGTCGAGGGGGGCGTGCGGGGGACGACGGGCTAAGCCGCTCCGCACCGACATCCGATCGACGAGAAAGGCCCCCGTCCCTTCCGGGCGGGGGCCTTTTCCGTTCCTGGGGGCTACGGCGAGGTCGGTTCGCGCTCTGCCTAGGGACGAGGTCGCGGCGGCCGGCCACCGCCATCGCGGGCGCCGGGAACGGCGGGGGTGAGGGTCGCACCGCGGCTACGCGACCGGGGAGGCGGCTGGATCTCCCGGACGGCGACCGACGAGCGGGGGATCCCGCGCTGGATCTGTCCAGCCCCCAGGGCGGGTTCGCCCCCCACGACCACGCCACTCCCGACGAACGGACGATGATGGTGACGGCCCTTCTTGAAGAAGTCGTCGTGGAAGAAGAATCCCGGCACGAAGCCCGTCGGCAGGAAGCCGGAATCCATGATGAAGACCGGCTCGCCCGACGCGGTCCGGAGCCCGGCGGCGCGCCGGATCTCGGCCCGTCCGACCACGTCCACCGGGACGCCCAGGGCCAGGATCGTCTCGTAGGACGGGCACCCGCACGGCTCGAGGCCGCGCGCGAGCTGGAACTGCCGGAGCGCGGCCGTGGTCTCGGCATCGACGACGCCCGAGCGGACACCCGGATCGTAGCCCGACCGGCCCAGCGCCACCTGGAGCCGCAGGACCTCGGCCGGCGTCATGGGCTCGAGGACCGTCCGCTCGAGACGGGTGCCCGAGGCGTCGACCAGCTCGACGACCCGGATCGCCTGCGCCGGGCCGATCCGGTCCTGGGCGAGAGCTGGACCCGCGAGAATCGTAAGGATGAGGGGAGCGAGGATGGCGAAGCGCGCGACCGACGGACCATGCATGGACGGGACCTCCTTCCCGGACGGCTGACATGAAAGTATACACGCTCCGGGGTCGGTCGTTCTCCCGGCCCGGGTGACCCGCTCCGTGGTGGCGATCCGTTGCGCCGGGCGAAAACCCGCTCCTACCTTTCGAGACCCCACCGCGCTTCATCGATTCCGCGAACATCCGGTCCCGCACGCCTCGAAGGGAGCCCAAACCATGAAGACCGCCGCCGGCTTCGCGCTCGGCGCGGCGCTCGCGCTCGCCCTGCCCGCGCGGCCCGCCAACGGCCAGTCCCCCGCCAGCCACTACCACCGCAACAACTACGAGCTCAACCTCCACGCGGGCGCGCTGATCCTGGACGACGACTTCGCGGCCTCGCTCGGCGACGCCGACGATACGGACCTCCTGCTGGGAGGTCGGTTTCTCTACAACACGGCCCCGGGATGGGGGTTCGGGGCCAACTTCGACTGGGTTCCCGCGGCCTCGGTGGATCTGAGGGGTCGGGACGAGGACGTGGACGTCAACCTGTTCCTCTACAGCGCCGAGGTGGATTACACGTTCCCGTCTCCCAACCGTCTCCATTTCTTCGTCGGCGGCGGCGTCGGAGCGGCGACCCTCTCTCTGAGCGACGAACCGGAGGCGATCGAGGACGACAGCGAGACCGACGTCGTGGTGCCGTTGGCGGCGGGGCTCAAGTGGTTCAGCCGGACGACCCGGCAGAGCTGGGCGCTCCGCGCAGAGATCCGGGACAACATCATCTGGCAGGAGGCGTTCGATGCGGACGAGGGGGACCAGGACCCCGAGGCGACCCACAACCTGGAGCTGTCGGCCGGGGTCTCCCTCTTTTTCGGTCAGTAGTTCTAACGATTAAAGCCATTCGTATGTTCTGAAATATATATGGTGACGTTTGAATAGTTAGCTCTTGGAACCGTGCCCGCTCCGGCCGGGTAGGGAGGCCACACGGCACTTCCATCCTCGGACCTGAACGGAGAGGTGATCCCATGTACCGGCTATCGTTGGTCGCGGCCCTCGGGCTGCTGGTAACCCTGCTCGCGGGGGCGACGCCCGCCCGAGCCCAGAACTGGTACGAACTGAACCTGCACGGCGGCGCGCTCAGCCTGGACGACGCCGACGACACGGACGGCATCCTCGGCGCCAGGATGATGCTCCAGTACAACAGCGGCCTGGCGTGGGGCGGCAACTTCGACTGGGTTCCTTCCAACGCCGACTTCGGAGGCGACGACTTCGACGTCAACCTGTACCTCTACAGCTTCGGACTCGAGTACATGTTCCCGACCACGAGCCCGCTCAAGTTCTTCGTCGGGAGCGGCGTCGGCGCGGCGACCGTCAAGGTGTCCGACGTTCCCGAGCCCTTCGAGGACAGCGAGACCGACCTCCTGGTCCCGCTGGCGGGCGGCGTGAAGTGGTACAGCGGCTCGCCAGGGAACGCGGGCTGGGCGCTGCGCGGCGAGGTCCGCGACAACATCATCTTCGTCGACTCGGGCGAGGACGACAGCGAGACCACCAACAACTTCGAGTTCTCCGGCGGGATCTCGTTCCTCTTCTGATCTCGGCCGAAGGCTGAAGCAGCGAGGGGCGTCCGGAGACCGGACGCCCCTTCGCGTTGGCGGGAAGCGGCTTCGGCGGCCTAGACGGGCAGCGGCCGCCGGACGCCTTCCCGGGCCCGTCCCTCCAGCCAGTCCACGATCCGCGCTTCCAGCCTCGCCCCCATCACCTGGTCGATCTGACGCAGCGCCGACGGGCTCGTGAAGTTGATCTCGGTCAGCCAGCCGCCGATGAAGTCGAAGCCGGTGATCTCGAGGCCCCGCTCGGCCAGGAGCGGTCCCGCGGCCTGGATCAGCTCGCGCTCGCGCTCGGTCAGATCGGTGGCCTCGACGGCGGCTCCTTGATGGATGTTGGCGTGGAAGGAGCCGGGGCGGGGCACCCGGTTCACCCACCCCAGAGGCTCCCCATCCAGCACCAGCACCCGCTTGTCCCCCCTCTCGACCTCAGGGAGAAAGCGCTGCAGCAGCACGTGATGCCCGGACTTCGCGGCCAGCGACTCCAGGAGCCCCGACTCGAGCGCCGTCCGCGGAACCCGGACGCGCCGGATCCCGTGGCCGCTGTACTCGTTGAGCGGCTTCACGACCACGTCACCGTGCTTCCGGACGAAGGCCGCGGCGACCTCGGAATCGGCGGTCACCACCGAGGGCGGCGCCGCGCCCGGGATCTCGAGAGGGAGGAGCTTCTCGTTCGAGCGGCACATCCCGACCGGGTCGTTCAGGACCGGCACCTCTTCCCTGGCCCGGCTCAGGATCGCCAGCGCGTTGTTGTAATCGACGTCGACCGGCGGGTCCTTTCGCATGAGGACGATGTCGAAGGATCCGATCGTCCGGTCCTCGGGAGGGCCGAGCCGGTAGAAGGGACGGACGCTCTCGTCGACGTCGATCGGCCGGGCTCGCGTACGGGCGCCGCCGTCGTCGAGGTAGAGCTCGCGCAGGTAGGTGATCCAGGGCGCGTGGCCGCGCCGAGCCGCCTCGCTCATCAACAGGAGAGAGGTCTCGGTCTCGAGGATCAGCGCCTCGAGCGGATCGATGACGAAGAGGACGGCGAGCCCGGCCGGCACGGCTCCAGCTTGTCGAAACCGGGGGCGCTGCGCCAGTCCGTCCGGCGAAGCCTACTTCCCGCCCCCGACGACCGCTCCGAGCTGACCGCTCGTGAAGGGCGACTCGAGGAGGCGGTGGGCGACGGCGTGGCTGTCGGCCGCGTCGGGCAGGGCCAGCGCCTGCCGGTAGGCGATCTCGGCCGCCGTCCGGTCGCCGCGCAGGTCGGCGATCCGGCCGAGGAAGATGTGAGCGTGGGGAAAGGCGTCCGACTCGACCGCCCGGAGCCTCGCCACGGTGCGGAACTCGCGCTCGGCGCCGGTCAGGTCACCCAGCGCGAGCAGGGTCTGACCGTAGAAGAAGCGCGTCAGCGACACTCCCTCGCGACCGTAGACGCCGCCCTCCGCCAGCCGCGCCAGCGTCGCCTCGTAGAGCCGGCGCGCCTCCAGGAACTCCCCCTGCTTCTGCCGCGCGTAGGCGGCCATGGTGGCGAAGTACGGGTTGTGGGGATAGCGGGCGCGGAGATCGTCCAGGATCTTCCCCGCTTCGGCGGGCCGGTTCTCGAACTGCAGGAAGAACAGCCCCTGGAAGAACGCGGCTTCGGTTCTTGTGTAGGAGCCTTCGCGACGCGCCCGGTCGAGGTATGCGAGCCCTTCCTCCCGGTTTCCCTTGAGGCCGAAGAGGAGGCGCGACGCCGTCCGCGTCACGGCTCCGAACCGGGAGACGTAGTAGCGGTACAGCCCATCGGCGGCGACGGCATCCACGATGCCGGGCGCCACCTCGCGCAGGCGACCCAGGTACTTCTTCGCCTTGCGGGCATCCTTGGCCGCCTGCCATGCCTGCTTGTGGGTCCCCGCCAGCATACCGCGTCGCCCGTACGCGCTCCCGAGGACGAACAGAGCCTCGGGGTCCCGGTCGTCGCGCTCGAGGCGCGCATTTCCGCGGTCGATGGCGAGCCCCAGGTTCTCCTCGAGGAGCCGCTCGACGCGGGCGTTGCGGCGATCGTTCAGGTACTGCCACCAGTAGGCCTCGGCGCGCAGGAAGTACCCGACCGGATGATCGGGCCGGATCGCCACCACCCGATCGAACCGCCTGAGCGCCTCGCCGTACTGGAAATCGTAGGCGGCGTCGATGCCGGCGCGGATGTCGGCGACCAGCGG
>DASZOP010000099.1:0-7021 GCA_035550715.1 Gemmatimonadota bacterium | reverse complement strand
CCGCATGTCGAACGACGACGTCTACGCGACCGGTTTACTGAACAGGGCGCTGGATCCAGCCACGCAGCCGCCCGAGATCCAGGCCTTCCTGCACGCCGAGCTCGAGCTGCTTCACGAGGTCGTCAAGGAAGACGAGCGCGTGATCGATGTCGGTTGCGGCACGGGTCGCCATCTGATCGCGCTCGGTGACCGCATCCGATTCGGACTGGGCGTCGATTACGAGCACAGCTATATCGCCGAGGCGGATCGTCGCGCCGATGCTCCCCACTTGCACTTCATTACCTGCGACGCGACCGCCATTCCCGTCGTGTCCACGTTCGATTTCGCGATATGCCTCACGAACACGTGGGGAACGATGAACGACAAGACCGGCGTCCTGAGGGAGATGCGGCGACTGGCGCCCGGTCCGCACACGCGCCTCCTGTCGGTTTTTTCCCTGGACTCCGTGACCTCGCGGAGGGAGTGGTATCGGCGGCTGGGGCACACCGTGGTGGAGGAAACCCGCGAATGCCTGTTGACCGAAGGAGGGTTCCGATCCGAGCATTTCTCCGCGGCCCGCCTTCGAAGCATCGTGGGCGACTGTACCGTCCGTCCGCTCGCCGGCATTGCATACGTGGTTACGTTCTGATGCGCCGTCCGATCCGCCCTCCCACGATCTCTTCTGAGCCGATGCTCGGCTCGAACCCTCGCTGGTCGGCTGCTACGACGGCCGCTCAAAATGCCCGAGATCGAGGCGCGCGACGACGACGCCCGAGGCGTAGGTTAATCCTACGCCGCAGGGCAGAGGAGGAGCGCAAGGATGAGATCGGGCATTTTTCGGCGGCCACGCTGGGCGGCGAAGATCAAGGCGCGCGACGAGGCTCTGCCGAGGCGTAGGTTAATCCTACGCCGCAGGCAGAACGAGGGGCGCAACGCAGAGATTCGCCGCCCAGCGCGGCCGCTACTGCACCGTCTGGATGAGGTCGAAGATCGGGAGATACATCGCCACCACCATTCCCCCCACCACGACCCCCAGCACGACGATCATGATCGGCTCGATGATCGAGGTCATTGCCCCGACGGCGGCCTCCACCTCGTCCTCGTAGAAGTCGGCCACCTTGGCCAGCATGGCGTCCAGCCCGCCGGTGTGCTCCCCGACGTGGATCATCTGGGTGACCATGGGCGGGAAGACTCCGCTACGCCTGAGCGGATCGCTGATCGTATCCCCGCCGGCGATCGATACCCGGCTCGCCAGCACGGCGTCCTCGATCACCCGGTTGCCGGCCGTGCGAGCGGTGATCTCGAGGCCCTCGAGGATCGCCACCCCGCTCTCGACCAAGGTGCCGAGCGTCCGGCTGAACCGGGCGATGGCGGCCTTTCGGAGGACCATCCCGAGGATGGGGACCGTCAGGAGCCGGCGGTCGATCGAAAGCCGACCGTCCGGTGTCTTGTAGTACACCCGCAGGAGCCACACCGCGAGCCCGATCCCGGCCGCCACCGCCCACCACCAGGCGAGCAAGAAGTCGGAGGTCGCGATGATGATGCGGGTCGGCATCGGGAGCGGCACGCCCGCGCTGATGAAGAACTGGGCGAAGGTCGGGATCACGAAGATCAGGAGGACCGCGATCGCCACGATCGCGAAGGCGAAGATGGTGACCGGGTAGACCATGGCGCCGCGGACCTTGCGCTTCAACCGCGCCGTGTCCTCGAGATAATCGGCCAGCCGCGATAGGATCGTGTCGAGCACGCCGCCGACCTCGCCGGCGGCGATCATGCTGACGTAGATGTCTCCGAAGAAGTCCCGCTGCCGGCGCATGGCATCCGCCAGTGTGGCTCCCGACTGAACCTCGCGCAGCACCGCTCGGATCTTGTTCGCGACCTTGGGCTTGCTCTGCTGGACGCTCAGTGTGTCGAGCGACTGGACCAGCGGCAGGCCGGCGCTGATCATGGTTGCGAACTGCCGCGTGAAGACGACGAGGTCCTTGGTGCTGGCGCCCTTCCGGAAGGAGAGCTCGAAGGACTTGGGCTTGGGGCGCACGCTCACTACCGACAGCCTGCGCCGCCGGAGCTGGCCCAGCGCCTCGGCCTCGGTGGCGGCCAGGATCTCGCCGGACTGGCTGCTCCCGTCGGTCCCGCGCGCCTTGTAGACGAACGTCTGCACGGCTCAGCGGCCTTCGGGCGCGACCGGGCCGAGCTCGATCATACGGCGGAGCTCCTCCGGGTCCTCGCTGCGACTCAGCGCCTCGTCCCGCGTCACCCAACCCTTCCGATGCAGACCCATCAGGGACTGGTTCATGGTCTGCATGCCATGCTTCGATCCGGCCTGCATGGACGAGTAGATCTGGTGCGCCTTGTCGTCCCGGATGAGGGCCCGGACGGCAGGCGTCACGACCAGGATCTCGGAGGCGACCGCGCGCCCCCCCCCGATCTTCGGGAGAAGCTGCTGGGTCACGATCCCCTCGAGGACGCTCGCGAGCTGGGTCCGGATCTGGGGCTGCTGCTCAGCCGCGAAGACGTCGATCATGCGGTCGATCGACTCGGCGGCCGAGTTGCTGTGAAGGGTGGCGAAGACCAGATGCCCGGTCTCGGCCGTCGTGATCGCCGCGGCGATGGTCTCGTTGTCGCGCATCTCGCCGATCAGCACGACGTCGGGGTCCTGACGCAGGGCGTGCTTCAGGGCCGTCGCGAAGGATCGCGTGTCGGTCCCCACCTCGCGCTGGTTGACCATCGCCTGGCGGTGGTTGTGCACATATTCGATCGGGTCCTCGATCGTCAGGATGTGGACGCGCCGTTCGTTGTTGATGCGATCGATGAGCGCGGCCAGGGTGGTGGACTTCCCCGACCCGGTCGATCCGGTTACGAGGACCAGCCCGTTCGGGCGCTTGGCGAAGTCGGCGACGTGATCGGGGAGCCCCAGGCTCTCGAAGCTCCGGATCTCGTAAGGGATCTGCCGGATCGCCATACCGACCGCCCCCCTTTGCCGGTAGATGCTGGCCCGGAAGCGGGCCAGGCCGGCGATCCCGAACGAGAAGTCGAGCTCGTTGGCGGCCTCGAACGCGGTGCGCTGCCGGTCGCTGAGGAGCGACCACGCCAGGGCGAGCGTCGCCTCGGGGCGAAGCGCTCGTGGCGAGAGCCGGCTGTTCAGGAGCTCGCCGTCCACGCGGAGCCGCGGCGGCAGGCCCGCCGTGACGTGAAGATCGGAGCCACCGGCCTCGACCAGCTCGCGGAGGAGCCCGATCATGGATCCATCCGCCGGGGTCTCCAGCCCGGCGTCCATGGGCGAAGGCGCGGCCTCCGATGCCGGCGCCGGGCCGAGCGGCGAGAGCGGGTCCCCTCGCTCGGCTTCAGACCAGCGCGGTTTCACGCAGCACCTCGTCGAGCGTCGTGATCCCGGCCTTGACCTTGGCCAGGCCGTCCTCTCTGAGCGTGGTCATGCCGTCTTCGAGCGCCTGACGGCGGATGGCCTCCGTCGTCGCGTGCTCGGTGATCAGCCGCCGGATGGCGCGGCTGACCGGCATGACCTCGAAGACGCCGATCCGGCCGCGATAGCCCGTGTCGTCGCATTCGCCGCACCCCGCTCCTTCGTGGAACGCGGCCTCGAGATCAGAGCCCGTGAAGCCGGCGTCCTCCAGGACGGGACGCGAGTAGCGGCGGGTCCGGCGGCAGGCCGGGCAGATGCGCCGCACCAGACGCTGAGCCACGACGCAGTTGAGGGCGCTCGCCGCCAGGAACGGCTGGACGCCCATGTCGACCAGACGGCTGACCGTGGACGGCGCGTCGTTGGTGTGCACCGTGGACAGCACGAGGTGCCCGGTCAAGGCGGCCTTGATGGCGATCGAGGCGGTCTCCGTGTCGCGGATCTCGCCGACCATGATGATGTTGGGGTCCTGTCTCAGGAAGGCGCGCAGGGCCTGGGCGAAGTCGAGGCCGATGTCCTCCCGCACCTGGAGCTGGTTGACCCCCTTCAGGTTGTACTCGACCGGATTCTCGGCCGTCATGATGTTGACGCCGGGCTGATTGAGCCGGCTGAGCGCGGAGTACAGCGTCGTCGTCTTCCCCGACCCCGTCGGGCCGGTGACCAGCAGGATGCCGAACGGGGATTCGATGCTGCGCGTGAGCCCCGCCAACCCGCGCTCGCCCAGCCCCAGCTCCTCCAGGTCGAGGGCCACCCGGCCCACGTCCAGGATCCTCAGGACGATCTTCTCCCCGTACAGCGTCGGCAGCGTAGAGACGCGGAAGTCGATCACCCGCTCTCCCATCTTGAGCTTGATGCGCCCGTCCTGGGGAATCCTCCGCTCGGCGATGTTCAGGTCCGCCAGGATCTTGATCCGCGAGATGAGCGCGGCCTTCATCTTGAGCGGCGGGCTGAGCGTCTCCCTGAGGACGCCGTCCACGCGGTAGCGGATCCGGAGCTCGTCCTCGTACGGTTCGATGTGGATGTCCGACGCCCCGTGGTGGACCGCGTCGGCCAGCAGGGAGTTGATGAACTTGACCACCGGGGCCGCCTCGACCTGGGCGGCGAGCGTGGTGGGGTCCTCCTCCTCCTCGTCCTCGATCACCTCCAGCTCGTATTCGCCGAGGTTGTCGAGCAGCCGCTGGTAGGAGCTCTCGTCCTCGTCGTAGTAGGTCTCGATCGCCTCCAGGATCGAGTACTCGTCGGAGAGCACCGGGTCGATCTCGTACCCGGTCAGGAACTTCAGGTCGTCCACCGCCATCCAGTCGGCAGGATTGCACATGGCGAGGACGATCGTGTCCCCCTGCCGGCGCATCGGGAAGACCTGGTAACGGCGGGCGATCTCGCGCGGGATCACCTTGAGCACGGTGGGGTCGGTCTCGGACGTGGCGAGGTCGACGCCGCGGACCCCGAGCTGACGCTCGAGAACCTCGCGGATCGTGCGCGGCTCGACGAACCCGAGCTCGATCAGGTTGTAGCCCAGGCGGTGGCCGTTGGTCCGTTGACGGGCCAGCGCCTTGGAGATCTGATCGGCGGTGATGTGGCCCTCCCGGAGGAGGATCGCGGTCATGGTGGGGCGGCTGCGGATCGGTCCGTGGGGGCCGTGGGCCCCCTCGTCCGTCCGTCCGGTCGGGATCGCCGGGGTGGTCACGGTGCGAATCATCGTCGGCCTTCCACAGCGGTCTATCGTCGTCGCACGGGTTCGACGGCAGCCGCCGGGCGCGCCTCTCCGAGGCGCGTCGCGTTTTGCAACACGCGCAGCTTCGCCGGTCCGATCCCGGGGGTCTCCAGGACGTCCGGCCAGGCCCGAAATCCGCGCCGTCGTTGGCGCTCTTCGAGGAGGTTTTTAGCAAGTTCCGGACCGATCCCGTCCAGTCGCTCCAGGAAAGCCGCGTCCACGGCGTTCAGATCGGGCGGGCCGGGTGCCGCCGTCGCGGCGGGCCGACCGTGGTTCGACGGCCCCCCCGACCAGCGGAGCCACGGCCGGATCTTCTCCAGCGTGACCGGGCCGATTCCCCGAACGTCGAGCAACTCCTCTGGCGAGCGGAAGGGACCTCGGGCGGCCCGGTGCTCGAGGATCGCCTCGGCCGTCCGCGGTCCGATCCCCGGCAGCCGGTCCCAGCCGGCCCGGTCGGCGGCGTTGGGATCGATCGGAGCTGGGCCCCGGCTGGCGAGCTCCCGCTCACGACGCGCGGCGAGGCCGGCCGCGTAGAGCGCCGGCCGGGGATCGCCCGGCGGCAGGAGCCGAGCCAGAGCCTCGGGCGTCGGAAGCGGCGGATGAAGCCGCCTTCCGCTCCACGCGACGAGAGCCTCCGGCCAGCCGATCCAGCCGGCCACGACCCCGAACAGCCAGGCCGCCGCCACCCCGGCCAGGAGCTGTCGCTCGGCGGGAGTGAGCCGGGCCTCCAGCCAGGTCATCCAACCGTCGATCCGAGCCATCCGGATGTCGAGGGATTCAAGAGCCGGGCCGGGGGACGGCCCGGGACGGGTCTTCGGCTACTCCCCTCCCCCCTGGCGGCGGATGACCTCGAGGAGGACGTCCCCGACCGCCTGGAGCGTGGCGGACGAGAGCTTGTCGGGCGTGTCACCGAGGGTGTGCCAGAACGGATAGTCGAAGTCGATGATGTCGATCGTGCGGATGCCGGCCTGGTTCAGGAGGAGATGGTCGTCGGTGACCGGCCGTCCGACGCGTTCGGAGAAGATGTCTCCGTACCCCAGGTCCGCCGCCGCCTCCCACACCCGGCTCACGACCTCGGGGGCCAGTTGGACGCTGTTCCCCTCCTGAGGGAACTCGGCCCCTTCCTCCCCCACCAGGTCGACCAGGATCCCAAACAGCGGCCGGTACGTCGCGCCCTCGTTGGCCGCGAACTGCCGGGCGCCCAGGAGCATGTCGGGAACGAAGGTGGCGAAGGTGACCGGATCGTGGCCCCAGTCCTCGCCGTCGGTCAGGAGGAGATCCACGCCGATGCCGCGAGGCTCGGCAGCCAGGACGTCCGCCAGCGCCAGGATCACGGCCGCGCTCGATCCGCCGTCGTTGGCGCCCGGGATCGGGCGGTCGCGGTTCGCGGGGTCGGCCTCCATCTCGGCCACCGGTCGCGTGTCCCAGTGACCGGTGACCAGGATCCGCTGCCCGGCCTGGGGATTGAACTGCGCCCACACGTTGGTCAGGTCGAGGGTGTCGCCGGCCTGGGTCACGTGCTCGAACGGCCGCTGCTCGACGACGTCCGCCCGCTCTCTCAGATACTCGGTCATCCAGGCGAGCGCGTCGGCGTGGCCGGCGCTGCCCGGAACCCGCGGCCCGAAGCCGACCAGCCGTCGGACGAGGCTGTCCGCGAGCTCGCCGCTGAAGCGGGCGCCGACCGGCTCCGGACCCTTGCCGTCACCTCCGCAGGCGAGGACCAGCGCCAGCGCAGCCACGACCAGGCCTCCCAGGGACCTGACGCGACGGTTCACCGTTCCTGGCATCCGCGGAAGATAGGGATCGCCACGGCACGAGCCACGGGAGGCTCCGACCCAGGGGGCGGGGTTAGAGAGCGCCGAGGCCCTAAAAGAGGAAGTCCAGGAAGGCTTCCATCCCGATGGTCGTAT
>DASZOP010000098.1:0-2513 GCA_035550715.1 Gemmatimonadota bacterium | reverse complement strand
CCGGCGGCCAGGATATTCCCCCGTTCGACCCGCAGGTTCGCGACCCGGCCGGCGAAGGGGGCGGTGAGCGCGGTGTCGTCGAGGAAGAGGCGGGCGCGGCGAACCTCGACCTCAGCCGTCTCGAGGCCGCTGCGGGCGCGGGCCGCCTCCGCCCTCTGCCGGCGCACGACCGGATCCTCGATCCGGTCGTCGAAGAGCGTCATCTCCCGATAGCGGGCCTTGGCCTCCTCGCGCCCGGCTTCCGCCTGTCGAACCGCCAACAGGGCATCACGGTCGTCCAGCCGGGCGACGATCTGTCCAGCGGCCACGTGGTCGTTCTCCCCCACGTGGAGATCGGAGATCCGCCCGGCGGCGCCCGCGGCCACCGCCGCCTGCCTGAAGGCCTCGGTCTGTCCGGTGGCCGACACCCGGATCTCAAGGGTTCCCCTCCGCACGGTGTCGACCACGACGGGAACCGCGAGGTCGCCGTCCGACCCGGCGCCGGGACCCGCTTGGGACCGGTCGCCGGACGGGCTCGCCTCTTCCGCCCCGGCCGCGTCCGTCGCCCCGTCACCGGGCTTCCATCGCGCGCGGATCGCGACCACCGCGACGAAAGCCAGGAAGGCCAGGACGATCAGCCATCGCCGCGACGTCGAGCGGGGGGAAGCGCTCATCCCTCGGTCAGGCCAGATCGCACACTCGGTCTCACGACCAGCCCCGAGCAAGAATCGTGCGACGGATTGGGGATAACCGATGCCGGTTGCGCGGTCCGCGGCGACGGTTAGGGTAGAGCCCCGCCGTGGCCCGCGACCCGGACACCCATTGCCCGCCCGAGGAAGGCCGGCTCTACCGCGACGGTGTCTTTCGTCCGGTCGACACGGAGAACCTTCCGGCGGCCCCCGCCGGCCTCGACTTCCCCGACTCCGGCTCGGGACCGCCCTTCCACCGGATGGACGACGTCCCCAGGGTGCCGCGGCTCAGGGACGTGATCGGGCCGTCGGTGATCGCGCTCGGCGTCGGTCTCGGCGCCGGCGAGTTCCTGTTGTGGCCGAACCTTGTCGCCGTCAACGGGTTCTCGATCTGGTGGCTCTTCTGGGTCGGGCTCCTCACGCAGTTCGTCGTGATCGGCGAGATCGAGCGGTGGACGATCGCGACCGGGGAGTCGGTATTCAACGGAATGGCCCGCCTCACCCGGCGTCCGTTCTGGCCGTGGTTCTTTCTCGTCGCCACGCTGGTCTCCTTCTTCTGGCCGGGATGGGCGGCCGAGTCGGCGGATTTCACGAGGAACAGCGTGAACGCGCTCGCGGGCCGGGTCGTGCTCGCCGAATGGCAGCCGCTGGCGCTGGTCATGCTGGCCTCGATCTGGTGCGCCCTGGCGATCTCGCGCGTCGTGTACAGCGCGCTCGAGAAGTTCGAGATCGCGCTCGTGATCCTCCTCTTTCCGCTCCTCTTCATCGCGCTTCTCGCGGCGGGCGTCCTGCCGGGCGACGTGGCCGAGCTGGCGCGGGGGGCGGCTTCGGTGGGCCGGGCCCCGCCCGCGCTCCTCTCCGGTGACCAGTTCCCGACCCTCCTGATCGCGGTCGCCTACGCGGGCTCGGGGGGTACCCTCCTCCTCGCCCAGTCCCTGTGGATCCGCGACAAGGGGTTCGGGATGGGGGCGTACCAGGGGCGGATCGCCGGTGTCCGCGGCGAGAACGAGCCGGTCAGCGAGCGGGGGTTCGCGTTCTCGACGGCGGATCCGGTCGCGCTGGCTCGCTTCCGGCGCTGGATGGCGCTGGGCGAGCGCGAGCTGTTCGTCACGTTCGTCGTACTCATCCTGTTCAGCGTGGTAATCACCACCCTGCTCGTCGCCGAGACCGTCGGCACCGGCCGCGTCGACCTGGCGGGCGACCTGAACGGCATGGTCCTCGAGCAGGCGGAGATCCTGCGCCGGCAGGCCGGGCCCTGGTTCGAGATCGCGTTCCTCTTGGGTGGGGCGCTGGTCCTCTTCTCGACCCAGGTCGGCATCGTGGACATCGTCACCCGGATCACGGGCGACATCCTCTACGAGCGCGTGGGGCGCCGGCGGCGGACGCTCACGCTCAAGCGGACCTTCCTCATCCTGCTCACACTCTTCGCCCTCTCCAGCATGGCCGTGATCCTCCTCTCGTGGGTAGGCGGCGAGAGCCTGGGCGGGCTCCAGCCGGACTTCCTGGTCCTGATCGCCGGCCCGTTCACGATCGCCTCGATGGTGTGCCTGGCGGGCGTGATCGCCGTCTTGAACACGCGGCACCTTCCGGCTGCGGTCCGGATGCCGCGCTGGAAGCTCCTCGGGATGTACTGGTCGATGATCCTCTGGGGATGGTTCACCGCCGAGCAGATCGCGCGCACGCTCCTCGAGCGCGCCCTGGGCCTGTCCGGCCCCGTCGTGACGTCGATCGCCTTCCACCCGGTCCGGGTCGCGGCGTACGCCGCCTGGCTGGCGGCGGTGGGATGGGTCGTGGCCCGGACCCTTGGTCCGGGGTGGCTCAGGCGGGACGTCTAGGTTCGCCCGG
>DASZOP010000097.1:0-8641 GCA_035550715.1 Gemmatimonadota bacterium | reverse complement strand
CGATGATCGCGATCCGCGAGGAGATCCGAGAGATCGAGGAAGGCCGGGCGGACCGGGGCGACAACCTGCTCCGGAACGCGCCCCACACCCTCGAGGCGCTGACGGCGGACGAGTGGACGCATCCCTACTCGCGGGAGCGGGCCGCCTTTCCTACGCCCGAGAGCGGCGCCCACAAGGTGTGGCCGGCGGTCGGCCGCGTGGACGCCGCGTTCGGGGATCGGAACCTGATCTGCACGTTGCCGCCGGTGAGCGCAGTCGACCGATCGATGGGCGGAGGAGGTTGACATGGCCAGGCTGACCTGGCACGGACATGCGTGTTTCGAGTACGAGACGGCGGAGGGGAAGTTCCTGATCGACCCCTTCCTGTCGGGGAACCCGAAGGCCGACGTCGGACCCGGCGACATCCAGGGGATTCAGGCGATCGTCGTCTCCCACGGCCACGGCGACCACTGGGGCGATACGGTGGCGATCGCGCAGCGGACCGGGGCGACGGTGGTGGCGGCGTACGAGCTGGCCGCGCTCGCCGAGAAGGAGGGGTGCAAGGCGCACGGGCTGGCTTGCGGCGGGGGCCACACGTTCGAATTCGGCCACGTCAAGCTGGTCCCCGCCGCCCACGGCTCCCGGACGGATGCCGACCCCGCCTACTCGACCAACCCGTGCGGGATCGTGATCAGGGCCGAGGACAAGGTCTTCTACCACGCCGGCGACACGGCGCTGACCGCCGACATCAAGCTGCTCGGCCAGCTCTACGACTTCGACTGCGCGTGCCTTCCGATCGGCGACAACTACACGATGGGGCCGGACGACGCGCTCAAGGCCGTGCAGTGGCTCCAGCCGGATCTCGTCGTCCCGATGCACTACGACACGTTCGAGCTGATCGCTCAGGACGCCGTCGAGTGGAAGGAGCTGGTCGAACGCCGGACGAGCTCGAAGTGCGAGGTCCTGAAGCCGGGCGGGAGCGTGGAGTTCTGAGCGGGGCCCCGGCTGGACCGTCCGGCCGGCGTGGAGTGTAGCAATGCCACCGCATGATCACCTTCGTCCGACCGCCGCCGTTCGCCTTCCTGGCCGTCGTCCTCGTCGGGGCCTTCGCGTGTCGCCAGGAGAGCGTCCGCCCCGGGCCGGGCGGGACCGGAGCGGCGGCGGCCGCCCTCGGGGACTCGGTGGGCGGCCTCTTCCCGCCGTCGGTCGCGATCCTGGGGAAGGTCGTCGAGGATCGGACGGGGAGCGCGATCGCCGGGGCCACCGTGATCGTTCTCGAGCCCGGCGTCGATCCCGCCCGGTGGGCGTCGGGCCCGGCGGATTCCACGGCCTCGCTGATGGCCGGTGCCGCCCTCTCCGACAGCGCCGGCCAGTGGTGGATCGAGGATCTCGTGCGCGGACGGGACTACACGGTGATGATCGCCGCCCGTGGCTATCGCCCGGCCGTCTTCCAGGACGGCCTGAGCCTCCTCCCCGATGACACGAGCCCGACCCGGATCGCGCCGGTGCCGCTCGAGCCCCGCTGATCCCACCCCGGTCTGGCGGCTCCTCCAGACCGGCCCCCGCCCGGGGGCATGGAACATGGCGTGCGACGAGGCCGTCCTGGAAGCGGTTGGAGCGAAGGCGTCCCCGCCCACCGTCCGGTTCTACGCCTGGGATCCACCCGCCGTCACCCTGGGCCGTCATCAGGCCGACCCCGGCGTCGGCGCGCGCGCGGCCCTCGACCAGCTGGGGGTCGAGTGGGTGCGCCGCCCGACGGGGGGCCGTCTAGTGTGGCACGGTCCGTCCGGCGAAGAGCTCACCTACAGCGTCGTGACGCCGATCGGCGAGCCGCCCCTGGCGGGCGGGCTGACCGACGCCTACCGGCGAATCCACGAGGGGCTGGCCGCCGGGCTTCGGCGGCTCGGCCTCCAGGTCGAGCTGGCGCCGCGGGGGGGCGGCGCGGGACGGAGGCCGTCCAGCCGGCTCGCCTGCTTCGCCGCGACCGTCCCCTGGGAGATCGAGGCCGGCGGGCGAAAGCTCCTCGGGAGCGCCCAGCGGCGCTCGCGAGCGGCGCTTCTCCAGCACGGCTCGCTCCCCCTGGCCGGCGACCCGGCCTGGATCCCGGAGCGCGTCTGGCCCGGGAGCTTCATCGGGAGCTCCTTCACGACCCTGTCGGCGGCCGCCGGCCGAGCGGTCGGGTTCGCGGAAGCCGTCGCCGCGCTTCGATCGGGGCTCGCGGAGACGCTGAACGTTCGCCTGGCAGCAGGGGTACTCACGGACCGGGAGCGGGCCATGATCCGGGCACGATCGCGAGCGCGCCTTCCGGCCGCCGCTTCCGCTTGACACGTTTCGACGTCGCGGACGATACTCTTCCGACCTAGGTCCATCCTCGTCGCCCCGGAGGTCCCTCCATGACCCGACGCTCGTTCGCGCGACCCTTCCGGTCCATTCCCATCCTCGTCGCCCTGGCCTGCGGGGGACCGGGAGAGCCGGCCGGCGACCAGCCGGACGCGCAGGAGGCGCCGGTCGACGGCGGCACCGCGGTGGTGGCCGAAACCGCCGACTTCGACGCCTTCAACGAGCTCGTCTCGACCGACTACGACACCAATCAGGTCATGAGCTTCATGCTGTTCATGCCCCTCGTGCAGCTGGACGACGAGATGGGGTTCGAGCCGTACCTGGCCGACTCCTTCTGGATGGCCGACGACGGCCTCTCGATCACGTTCCGGATCCGGGACGGAGCCATGTGGCACGACAGCACGCCGGTCACCTCCGACGACGTCATCTGGACCTACGAGATGATGGCCAACGAGGAGGTGGCGTACGCCAACCGGCAGTGGATCCAGTACATCGAATCGGCCGAGCGGATCGACGACCGCACCGTGCGCTTTCTCTTCACCCAGGTCCATTCCGATCCGCTGTTCGACTTCATCGACTGGGAGCCGATGCCGAAGCACCTGCTGGGCGACCTGGCCCCCGCCGAGCTGCGGAACGCCCCGTTCAACCGCGATCCGGTCGGGAACGGTCCCTTCCGATTCGTGTCCTGGCAGGCCAACCAGGAGGCGATCTTCGAGGCCAACCAGGACTTCGTGCTCGGACGGCCGCATCTGGATCGCGTGGTCTTCCGCGTGATCCCCGAGCAGACGACCCAGCTCACGGAGGTCCTGACCGGCGGGATCGATTTCATGCGCGCGGTGCCGCCGGCCGAGATGGGGCGGGTCGAGGAGAACCAGCAGATCGAGACGATCGTCTACCCGGCGCGCTCGTACACCTACCTCGCGTGGAACAGCCGGAACCCGCTCTTCGAGGACGTCAACGTCCGGCGCGCGCTCACCATGGCCATCGACCGCCAGCAGATCGTGGATGCGCTCCTCTACGGCTACGGGACCATCGCCACCGCGGACGTGATGCCGTTCCAGTGGGAGTTCGACCATGATCTCGAACCCTGGCCCTTCGATCCGGAGCGGGCGAAGGAGGTGCTGGCCGAGGCCGGCTGGGAGGACCACGACGGGGACGGCGTCATCGACAAGGACGGGCGGCCCTTCCGCTTCGTCCTGGAGACCAACCAGGGCAATGACCTGCGCGAGGACGCGATCGTGATCGTGCAGTCCAACCTCGAGAAGGTCGGGATCGACGTCCAGCCGAGGCTCACCGAGTGGACTTCCCTGATCGACCGCCTCAAGCGCAAGGACTTCGAGGCCGTGGTGAGCGGCTGGTCGGTCGACTTCAAATTCGATCCGTCCGAAACCATGTCGTGCGCGGCGATCGAAGCCAAGTACAACTACACGTCCTTCTGTAACGCGCGGGCGGATTCGCTGATGCAGCGGGGGCTCACGACGCTGGACCGCGAAGCCGCCAAGCCGCTGTGGGTCGAGTACCAGCGGATCATCCACGAGGAGCAGCCGTACAGCTTCCTCTACTATCTCGAGGAGCGGGTCGCCGTGAACGGGCGGGTGCGAGGCGTGGAGGCCGATGCCCGCGGCCACATGGTCTCGGTCGCGGGCTGGTGGATCCCGGAGCGAGAGCAGTCCCGGACCGCGCCGGTCGCGACACGGGACGACCGCTGATGAAGCGCGGCGTCCTGGTCCTGACCCTGGTGGCGACGCTGGCCGCGTGCGGCGGAGGAGGAGACGCGGGTGACGCCGGTGGCCCCGAGGCCATCCCCGCCGACGGCGACATGCTGATCGTCGGCACGCCGGCCGACTTCGACACGATGTTCCCCCCCTCCTCCAACTCGGCGCAGGCTGGCTGGGCGTACGGCCAGGTCTACTGGTACCTGATGCGCGCGAATCCGGACTTCGTGACCTTCCGGCCCGGGCTCGCCGACTCGTTCCGCTTCAGCGACGATTCCCTTCAGGTGACGTTCTTCATCCATCCCGGTGTCACGTGGCACGACGGGGAGCCCTTCACCGCCGCCGACGTGGTGTTCGCGCACGAGGTGTGCAAGTCCCCCGAGATCAACTTCTCGGCCGTGTCGTGGCTCGATCACATCACCTCGGTCGATGCGGTCGACTCGCTCACGGTCCAGTACACCTTCGACGAGCCGTACATGTACCAGGTGATGGACGCCAACGTCTGCTACCCGCTGCCGGAGCACATCCTGGGTGACGTCGCGATGGCCGACATGCCGAACCATCCGGTCGCCCGCGCGCCGATCGGGAACGGCCCGTTCCGGTTCGTGTCGTGGGACTCGGGTCAGGAGCTGGTCCTCGAGGCGAACCCGGATTTCGTCCTGGGACGCCCGCATCTTAACCGGATCACCTACCGGTTCATCCCCGACAACACGAACCTCGCGACCGAGATCCAGAACGGGAACATCGACGCCTGGCCTAACTCCCCCGAGTCGTTCTATCCCCAGTTCGAGCAGGACCCCGACCTCCAGATCTTCTCGATCCCGGGGCGGCGTTACACCTACCTGGCGTACAACACGCAGGATCCCCTCTTCTCGGACAAGCGGGTCCGCCAGGCGCTGACCCTGGCGATCGACCGCGGGCGCCTCGTGGAAGCCCTGCTCTACGGCCAGGGAACGATCGCCACCCAGCCCATGATCTCGACGATCTGGGCTCACGACCCGACGATCCAGCCCTACCCGTTCGATCCCGACAGCGCTCGGGCCCTGCTGGCCGCTGCCGGCTGGAGCGACACGGATGGCGACGGGGTGATCGACAAAGACGGGCGGAGGTTCGCCTTCCAGCTCTCCACCAACGTCGACAACCCGCTCCGGGTCGACGTCGTGACGATCGTCCAGCAGCAGCTCAAGGACCTGGGGATCGACGTCCGCGCCAACACGCTCGAGTTCAACACCTTCATCGAGCAGCTCCTGGCCAAGGAGTTCCAGGCCGCCGTGAGCGGCTGGAACGTCGGCATCAAGGCCGAGCTGACGCCGACGTTCGGAAGGGGCGAGCTCTTCAACTTCGTGAGCGCCGACAACCCGCGGCTCGACTCGCTGGTCAAGGCGGCCGAGGTGGAGCGCGACCGGTCGAAAGCCATGGCGATGTGGTCCGAGGCCCAGCGGATCATCGTCGACGAGGCGTACTACACGTTCCTGTTCCAGCAGAACGACCTGTTCGTGATCGACCGGCGGTTCCGCGACGTCGAGCCGGACGCGTACAGCTGGGACTCCCACGTCGAGAAGTGGTTCGTGCCGGAGGGGCAGCAGAAGTACGACGTCCCGGTCGGGTCCGCGCCGGTCGCCCGGGCGACGGAGGACGCCTCCGGGGTCGCCGGGCGGTGAGGCCGAGCGCGGGGATCCGCAGGGGCGGCGGCTCCGGGTGATCGGCTATCTGGGCAAGCGGCTTCTCCAGGCGGTGCCGATACTGATCGGCGCTTCCACGATCATCTTCTTCCTCATGCACGCCGCGCCTGGCGACCCCACCTCGATCTACCTGGGCAACCCCAACATCGACCCCCGCGTCATCGCACAGATGCGGGAGAACCTGGGTCTCGACCAGCCCGTCCACATCCAGTACGTGAAGTGGATCTCGTCCTTTCTGCAGGGCGAGTTCGGCTTCTCGTTCAGCCAGAAGCGGCCCATCGCCGACATCCTGAAGGACACGATCCCGAATACGCTGATCCTGTCCGGCGTGGCGTTAGCGATCATCTTCATCCTCGGCGTGGTGATCGGGACGGTGCAGGCCGTCCGCCAGTACTCGTGGGTCGACAACCTGGCCACCGCGCTGGCGTTCTTCTTCTATTCGATGCCGAGTTTCTGGTTCGGGCTCATGCTGATCCTCCTCTTCGCGTACAAGCTGCAATGGCTGCCGGCCAGCCAGATGACCTCGGTCAACTACGAGTTCATGAATGGATCGGCGCAGCTCACTGACCGTTTCAAGCACCTGCTCATGCCGGCCGTCGCCCTGGGGGTCGGTGGGGCGGCCTCGGTGGCGCGCTACATGCGGAGCGGGATGCTCGAGCAGATCCGCCAGGACTACGTGCGGACGGCGCGCGCGAAAGGGCTGAGCGAGCGCAAGGTGGTCTTCAAGCACGCCATGCGGAACGCCCTCATCCCCGTCATCACGCTGCTCGGGCTCTACCTGCCGTTCCTGATGGCGGGAGCGGTCCTGATCGAGACCGTCTTCGCGTGGCCCGGGATGGGGCGGACGATCGTGACCGCGATCTTCCAGCGCGACTACCCGGTGGTCCTGGCCACTGCCTTCGTGATCTCGGTAATGGTCATCGTGGGGAACCTGATCGCCGACGTCCTCTACTCGGTCGTCGACCCGCGGATCCGGGTCGAGGAAGGGGAGGGAGGGTAGCATGGCGACCGCCAGGGAAGTCGAGGCGCTCGGCGCGGCCCTCCCCGCCGGCGCGGTGGTTCCGCCCCCGCCGGTCGCGCCGCGGACCGCCCAGCCGCGGCGGCCGTGGGCGGTCGGCCTCTCGGCGCTGGTGCCGGGAGTGGGATCCCTGGCTCTCGGAAGGATCACCCCCGGGGCGTGGATCCTGGCCGGCTGGGCCGCCGCGCTCCTCACGCTCGCGATCTCGCGCGAGGACCTGGCGCGGACCCTCGGTCAGGGACGGCTCGAGGACTGGGTGGCGCTCGGAACGCTCGCGGTCACCGTGGTCGGGCTCTGGATCTGGGGTGTCGTGGACGTCGCCTTCACCGCCACCGTCCCCGTCCGTCGCACCGGGGTCAGCCAGTGGCGGCTCGCCGGACGCCGCTTCCGGCGCAACCATCTCGCCATGGCCGGGCTCGCGATCATGGTGGTTCTCTACTGGGTGACGCTCCTGGCCCCGTACCTGGCCCCCTTCGATCCCAACCTCCAGGGGAACATCGTCCTCGACCGGTACCTCCGGCCGTCGGCCGAACATCTGCTGGGAACCGACAAGTTCGGCCGCGACGTCCTGAGCCGGATCCTCTACGGGGCGCGGATCTCCCTGACCATCGGCTTTCTGTCGGTGGCCATCTCGGTCACTCTGGGAACGCTCGTGGGGGCGCTGGCGGGATACTTCCGTGGCTGGGTCGACACGGCGATCGCCCGTTTCATCGACATGATGCTGTCGATCCCGCGGCTCATCCTGGTGCTGGTCGTGATCGCGGTCTTCCGGCCCGAGATCTGGATCGTGATCGTGGTCCTCGGGTTCACCGGGTGGGAGGGCACGGCGCGCATCGTCCGGGGCCAGTTCCTGCAGCTCCGAGAGCAGGAGTTCGTCCAGGCCTCGCGGGCCCTCGGGTACGGGGACGGGCGCATCATCCTGCGCCACATCCTCCCCAACACGCTGGCCCCGATCATCGTCATCGCCACGCTCGGCATCGGGACCACGATCCTGCTCGAGGCCGGCCTTTCCTTCCTCGGCCTCGGCGTCCAGCCGCCCACCGCCTCGTGGGGCTCGATGGTGAACGACGGCCGGGACGCCATGATCACGGCGTGGTGGATCTCGACCTTCCCCGGCCTCGCGATCGTCCTGACCGTCGTCTGCTTCAACCTGCTGGGAGACGGGCTCAGGGACGCGCTGGATCCTCGCCTTCGCGGTTGACGCGGCTCGCTCCGGCCCTCCTGGCGGGCCTCCTGTGGGCGTCGTCCGCCCCCGCGCAAATCGGCTTCACCTCCGAGGGCGGGAGCCGCCAGCGGTCGGTCGAGGCCGCCCTCGTGGCCGCGATCCGGCCGGCCGACCTGGAGTCGATGGCGCGCGTCCTCTCGGCCGCCCCGCACGTGGCCGGCACCCCGGGCCAGGCCGCCGTCCGGGACACGTTGGTCGCGTGGCTCGGGGCGTGGGGATTCGAGCCCGAGGTCGAGACCTACGAGGTGTTCCTCCCGCAGGCGGTCGACGTCGAGGTGGCGCTGGTCGCGCCCGAGTCGATGGCTTTCCGGCTCGCCGAGGAGACGGTCCCGGGCGATCCCGTCACCGCGCTCGACGCCTACCCCTGGCTGAACGGGTACTCGGCCCCCGGCCGGGTCGAGGCCGAGGTCGTCTACGCCGGATGGGGGCTCTACGCCGACTACGACCGGCTGGCGGAGCTGGGCGTCGACGTCGAGGGCCGCGTCGTCGTCGCCCGGTACGGGCGCGCCTACCGCGGCGTCAAGGCGCGGCTGGCCGAGGAGCGGGGCGCGGCCGCGCTCCTCCTCTACTCGGATCCCGAGGACGACGGCTACGTCCAGGGGGACGTCTACCCGGAGGGCCCGTGGCGGCCGTGGAGCGGCGTCCAGCGGGGGAGCGTCCTGGACGGCGACGGAGACCCGGC
>DASZOP010000096.1:0-2542 GCA_035550715.1 Gemmatimonadota bacterium | reverse complement strand
CCCGGGCGAGCGCGACCTCATCCACGAGACGGGGATCCGGGTCTTCACGATGCGCGAGATCGACGAGCAGGGGATCGTCCCGATCCTCGAGGAGGCGCTGGCCATCGTTGGCGAGGGGACGCTCGGCCTCCACGTCTCGCTCGACATGGACTTCATCGACCCCAACTTCGCGCCCGGGGTCGGCACCACGGTCAAGGGGGGAGTCGACTACCGGGAAGGGCACCTCGCGCTCGAGATCGTGAGCGACTCCGATCGTATGGTCTCGATCGACGTCGTCGAGACGAACCCGATCCTGGACGAGCACAACCGGACCGGGCGGCTGGCGGTCGAGCTCATCCTGTCGGCGCTCGGGAAGGCGATCCTGTGATGCGTCGCCGCACGAGTGGAAGAGAGGTTGAGAGAAGGAGGAGATGATGCGGAAGCGACATGCGGGGACCATCGGGGCCCTGGTCGGGATGGCCCTGGCCGGGTGCGGAGGTCCGGACGGGGACGGCGTCAGCGTCCGGACGCTGATCGACGCGGAGCTTGCCAGGCCGGCCCCCGGGCTCTTTCGGCCGGCCGAGGCCGAGCCGAGGTTTCCCTGCCGTCTGATCGCCGGGCAGCATCTGGCCGACGTTCTCGGCGGTCCGGTTCCCGATGGCCTCGCCGGCGCCGGACGGACCGCAGGCAGCGAAGGTCGGGAATGGAATACGACGACGTGTGTCTGGCACACACCCAGGGGGGCGGTGCGCTTGCTGGTCGCGGTACCGGCGGACTCGTCGGCCACGACGTGCCCGGATTACACCGGCCTGCTGCCGGTGCGCTCGATGGCCTGGTGGAGAGGCGCCCCCGACGACTCGACCGGGGCGCTCCATGTGTGCGATCAGGGGGTGCGCGTCGAACTGCACCAGGTGCGGAGCGGCTTCGATGAGAACGCCATGCTGAACACCGCGCTGCGTCTGATGCCGGATGCCCTAGAAGAGCTCGGCCTGGCAGCCGCTGCGAATCTACCGGATTCGATGCGTCTCGACGGCAATGGATCCATCGACAGCGGGAACACTGGCCTGGGGGAAGGGGAGCCCGAGTAGCGCCCGTCTCACTCCTCGATCCAGCGCCACGCCTCGTCCAGCTCCTTCGTCTTGAAGTGGCGGACCTCTCCGGGCAGGAGCTTCGCCGCCGTCTTCACGTACGTACCGAAGAGCAGGCCGTCGGCGACGACCGCCACCCGCTCGACGTCGCCGGCGCGATCCAGCGAGAAGCGGGGGTCGCCCATCAGGGCTCCCGGGGAGAACGTGCCCAGGTTCTCCACGTAGACGAGGAGCCGGACCTTGCCGTGCTCGGCGATCGCCTGCTCGAGCCGCTCCAGGACCTGTCCGACCTCGGCGCCGGCGATCTTGCCGGAAGCCCGCAGACCGATGACGCGGCCTCGGCTCCGTTCGTCGATCTCGATCACCGCTGGCACCCGGGGCAGTAGTACGTCGACCGCTGAGCCTGGACGATCCGTCGGATGAAGGTCCCGCAACGGGGGCAAGGCAACCCCTCCCGATCGTACACGTTCAGGAGCTCGTAGAACCGCCCCGGCTCGCCGTCGCCGTCCGTGTAGTCGAGGTAGGTCGAGCCGAGCGAGGTCCCGGAGCTGCCGAGCGCCTCCTCGAGCACCTCCACGATCGCCCGGTGGAGCCGCCGGGCGCGGACCGGGCCCACGTTGCGGGCCTTCCGGCGCGGGCTCACGCGCGCCCGCCAGAGCGCCTCGACTGCGTAGATGTTGCCGATCCCGGCGATCCTGGTCTGATCCAGGAGGAAGGGCTTGACGGGCTGCCGGCTGGTCGCGAGACGCGATTCGAGGACCTCGGGCGTGAAGCCGGGCTCGAGCGGCTCGGGGCCGAGGGCGGCCGAGCGCTCCTCCCACTCGCTCGCCGAGACGAGCTCCATCCCGCCCAGCGTCCGGGCGTCGATGTAGAGGATCCGGGTTCCGTCGTCGAGGGTGAAGACGGCCCGCGTGTACTGCGGGAGGTCCGCCCCGTCGGAGACCTTTCCACGCCACGCGCGGGGGCGACCTCCTGCGCGACCGTTCCGCCGGCTCCCCGGCACGACGAGGTAGCGCCCGCTCATCCGCAGGTGGGTCACCCAGACGCGACCGTTCTCCAGCTCGGCGACGATGAACTTGGCCCGCCGTCGGATCCGCTCGACCCTGGCGCCTTCCAGCCCCCGGACGAACCGGCGGGGGGTCCCCCGGACGATGTTGGCGCGCAGGATCTCGGCGCGCTCGATCCGCCGGCCCGGGACGGACTCGGAAAGCCGGCGGACGATCGTCTCGACCTCGGGAAGCTCGGGCATGACGGCAGGAAGTTAGACGGTCCGGCGAGGAGCAAGGGAATCGCGGACGTCGAGGCTAGACGCAGGTCCGGCTCAGATCGCGCCACCCGATGTCGCCCCGCCACCGGAGGGCCGGCGCGTGGATCCGCTCGAGCGCCGCATAGGCGCGGCCGCGGGCCTCTCCGAGGTCGGCGCCGACGGCGGTGACGTTCAGGACGCGCCCGCCCGAGATCAGGAGCGCCCCCTC
>DASZOP010000095.1:0-20460 GCA_035550715.1 Gemmatimonadota bacterium | reverse complement strand
CAGCTCGGGGTCCAGCGGAGAGAGGAGGGCCGGAGGCGTCCCCGACGGCTCGGCCCAGACGAAGGCCGCCGCCGTCCGGTGCACCGCCCCCTCCGGGAGGTCGACCGCATTCCAGCCGACCAGCGCCCGCAGGTCGAACCCCGGTTCGGCGATCGTGGGCGGAGCGGAAGGCAGACCCGCCAGGGCGGCGTACTGCCCGGCGTCGGTCTGGGGCACCGGCAGCACGCCGGGCTCGTTCCCGGACGACATCTGCGAGACGTTGACGCTGCCGGCTTCGACCAGCGGCACGATCGCCAGGAACCCCGGCGGGCCGGTGAACAGGGCCTCCTGAAAATTCGAGTCCCAGATCAGGAGCACCGGCCGACCGTCGATCTCGAGCGGCGCGGCCGTGTCGTCGTCGGTCTCGCCGACGTCGGGATCGAGGACCAGGCCCGTCCACGTCTCCCGAACCGTGTAGCCGGTCGCCCGGATCCGATCGGAGATGTTGAGCAGGTCCCACTGAAAGATCACCGCCGAATCCAGGCCCGGCTCGTCGAAGGCGAAGGACCGCTGGCGGACTTCGATTCCCAGGGGGATCGAGATCCGCTGGCCGGTGACGACGCTGAAGCGATCTGCGTAGACGGTGAAGAGCTCCTGATCGGCCACAGGGTCGGCCGGAAACAGCTCCTGGTCGAGCGGCTCGCTGCTGTCGAGCACCCGGAAGCGGGGATCGTCGCGTGAGAAACCGAACGCGCCCTCGATCCATTCCACCTCGGCCACGCTGGACGGGTTGAAGCCGATGGTGGTCAGCGTATCCGGCTGGCCGTCGGCGTCGACGTCGCCGATTCCGCCGACCCAGAGACCCGAACCGAACAGGTACCGGTTGGGGGTTCCGCGCGGGAAGTTGCCGACGTCGAGGGACTGGGTGGCGAGCCCGTAACCGCCGCGGTTGGAGACGCGGAGGAAGACCCGGTTCGCATCGTGGGGAACGAGCGAGCCGGCGGCCGGCTGGAGCTTCTGCCCGGCGGCCGGCCCCGCCGTCCCCAGAATGCCGATCAGGATCACTCCGCTCAGTCGTGGCATTCTTCGCACAGCCCGTAGATCTCCACCTTGTGGTGCTCGGGAAGGAAGCGGTGCCGGGCGGCGACCTCGGCCTCCAGGCTGGCGATCTCGGGTGCCTCGAACTCGATCACCTTCCCGCATCGGGTACAGAGAAGGTGCTCGTGATGCGGCCGGTGCGGAGTCGGCTCGTAGCGCCGGAACCCGTCGCCGAAGTCGTGCTCCCGCGCGAGCCCGGCCTCGACCAGGAGCCCGAGCGTCCTGTACACGGTCGCCTTCCCCACCGAATCTCCCTCTCCGTGCAGCCGTTCCAGGATCTCGTCGGCCGACACGTGTCGATGGGTGTTGAAGAGGATCTCGGCGATCCGCATCCGCTGGGACGTGACGGGAAGGTGGGCGGACCGAAGGTGGTCCCGGAAGCGCTCGACGCTCCGCTCGCCGCGCGTCGGTCCGATCACGTGCCGACGCCGCGCTCGGAGGCCTCCCCGGAGCCGGCCGGTCCGGCCAGGAGGTCGGCCAGACGGTCGAGCCCCGATCCGGATCCCTCGGTCAGGTCGACTTCACGATAGGAGGCGCCCAGGGCGCCGCATCGCTCGATGAACTCCTCGAGGACCTCGGCGAGCGTCGAACGCGGGAAGCGCGCCCGGCGCACGAAGTCCCAGCCGTTCCCGCCTCCCCCGGGTACACGCCCACCGAGCGCCAGCAGCTCCAGCCGGCCATCGGGACACGACTTCGTCACGAAGACGAGCGCGAAGGAGGTATCCCGCCGCTTGAGCGGCTCGAACACGTACGCCCGCTCGACGACCTCTCCCGGCGTGAGGGCGAGCAGCCGCTCGAGCCGGGCAACGGCGTCGACCGGAGCCTCGGTGGAGGTCATGTCAGCTTGTTCTAGCCTCCGGATGCGTGGATCTTCTGGGCTGGCGAGCCGCAATCTCGCGACCCTCGCCACTACCGTCAACGATGACCGAGACCGTCCGCCCCATGTCGCGCACCACGCTGGCCGCCCTCGCCTATCCTCTGGGCGCGGTCGGAGCCGGCCTTTGCCTGTGGCGGGGTGGGGACGACGCCTTCGTGCGCTTCCACGCCTGGCAGTCGATCCTGCTCACGCTTGTCCTGGTCGTGGTGGTCGTCGCGCTGCGAGCGGTGCCCCTGGTGGGCCCGCCGCTGGCGCTCGTCGTGACGGGGGGATCGGTGGGTCTGGCCTTCTTCCTCGCGGCACGGGCGTACCGCGGCCACTGGACCGCGGTGCCGTTGCTCGGCGACGTGGCCGTCGAGCGGATCCCCCCCGCGCCCCGATCCTGACGTCCCCGGCCGGCCGTCAGCCGGCCACCGCGAGCACCCGTGCCCGCCGCTTCTCCGATCCGGGCTCGACCGTCCTGGCCGCCGGCGGCTCCTCCCGCTCAAGCGATACCGACACCAGCGCCGACACTCCCGGCTCTTCCATCGTGACGCCGTAGAGATAATCGGCGGCTTCCATCGTCCGCTTGTTGTGCGTGACGACGATGAACTGCGTGTCCTGGCTGAAGTGCCGGATCATGTTTACGAATCGGCCCACGTTTGCGTCGTCCAGCGGCGCGTCGACCTCGTCCAGAATGCAGAACGGACTCGGTTTGACGCGGTAGATCGCGAACAGGAGGCTCAGCGCAGTCAGTGCCCGCTCCCCTCCCGACAGCAGGTTGATCGTCGCGATCCGCTTGCCCCGCGGGCTGGCGACGATCTCGATCGGCGACTCCAGGGGATCCTCCGGATCGGACAGCAGGACGTCCGCGTGTCCGCCCTCGAAAAGCGTCTTGAACGTGGCGTCGAAGTTCGCACGCACGTGATCGAAGGTCTGGACGAACAGGTCGCGCGCCGTCCGGTTGATGAGCCGGATCGCCTCCTCGAGCTGCCGGCGGGCGGCGACGAGGTCGTCTCTCTGCCGGGTCAGGAAGTCGAGCCGGGCCGACTCCTCCTCGAACTCCTCGAGAGCCAGCATGTTCACCGGCCCCAGATTGGCGATCTTCCGACGCACCTCCTCGAGACGCATCGCCAGCTCCTCCAGGTCGAGCTCGCGCTCGTCGTCGGCGAGCGGGATCCGCGCCGCCAGGGCGATGGCGTCGGTCTCCCCGTCGTAGGTCTCCGCCAGATGCCCCCGCAGGGCTCCCCGCTCGTGCTCGATCTCCTGGCGGGAGAGCTGCATTTCGTGGCGGCGCTCGATGATCTCGGAGTGCGCCTTGCGAAGCGTCTTCAGCTCGGCCTCGAAGCCCGCCCGCCGCGCCTCGTTCTCCCGCGCCGCTTCCAATCGCATGCGGAGCTTCCCCTGTGTCTCGTCGAGCGTGTCGTTCAGCGTCTCGATCTCGGCCGACGTCGCCCGCTTCTCCTCCTCGAGCCGCTCGCACTCCTGATCGATGCGGGTGCGCTCGGCACCCCGCTCGGTGCGCGCGGCGTCGAGCGCCTGCTCGGCGGCGGAAACGTGCTCGATCTCGCGCTCGACCGCTTTGAGCTCCGCCTCCGCTTCGGCGACCTCGAGCTCGATCGCATGACGGGCGGACAGCCGCTCGGCGCGGGCCTGGTCGTGTCGCTCGAGGGCGCCGCGGACGTCCTCCAGCCGCCTGTCGACCAACCCCAGATCGGCATCGATCTCGGCGCGGGTCTCCTCGATCGCCCGTTCGGCGGCCTCGGCGACGTCGCGGAGTCGTTCCTGCTCCTCGATCTGGACGGCGAGCTCCTGGAGCCTCCGGGCGACGTGGGCCTCCTGCTGCTCGCCGAGGGCGAGGGCCTCGCGTGCCGCGCGGTGACGGGCCTCCGCCTCGGAGAGCCGCGAGGTCGCGGCGGAAAGCGCCCGCTGCCGCGATCGCAGCTCGCGTTCGGCGGCCGATGCCAGGTGGGCTGCCGCGGCGATGGCGCGGAGTCGCCGCTCGCGCTCGGCGAGCGCCTCGGAGAGCCGGCGGCGGCGGGCGAGCAGGCCCTCGTCCATCTCGGACCCGGCGGAGCGCCAGCGGCCGATCGGCTCGAGGAGCGTGCCGTCCAGGCCGGCGATCACGAAGGACCGCTCGGCCGCGGGATCCTCCGACAGTGCTTTCCGACAGCGGAACGCGGCGTCGGCGTCCGCCACCAGGAGCAGCCGGTCGAACAGCGGGGCGAACCGCTCGCGGACGCCTTCGACGCGCCAGCGGACGGCGTCGGATCCGCGCGCGATCACGACCGCGGCCACGGCGTCGGGGAGCCTCGGCGGTGGATCGGCGGGGACGAGCTCGGGGATCAGGAAATCGGCTCGCCCGGCCCCCGACAGGGACTCGGCCGCCCGGCGGGCCGCGGACAGGTCGCGGGCCATGAGCCCATGCCCCAGAGTCTCCAGATAGCGGTCGAGGGCGGCCACAAAACGGGCCTCGATCGGCTCGATCGCCTGGGTCAGCGCGCCCAGGATGCCGGTTCCCCCGGTCCGCCCCTCGAGCAGGGCCCGGGCGCCGCCCGTGTACCCCTCGAAGCGGGCCTCCATCGCGGCCAGCGTCTCGGCCCGCCCGGCGGCGGCGTGCTCTGCGGCCCGCTCGCGGGCGAGGCGCTCGCGGCCCGCCGGCAGCCCCGCTTCTGCTTCGACCACGGCCGTCTCCAGATCATCCCGGATCCGGGCCGCTTCCGCACGGGCGGTCTCGGCCCGCGCGACGGTCTCGCGCGCCTTCGCCACGGCGGTCCGGGCCTTCCGCTCTTCCTTGCGCCGCGCGTCCCGCTCCCCGGCCAGCACGGCCAGCCGCTGCTCGCCGCTCTCGCGGGCGCTCGTCTGCCGGGCCAGCGCCTGACGCACTTCGGCCAGCCGCTCGCGCAGGGCTTCGGCCTCACCGACAAGGACCCCGCGGTCGGTTCTGAGCTCCGCGTACCGGCGCTCCTCGTCCCCCGCGCCCGTTTCCCGATCGCGACGGGCGGACAAGCCCTGGAGCCGCTCCTGCGCGGAGCGCAGGTCGACGTCCAGGTTGGCCCTTCTCTCGGTGAGGTCGTCCGCCCGCAACCGCGCCCGCTCGGCTTCCGCGCCGAGCGCCTCGAGCCGCCGTGCGTTGTGCTTCAGGCTCTCGCCGGTCACCAGCAGCGACTCCTCGCGTCTCGCCACCTGACGGCGGGTCTCCTCGGCCTCGGAGCGGAGCCGGTCACCTTCCTCACGCACCGCGATCAGCTCCAGCTCGAGCGCCTCGTGCTCGGCCTCGCGCGCGGCCAGCCGCGCCGCCTGCTCCGCCTGTGTCTTCTCGAGCTCGTTCAGCTCGTCGCCGAGCGGGGATAGCCGCGCCTCGAGCGCGGCCATGCGGAGCGCGGTGGCGTGGACGTCGAGCCGCTTCTCCTCCTCGCGATAGGCGGCGTGACGGCGGGCCCGCCCGACCTGGCGCCGGAGCGCGTTGACCTTGCGCTCGACCTCGCCGACGATGTCCTCCACGCGCGCCAGGTCCTGGCTGGTCGCCTCGAGCTTTCTCTCGGCGGCGCGACGGCGGGTCTTGTAACGGGTCACGCCGGCCGCCTCCTCGAAGATCACCCGCCGCTCCTCGGCCCGTTCGGACAGAAGGCTGTCCACCATTCCCTGCTGGATCAGCGAGTAGGCGTGCGCGCCCACCCCCGTTCCGAGGACCAGGTCCTGGATGTCCTTGAGGCGGCAGAGCTGGCGATTCAGGAGGTATTCGCCAGTGCCGTCCCGGAACACACGGCGGGTGATTCCGACCTCGGCGTAGTCGATCGGCAGGATGCCGTCCTCGTTGGAGAAGTGGACGGTCGCCTCGGCCAGGTTGATCGGCTTTCGATCGCGGCTGCCGTTGAAGATCACGTCGTCCATGTGCGAGCTGCGCATCAACGTGGGGCGCTGCTCGCCGAGCACCCAGCGGATCGCATCGGAGATGTTGCTCTTCCCGCACCCGTTAGGTCCGACGATGGCCGTGATTCCGGGGTTGAACTCGATCGTGACCCGGTCGGCGAACGACTTGAAGCCGAACAATTCCAGCCGCTGGAGCTTCACGGGATCCGCCTCCGTCCAGGGTGAGCCAGGGCCTTCACGACTCGATGCGGGTGGTCAGGGTGACGCTCTCGGCCGCGGCATGGAGGGAACCCTCCAGGCGCCGCGACTCCTCGCGGGTGGCGTAAGCCCCTGCGTAGACACGGGCCGGGTCCCGACCGGCAACGTAGGCGGGGATCCCCCGCTCGCGGAGCTCGGCCCGACGGCGCTCGGCCTCCTCCCGGGTCGGATACACGCCCAGCAGGAAGGTGAGCGGCGTCTCGCGTACGGCGCCTTCGGGGACCAGGCCGCGCCCGGTCAGGCCCCGCAGCGCTTCGTCGGCGGCAGCCGAGTCCGCATAGGTGCCGGCGTAGACCCTGTGCCACAGGCCGCTATCGCCCAGCTCGACCGGCGCCACGAATGCCGTCCAGCCCGCCCGTTCGAGGCGTGTGGCGGTCTCGAGCGCGCTCGCCTCGCTCTGGAAGGACCCGACGTGGAGCGAGTAGGGCGCGGGCCGGCCCTCACCCTCGGAGGTCGCCGGAGAAACGGCGGGATCGAGGCCTGCCTGATCTTCGTCGAGGGGAACCACCGCCCCTCCGCCGGCATCGTCTTCGAACCCGATCGGCCGCCGGTCCACGTCGGTCGCCTGGCCCGCCTCGCGCATACGCCCCTGGTCCGCCGACCGGGCGAGCTCGGGCAGGAAGCGGGTGCCGAGGACCATCCCGCCGACCACGACCGCCGCCACGCCGAACGAGGCCAGCATCCGGCGGCGGCGCCGGGCCGGCCACTCCCGGTCTCCCGACATGGGCTCCGGATCCGGGAAATCGAAATCCTCCAACCGGTCCGGCGAGGTCTCGCCCTCACGGCCGCGTCCGACCGGGGACTCCTCGAAGAGGTTGAGGAAGGCGAGCTCCTCGTCGGTCTCCGCCGTGACGGGCGGGACCCGCGGCAGGGCCCGGCCCGGGGCCTCGGCCGAGGTTGCCGCCCGGGTCGGGATCGGGCGAGCCGACGTCGGCTGGGCGCCGGCGAAGAGCCCGGGGAGAGGGCCCACGAAGCGGTGGGCGGCGGCGGCCAGCTCCTCCGCGGCCTCCGGGTCGCCCACCAGGCGCACGTGGAGGCGCTCGCGACCTACCGGCTCGACCGGGGCATCCCCGGACGACACCGTGAGAAGGGCGTCGCAGAGGGCCAGGACCCCCGTCTCCGAGGCCGGCTCGCTCGAGGGCAAGGCGATCACCACGGCCTGGAAGTGCTGCTTCAGCCGGTCGAGAGCGCCCCGGATGGCCGGAGCGTCGTCGAACGGCGATCCCGTGAGGAAGCGCGTACCCCCCGTCAGGATGGCCAGCCCGGAGAACGCCGTGTCGCGCACGCACCGCTCGAGCGGAACCCCGTAGTGGACATGGTCGAGGAGACCCTGTTTCAGGTCGAGCCCGCTCAGCCGCTCGAGCCAGCGCAGATCCGGGCTCGGATCGACGTAGACGGCCCGCAGGCCCATCCGGGCCAGCCACGCCGCGACGAGGAACGCGAGGAGCCGCGGATTGCGCCCCTCTCCGGCGAAGCGGACCCCGACCAGGGCGGCGTCCTCGCGCGCCTGCCGGGCCACCTCGTCGAGAGCGTCCGCGAACGCCGGGCTCGAGGAGCGGAAGCCGTCCGTCTCCTCCGCATCCCGTAACGCGTCCAGCGCGTCCCGCCAGAAGCGATCGTCGAGGTCGAGCTCCGGCGGCTGGCCGGGACCAGAAACAGGGGATCGAACCATGAGAACCTCGTCCTGGCGCCCGCGCGGCCACGGGCGCCGGCTGTTCCGTTGGCACCGGTCTCCGCCGGGGCGCGCCGGAAAACCGGCGACCCTCCCGGAGACGACTCCGCGACTTTCCGGATGGGGCTCGTTACGGATGGGTGTCGTCGACGCTAGCCGACGATGGCCTGAAGAGTACCGCCTGAAGGCGCGGGAATCAACTGCCGGGCGGGTTTACGACTTCCTTTGAGGTACTTCACCGAGGGGCGGCGCGCGTGGAACAGCGGGGCTGACGGGTTACCCCAAAAACCGAAGGGCGCTCGAGATGGCCGAGATCAAGGCGCGTCGGCGAGGACGGCCGAGGCGTACGCATTCTGTACGCCGCAGGCTCACCGAGACGGCGCAACGCAGATATCGGCCATCTTCGGCGCCCGTCAGAATTCCGGAGCGAGGGTGAAGACCCAGCGGCCGTTCCCAATCTCCGCCATATCCGTCTGCCACGCATGATCCAGCCGCAGCACCGCGAAGCCGAACAGGTTCATCCGGACGCCCGTCCCGAAGGCCGCCCGGCCGTCGACCAGCCGGAAGCCGAACGGACCCCCGTCCTCGCTGGTCGAGAACCGGAAGGCCTGGCGGGTGAACTCGCCGGCCACGCGGTCGAAGGGGCGCTGGTGGTCGCACAGGTCGTCGCCGCAACTGGCGAATCCTACATCGTACCATACCGCCCCCCGGATCGGGGGGAACCCGGAGGAGCCCAGGCTCGGCTGCTCGACGAGCGGGAAGCGGAACTCCAGGTTCAAGAGCCCGACCGTCGTCCCGATCAGCGAGCGGGAGTCGTAGTCGAAGCCCCGCAGCAGGGTCGGCCCGCCGATGGACTGGAAGCGCAGGTTGTCCGGCTCCTGCCCGTACGTCCCGAGATAGAGGAGACGCGAGGCGATCGTCCAGCGACGGCCGAGCAGCCAGTACTTGCGGAGATCGCCATAGAACTGATTGAACGACCGGTCCCCGAAGGCCCGCTGCCACTCGAATCGCTGCCGGCTCCCGCCCACCGGCCCCGTGGAGCCGTAGAGGGCCGTGTCGTAGACGTACGCCACCGACGGCGAGAAGAACAGGTCGTTCGGAAGATCGTTCTCCACGTCCGGCGTCGGATCGAAGAAGTCGAACCGCACTTCGCGCCGGTTCACGTGCGTGAGCACGCTGCCAACCTCGATCCGTCGGAAGCGGCTGAACGGATACGCGCCGAACGCCTGGATGCCGCGATAGATGTCGCTCCGGAAAAGGAACGGATCGGAGAGGCTGGCCGTAGCGGGGAGGAAGTCGCTGCGGAACTGGAACCCGGTGACGCCCCAGTTCATCCGCTTCTTCAGGTTGGCGTAGGTGAAGAAGAGATCGCTGTCGGACAGCGAGCCGTACACCGATGCCGCGGCGAACAGGTTGTGGTCGCCCAGCAGGTCGCTGAAGGCGAGCTGAGAGGCGCCGAACGCCCCGACCCCCGTCACGAACCCCACCTGGGGCTGCGTGATCAGGTCGGGCTGGAAGCTGACCTTGTACTTGCGGGTCGAGAAGCGCGTCGTGTCACGGGGCAGTCCGACGGTCGGATCGTTCAGCAGGGTCGCGATGTCGACCGGCTCGTCGAACGAGGGGAGCCGGACACCCGGCGTCTCCGGGCGCGCACCGCCCGCCCGGCCCTTGCGCTCCCCCAGGTAGTAGGAGACGGCGTCAGGCTGCTTGGGCTCGGCGGCCGCCACCTTGCCCGGCTCGTCGTCCGGCGCGGGCCGCCGTTCACCCTCGGCCTCGGTGGCCTGTTCGAGCTCGGCCTCGGTGACCGCCACCGCCCGCCGCCGCTCCGGTCGGGTACGCTGCGGGGAAGGCCGAACGAAGGCTCGCGTGACCAGGTCGAACTCCTTCTCCTCGCCGGGGACGTACGGCTCTTTCACCAGGCGCAGCGGGTCGTCCAGCCGGTACAGGTCCCAGCCGCCGTCCGAGAACGCGCTGAAGACCATGCGGCTGCCGTCCCGTGACCACGAGAAGGCGGGGCTCGATTCGATGATGCCGCTGACGCCGGTCAGCAGGTCGGTGAGCTGATACGTCAGCCCGCCGTCGAAGTCGTGGAGGAAGATGTTGGTGATGCCGGTGCGATCCGACAGAAACGCCAGCGTGCTGCCGTCCGGACCCCACTGCGGGTTGATGTTCTTCCCTTCGGGCTCCGGCGCGTACGACACCTCGCGGGTATCGAGGTCGAGGATCCCGATCTGATAGTCGCCGTAGGCCAGGAGGTCGAAGTCCGTGCCCGAGCCGAACTCGGTCGTGAAGGCGATCCGCTTCCCGTCGGGAGACCATACCGGGTCGCGCTGGGCGTACCGGTCGTCGGTCAGCCGATCGAGCCCCGTGCCGTCACGATTCACGACGTAGAGATCGCTCGTCCCCCCCTTCTGGCCGGTGAAGACCAGACGCCGGCCGTCGGGAGACCAGGACGGGGTCTCGATGCCGTCCAGGTCGAAGCGGTGGGCGTCGACGATGTCCTCGTCCTCGATGTCCATGATGTAGAGCGCGTCCCGCTCGCCGGCCTTGCTCGAGAAGGCCAGATAGCGACCGTCCGGGGAGAAGGCCATTCCCACGCGCAGGAACCTCAGGCTCTCGAAGGTCTCGGAGCGCTCGCCCTTGAGGACCTTGTCCGCATGCTCCCCGTCGACGGCGTCGGCGATGTAGATGTCGTTGAAGAAATCGCGATCCGAGACGAACGCCATCCGGGCGCCGTCCGGGCTCAGCGTCGGGCCGACGTTGATCGCCGACCCCGCCTTGACGTGATCCGAGAGACGGGTCGCGAAATCCTTGGCCGGAGGATGGGCGACGATCTGCGGCAGATACGTCTGGCGGACGGCTTCCAACCAGTCCTCGGACAGCTTGTCGAGCGACACGTTCAGGGACGACTGGATGGCGTCGCTGACCCCGATGAGGGGGGCCTTCTGCATGATCTCGCCGACCTTCTCGTCGCCGTACTTGGTCCCGATGTAGTACCACAGCGCCTGGCCGAAACGATACACACGGATGTCCTGGACCCGGGAGAGCTGGTCGATCGTCGTCAGGTAGCCGGACATCGAACCGTCCCGCAGCCACATCGCCGTGAGCGGGTCGATCTCCCCGCTGGACAGGTATTCGGCCATCCCCTCCGCGAACCACAGCGGCATGCGGAAGGCGAACGGATTGCTCCCCTGAGAGAGGGCGCCGCGTCGCAGGATGTCGAACTGGAAAGCGTGAACGAGCTCGTGGGTCAGGGTATGCTCGAACTCGGGATACGCGCTCGGGAAGAAGAGCACGATCCGGTTACGGAGACCTTCGGTGATCCCCGCCGTTCCCTCGGAGATCTGGAAGTGGAAGATGTTGGTCTGCTGGAAGTCGGACTGGGACGCGTAGAGGATGAGGGGCTTCCGATCCTCCCAATCGTGACGGAAGACCTTGGACAGCCGGGTGTAGGCACGCTCCGCCATGCGCGCCGCGTCGAGGACGGCGGATTCGGCCTCGGGATAGTAATGGATGTCGAAATGCTCGGTCTGGAGGACGCGGAAGTCGAAATCCCTGTACTGGACCTTGTTCTTGCCGAATTGGGCCCGGGCCTCGGGAGCCGTGACGAGCAAGACCACGAACGCGAGGAGGCCGCAGAGATGATGATGGGAGCGGGGCGTGGGTCATCTCCTTTCACGGCCGGCGGATCGGTCGTTCCGCGCCTCACGCCGCGGCCGGGCGGGCGCCGGAAACCGAATCGTACACCGCCCCTGGCGGGCGGTCAATCAGGTGGGAAACACCGCTCGGGGCGTGGGGGCTTAATCCATCCGGTCCCGGTCGCCGACGGTCTCCGGCCCACGGCCCCCCGTCTCGGCCTCGTCGGGGAAGGATTCGGTCGGGGCGTCGGCCCACAGGCGCTCCAGCTCGTAGTAGCGCCGGGCCGCGTGATGGAAGACGTGGACGACGAAATCCACGTAGTCGAGCAGCACCCAGCGGGCGTTCCGGAGCCCCTCGACGTGCCACGGACGCACGTCCTCGCGCTCGAGCCGCTCCTCGACGCGCGCCGCTATGGCGCGGACCTGGACGTCGCTCTCGCCGCTGACGATGACGAAGAAGTCGGTGGCGGACGTGAGGCCGCGGAGGTCCAGCAGTACGACCTCCCGACCCCGACGATCGGCCGCCTCGCGGGCTGCGACCTCGGCCAGGGTTCGGATCTCGGCACCGCCCGAGCGGGCGCGGCGCCGGGGTCGCGTCAAGCCGGCTCCCTCTCCACGCGAACCCGGATCTGGACCGTCACCTCCGGATGGAGCCGGATGGGGACGTCGAACTCGCCCAGGGTCTTGATGGGGGGGTCCAGCTTGACCTGCTGGCGGGAGACGTCGAATCCCTGCTCGACGAGGCGGTCGGCGACGTCGGCGATCGACACAGAGCCGTAGAGCTGGTCCTCCTCGCCGGCCATCTCCACGAACGTCAGCTCGACGGTGGCGAGTGCCCCCGCGAGCGCCTCGGCCCGGACCTTCTGCTCCTGGAGCCGCTCCTCGTACTTCCTCTTCTCCTGGGCCACGCGGTGCTTGTTGGCCTCGGTGGCCAGGTACGCGAGGCCGTGCGGAACGAGATAGTTGCGGGCGTAGCCGGGCGCGACGTCGATCACGTCGCCGGGGTGGCCCAGGTGCTCGACCTCGGCTCTCAGGATGACTTCGGTCGTCTTGGCCATCGCTTGCCTTCTAGGTGAAAGATTCAGGGCGCTCAAAATGGCCGAGATCCAAGGCGCGCGACCGAGACCCTCCGAGGCGTACGTTTCCTGTACGCCGCAGGGGGGTCGAGACAGCGGAACGCCGGAGATCGGCCATTTTCAGCGGCCTAAAGGGCGTGGTCGGGGAGATAGGCGACGAGCCCGATGTGGCGGGCGCGCTTGATCGCCTTCGACAGGACGCGCTGGTGCGCGGCACACGTGCCCGACACCCGCCGCGGCAGGATCTTGCCGCGGTCGCTCGTAAAACGACGGATCAGGTTCTCGTCCTTGTAATCGATGGGGACCTTGGTCTCGCAGAAATGGCAGGGCTTCCGTCGCGGCACGGCTACTCCTCCTCATCCTTGCCGTCGTCCACGCGCTGGATCCCGTGGTCGGCCGGGTCGACGGGATCCACGACGGTGAGGTGCCGGAGGATCTGCTCGTCGATGCGTGCCAGGCGCTCGAGCTCGGTCAGACGCTCGGGCTCGGTCTCGTAGCGCAGGATCACGTACAGGCCCTGCTCCTTCCGGCCGATCGGATAGGCCAGCTTGCGCTTTCCCCAATGGGTGACGGAGACGGCGCCGTCCTGGCCGCCGTCGATCGCGCGCTTGAGACGAGCGAGTTTCTCCTCGACCTGGCTTTCGTCCAGAGAGGAGTCGAGGATGAGGACGGTTTCGTAGGGTCGGGCCACGCGGTTCTCCCTTCGGTCTAGGGCGGTCCGTCCCCGCGTGGGACGGACAGGGTGGTTGGAGAGACTCGAGAAATTACCCGGCAACCTCCATGGCGTCAATGCATTGGGATCCGCGAGCCCGGCGCGCTATTTTCTCTTCGTGACCGCCGGTCCCACCATCCGCGAGCGTGTCGCCGAGCGTCTCCGGCGCGAGATCCCCGGCGCCCGCGTGGATGTCGTCGACCTGACGGGCACGGACGACCATCTGGAGGCCCGGGTGGTGTCGGCGGCCTTCGAGGGAAAGACGCCCGTCGAGCGCCACCGCATGATCTATGCGCCCTTGCGCGACTGGATCGACGACGACACCGTCCACGCGCTCGCGGTCAAGGCATGGACCCCCGAACAGTACCGAACCCTGACTTCCGAGGAGTGAGTCGATGCGACCCGACGTGAAGGAGCGAATCGAGCGTGAGATCCGGGAGCATCCGGTCCTGATCTACATGAAGGGTACGGAGATGTTCCCGCGCTGCGGCTTCAGCGCCGCCGCGGTCGACGCTCTGCGGCGCGCCGGAGCCGACGGCCGGATCCACTCGGTCGACGTCCTGACCGACCCGGAGCTGTGGGAAGCCGTGAAGGAGTACAGCGACTGGCCGACGATCCCACAGGTGTACGTGGGAGGCGAGTTCGTCGGCGGCTGCGACATCACCCGCGAGCTAAACGAGAGCGGCGAGCTGGCGCCCCGAATCGCGAAGGCGCTGAACGGGGCCAGGTAGTCGTCTCCGGCCGTACCGTCCCTATTCCGGACCGTGGCGGGTCGTCACGATCAGGACCCCGCCGCCGCGTACCTCCCCGTACTCGACGGCCGCCGCCATGCTCGGCAGGAACTCGATCCGTTCCACGTCCTGGGGGTCGATCATCGACAGGACGCACATGTCGTAGATCCGGTGCCCATCCAGGACGAGAAGCCGGACCACGCCGTTCCGCGTGCGCAGCACCGAGCAGCTTCCCTGGACGGAGTGCCGGAGCCCGGGGACCTTCCGCTCGAGGATCCGGCCGAGCGGCATGGGCGTCCCGGGGATGTCTTCGGCGGTGATGACGTAGCGGCTCTCACCGCGGGTTCTCGCCTCCGCCTCCTCCTTCTCCAGGACCACCTCGATCGGCTCAGCGGGAATGAGCTCTTCCGGGGGCGCCCGCGGGGCCCGAGCGACCGGCCGGGGCGGCGCCTCGAGCGGCAGCGGCTCGGACGGGAACCGGCGCGCCGTCCCACGGGCGAGGTCCTGCGACCCCACCACGACCACGTCGAGCACCTCCCCGATGTCCTCCTCATAGGCGAGCAGGACCGGCCCTCGCTCGGCCGGATCCATGGCCAGGTGGTCGTAGAGATCCGGGCCCGCCCCCCGGACGACCGGCATGCGGATCGACCACCGGGGCACGATCCACTCGCCGGTCGGCAGCCGGTCGAACTCCACCCGGCCGCCCGCCTCGACGCGTCCCATCGACGGCGGCAGTCCGGTATAGTCGAAGTCGAGACGGGTCAGCTCGGCGGTCTCCTCGTCGAGCCAGAGGGTCCCCTCGAGGTCCACGCGCCTGCCCCCTTCGGTGGGCTCGAACGCCAGCCCCACGAGGCCGGGCTCGGCGTCACCCGACGGGACCACGTGGAAGCAATGGCGGTCCAGGAACCAGTCGGAGAGGAGCGTGGTCGCGTCCGGCGCGTAGTAGACGTGCGTCTCTCCGTCCAGCCGGGCGAATCCCCCCTCCGCCAGCCGGCTCACCTCCAGGGCCACGTAAGGGCTCCCGCGGCTCAGCCCGCGGCGGGTGCGGGTCTGCTCCCCCTCGACCTTCCGGGTCCAGGGATCCAGCTGCCGCTCGGTCGACCGCACCGCGTACCGGAGAAGCCCCTTGCGCTGGGTCCAGGCGGTGGCGTTCAGGGCCTTCCGCGCCTCTTCCCAGACCCGCGCCGAGGCGAGCTCCTCGCCGGGCCGGACACGGCAATCGGTGTCCACGGCGACGTCGATCCCGGAGAGCTCGACCGGCTCGACCCGCACGGAGAGCCGGTACTCGATCGTCCGTCCCGCCGGAAGCGGGAAGACCGGCGTCCGGACGCTGAGATAGCCGATCCGGTCGACCCCCAGCCCGTACTCGCCGGGCCCGGGAGCCTCCAGGCGGAAGCGTCCCTGGAGGTCGGAGAGCGTGGCGGCGACCTGGGTTCCGTCGGCCCGGAGGAGAACGACGAACCCGCCGGCCACGGGCTGGGCGGAGCCTTCCTCCACGATGGTTCCGTGGATCGTCTGTCCGGCGAGCGGGGAGGTCGCGAGCAGGAACAGGAGCGCGAGGGCTGGCTGCGAGCGCATGCGGGGGCCCACCACGTGAACGGTACGTCGGGGCGGGAGGTTTACGCAAACGAACTTCGTCGTTAGCGTGGGCACGTGACCCGCCGTTTTCTGTCCGAGGCCCTTCTCCTGGCCGCGTGGATCCCGGCCGCCTGTGCCGGCGCCCGTAGCCAGGCGTCGGCCGACCCGGAGACCGAGGCGTTCTATGCCGCGTTCGAGACCGAGGTGCGATCGCAGGTCCGGGCCCTCGGGGAGGACGAGATCCGGCAGCTTCGCGACATCATGCCGCTGGCCGAGGTCGAAGGCGCGACCCGGCACGTCCTGGAGGTGATCGAGACCCGGCCCGCCTTGCGCCCCATGGTGCGCGGGATCCGCCGCTTCCTGAGCGAAGAGCCCTCCAATCGGGTGCGTGACCGGATCGTGACGGAGCCTGGCGACCGTCGGCTCTGGCACATCCTGGTGGACTCGATCCACGCGGAGCTCGGCCAGCCGCCGGCCTAGCCGCCCCGATTCTCCCGTTCAGGGACGGTGGATTCCGTCCCACCGGGTGCAATCCTTCCTATACGGCGCCAGCCCCGCCGTGGCACCGTTCAACTGCCGGGAGACCGTTCGCCGCTCGTCAACGGCCGTTGGCCGTCCCTGCGGGGTTGACACGGCGGCCGACCTTGGCCATGATCCAGTTTGTCAGCCCAGCCAGCCGCACTCGCGAACCAGGAGGTTCCATGGCCTTCGAATTTCTGTTCGCACTCATCAGGCGGCCGCCCGAGGAGTCGAGGAGAGCCTTCTCCCTCCTCCTCCCGCTGGCCTTCCTCATCATCCTCCCCACGACGCTCCTTGCCCAGGCCACCGTTCAAGGCACCGTTAGCGACCGGACCGGCGAGCCTCTCGTGGGCGCCCAGGTCCAGATCGAGGGCACCGACCAGGGCGCCGTCACCGACGGCAACGGCACTTACGTCATCACCGGCGCCCCCACCGGATCCGTCGTGCTCCAGGCCATCTACCTGGGGTACCGGACCGAGCGCCAATCCGCCGCCCTGGTCGCCGGCACGAACACGGTGGACTTCGCGATGAGCGCGAGCCCTATCGAGCTGGACGCCATCGTCGTGACCGGCACGGCCGGGGCCGTTCAGAAGCGCGCCATCGGCAACGCGGTCACGGATATCGACGCCGAAGCGGTCGTCGAGACGGCGCCGGTGACCAACCTGTCCGAGCTGATCACGGCCCGATCGGCCGGGACCGTCGTTCTCCCGAGCTCCGGCACGGTGGGCACCGGGACGTCCCTCAGGCTCCGCGGTCTCTCGTCCATCACCCAGTCGAACGAGCCGCTCCTCTACGTGGACGGCGTCCGGATCGACAACAACGACGAGGCCACGTCCCTCGACGGCTTCACGGTCGGCGGCCAGGGGCCCTCCCGGATCAACGACATCAACATCGAGGACATCGAGTCGATCGAGATCATCAAGGGACCGGCGGCGGCGACGCTCTACGGCACCGAGGCGGCTCCCGGCGTGATCCAGATCATCACCAAGAAGGGCCGCTCCGGGGACGCGCGGTGGAACGTCCGCGGGAGCTGGGGCACGATCGACCTCGACATCGCCGAGTTCGAGGAGAACTTCGGCATCGTCGATCCGGCGGATCTGCCCCTCGGGGTCAGCAGCCTGGACGAGCTCCAGGGCGTGCACCTGGTCAAGGAGAACGCCGACGGCACCTGGCTGATCGCCCAGGATCCCTTCGACGAGCTCATCGAGACCGGCGTCACCCAGGAGTACGACCTGAGCGTGAGCGGCGGTCAGGACGACTTCACCTTCTACGCCTCCGGGAACTTCCTGACCGAAGACGGGCCCATGCCGGCCAACTGGGCCGAGAAGGTCGGCGGCCGCGCCAACTTCCAGTGGACCCCGAGCAACATCTTCGACATGGCGATCTCGTCGGGCTACGTCAACAACGAGATCCGGCTCCCGAACAACGACAACAACATCTTCGGCTTCTGGGGGAACCTCACCCTCGCGACGCCGGCGGGGATCCGCCAGACGGGGGCGGGGAACTTCGCCTTCGGCGAGCCGTTCACGTCGGTCGAGGACGTCAGGGAAATCGACTCACGGTTCACCAACGACCGCTTCACGGGGAGCGCCACCGCGAACTTCAACCCCCTGCCGTGGCTGAAAGCGCGGGGCATCTTCGGGATCGACATCAACGCCGAGGAGAACTTTCAGTTCATCCCCTTCGGGGCGGTCGCGAACCTGAATCCGGAGGGCGAGAAGACCAACGTCCGTAACACGACCGTCAACATCACGTTCGACCAGAACACGACGGCGATCTGGGACCTGACCGAGGCGCTCCAAAGCAGCACCTCGTTCGGCACCCAGGTCACCAACGAGAACGTGGACGAGGTGGTCGCGTTCGGCGAGGACTTCCCTGCACCGGGCGTCTCGACGGTCTCAGCCGCCGGCAACACCCAGGGGTTCGAGACCCGCGTCGAGGACACGACGGTCGGGTTGTACGTCCAGGAACAGCTCGCGTGGCAGAATCGTCTCTTCCTTACCGGCGCGGTCCGCTTTGACGACAACAGCGCGTTCGGATCGGAGTTCGACTTCGAGACCTACCCCAAGGTGAGCGCGTCCTGGGTGGTGAGCGAAGAGCCCTTCTTCAGCGTGCCGGGGATCGACAACCTGCGCTTCCGGGCCGCCTACGGGTTCGCCGGCCAGCAGCCGGCGGCGTTCACGTCCGAGCGCACGTTCCTGCCGGTGGCGATCAAGGGCGGGGTCCCGACGATCACCCCGGACCAGTTCGGGAACCCCGATCTCGGCCCCGAGCGGAGCCGCGAGGTCGAGGTGGGCTTCGACGCGGGGCTCTGGGAGGACCGGATCGGCGTCGAGCTGACCTACTACGACAAGGTGACCGAGGACGCCCTGGTGGCCAAGATCATCCCGCCCTCGTCGGGCTTCCCCACCAACCAGCTCACCAACATCGGCGAGCTCCAGAACAACGGCTGGGAGCTGAGCGTCGACGGCCTCGTCGTCGACACGGGGTTCATCGACTACAACATCCTGATGAACCTCGCCACCAACGACAACGAGGTGACGAGCCTGGGCGGCGAGGCCCCGTTCCCGACCCCCAACAGCTTCAACCAGCGGGTCGAGGAGGGGTTCCCCCTGGACGGGGTCTGGGGAAGGGTGGAGGTCGGCCGTGACGAGAACGGCGATCCGATCCTCTCCGAGGAGCAGGAGTTCCTGGGCCGCACGACGCCCGACTTCACGCTGGCCTTCGGGAACACCTTCACGATCCGGGACAACCTGCAGATCTACGCGCTCTTCGACATGCGGCGCGGGTTCGTGATCGACAACAACAACACCGCCTTCGAGCTCTTCTTCGGAAGCAACCGGGCGGTGAACGATCCGGACTTCGACCAGCGCGAGCTGGCGGACCTGTTCTTCTTCGCCAACGCCGAGGAGCCGACCCCGTTCGTGGACAAAGGAGACTTCGTCAAGCTCCGCGAGGTCTCGGTCAGCTACACGCTGCCCGCGATGTGGGCGGCGGCCATGCGCGCCGAGCGGGCCAGCGTGGTGTTCAGCGGCCGGAACCTCCAGACCTGGACCGACTACAACGGCATCGATCCGGAGGTCAACGGGTTCGGCCAGGGCGACATCGAGCGCACCGACTTCCTCTCGGTGCCGCAGTCGCGGCGCTTCATCGCCACCTTGAACCTCACCTTCTAGGAGGAGCCATGAGAGAGCAGAGGAACGTCCTCGACCGGCTCCGCCTCCTCGGTGTGGGCATGATCTTGATCCTCGCCTCGACGGCGTGCAATCAGATCCTCGAGGTGACAAACCCCGGCGACGTGACCGAGCAGGGCCTGCAGGGAGAAGAGGCGCTCCCGGTCGTCATCAACGGGGTCTACGGCGACTTTCAGGAAGCATACGACGAGTTCGTCCAGTTCGTGGCCCTCTTCACGGACGAGCTCGTGCACAGCGGCTCCTTCCCGTCCTTCGCCCAGGTCGACGACCGCGCGATCACCCCCCCGAACCTCGAGATGGAGGACATCTACACCGAGATCGGGACGGCCCGCTTCACCGCCGACCGGGCGGTCACCAACATCCGGGACGTGCTGGGAGCCGACGCCGAGTCGAGCGAGCTCCTGGCTGCGGCTCTGATCTTCGGCGGGTACACCCGGATCCTCCTGGCCGACAACTTCTGCCAGGTCACGCTCGACATCAGCGCACCCCTTTCGCCGGCGGAAGTGTACGCCCAGGCGATCGGCCTCTTCACTGAGGCGATCCCCGTGGCCCAGGCGGCCGGGGCCGACAGCTTCGTCAACCTGGCGCTGGTCGGCCGCGCCCGGGCGCGCCTGAATACGGGGGATCTGGGCGGGGCCGCCGCGGACGCCGCTCAGGTGCCGGCCGACTTCGAGTTCTTCATCGACTTCTCCGACAACTCGGCCCGCGAGGAGAACGAGCTCGTCATCTTCACCCGCGACCGGCGGGAGATGAGCGTCGGGGAGCCCTTCCGGAACACGGGCGACCCCCGGGTGCCGGTCTGCGCGGGCGCGCCGGGTGCTCCCAACGAATGCCCGTTCGCAACCGAAGGTGAGTTCGGTCCCGACAACCAGACACCTCTCTTCGTCCAGCTCAAGTACGCCGATCGGACGAGCGACATCCGGCTGGCGAGCGGCGCCGAGGCTGCGTTGATCGCCGCCGAGGCTGCCGGCCAGGACGTCGCCCAGGAGCGCGCGCTCGAGCTCTGGCTCGAGGGGCACCGGCTGGCCGACATGCGGCGCCGGAACGACCCCTTCCTCCAGGGCGGCGACCAGTGCTTCCCGATCCCGCAAAGCGAAATCGACACGAACCCGAACCTGTGAAACAGGGACGGTCTTCGGGCCGCCGGCGACGAGCCGGCGGCCCGGGACCATCCGCCGTCATCTCCGGAAGCGAAACCATCCTTCGAACAGCCGGCGGATCCGCGGCGTGAGCCGTGACCGCTGCCATTCGTTCGCGACGCCCCGCAGGGCCTCGG
>DASZOP010000094.1:0-14673 GCA_035550715.1 Gemmatimonadota bacterium | reverse complement strand
AGCGTGGAGACGAGACCGAGGTGGGCGTCCTCGTCGTAGGGATCGCGCTCGAGGACCCGCAGCCGGTAATTGACCGCCGCCCAGGGGTCGCCCATCTCGGCGGCGGCGTCGGCCAGCGACCTCGCCACCACGATGTAGGTCGCCCGGGCTTCCTCCCGGAGCGCCGTCGACCAGTCCTCGTAGAGATCCTCTTCCAGGAAGTCGCCGGCATAGCTGGCCTCGGCGGCAGCCAGCACCTCGCGCGCCTCCTGGGTCCGACCGCGTCGGAGAAGGGCCATCCCGGCCGCGGCCTCGGTCAGAAACTCCTCCACGTCGATCGAGACGTTGGAGAGGTCGATCCGGACCGAGGCGTCGTCGCCCGCCAGGAAGTGGTCGGTGGGGAACTTCCGCTCGGGATCGAGGACCCCCCTCGCCGTGGCCATGGCCACCGAGAGCCGCTTGGGCAGCGGGCCCGGATCCTCGTCCGGCCAGAGCGCCTCCATCAACGCTTCCCGGAGAAGGGGCCGGCCGCGGCGCGTGATCAGGATCTTCAGGAGATCGCGGGCCTTCTTCGACCTCCATTCCGAGATCGTGACCGCCTCGCCGTTCCGGATCACGCTGAACCCTCCGAGCGTCCGGATCTCCACGGGGAGGCCGGTCGAACGGGGGAGCATGGAGAGCGTTCCGGCCGCGCCTCCAGCGGCATACGTCCGGACGCCGATCTCCCGCAGCCGTCTCTCGGCGCGCTCGGCCATCGATCGCGCTCCCGGAGAGGACGAGAGTCGCGCCAGCGCGAGCTCGGCGCGCGCCTCACCGAGCTCGTTGCCGATCTCGCGCCAGATGGAGACCGCCTCCTTCAGGTCGGTCTCCATCGCCGACGCGTCCCCGCTCGCGAGGGCCTGGAGCTCGAGCGACTCCGCCAGTCCGGGCCGGTTGCGCCGTGCGAGGGATTCCTCGCGTGCTTGTCGCGCCATCGTGGCGGCGCGCTCCGCCTGACCTTGGGCCAGCGCCACCCAGCCCGATGCGATCAGCGCGTCCACGAGCCCGAGCCAGGTGCGGCCCGTTTCGATCGCGAGGTCCGCGAGACGGGTCGCTCTCTCGGGATCCTCCACGGCGAGCAGGCGCGCCATGTTGGAGCGAGTGCCGATCAGCCCCTGGACGTCGTTCATCTCCTCCGCCATGGCGAGGGACTCCTCGAGCGCGGTCCGCGCCAGGACGAGGTCTCCCCGCTCCCGGTAGACGATGCCCAGATGCATGAGGGGCCACCCCGCGCGGATCGATCCAGCGCTCTGGTAGAGCGCCTTCGAGCGCTCCAGATCGTCGATCGCTTCGCCCAACCGGCCCCTGTGGAACCGGGTCCAGCCACGGTTGTTGAGGCCCAGCGCGAGGCGCTCGGTGTAGCCCGCGAGCTCGGCCATCCCGATCGCCGCGTCGAGCTCGGCCAGGGCCTCGAGATAGGAGCCCTCGAAATCGAGCTGGCTGGCGTGGTTGGTACGGAGCCGAATCTCGAGCAGGATGTCGCCCGCACGCTGAGCCGCCGCGAGCGCCTGGCGGTAATGCTCCTCGGCGGCCTGGGGATCACGCCCGGAGGCCTCGAGCATGCGGGTCGCGTGGATGGCGGCGAGCGCCCGGTCATCGTCGGTCTCGCCCGCCAGGATCGCCGCGCGATCGCAGAGATCGAGACACCGTTCGACGTCACCCGTCAGCAGATGGGTGGTCGCCATCGCGGCGAGGAGCACCGCGACCTCGTCGGGTCGCGAGCCGTCCAGGCGGCCCCTGGCGAACACCTCGAGGGCGCGCTCATGCTCGCCGCGCTCGTGATGGAGGAGCCCGATTCGCCAGGCGAGCCGAGGCGGCAGGTCCTCGGCCCCTCCCGCCGCGCGCTGAAAGCAGGCCTGAGCCTCCTCCGGCTCGCCGCGGACCGTGTGCGCTTCCCCGAGCAGCTCCTCGAGAGCCGCCGGCCGCGTTTCGATGGCCACCCGTCCTCCGAGCTCGAGAACGGTATCGACCTCGCCGCGGGACAGAAGCTCCTCTCCTCGAGCGGCCAGGAGGCGCGCGAGCTCCGCGCCATCGGCGGCCGCGGCCAGGGAGCGGAGGGCTTCCGCGAGTAGACCCTGGTCCTCGAACCAGCGGGCCGCCCGACGGTACAGCCCTCGCTGCGCCCGGTCTTCGAGCGGCCAGCTCTGGCGGACGAACTGCCGCACGAGGTCGTGCAGGACGAACCAGTCGCCGGGCCCGGAGCGAGGCTGGAGGAAGAGTCCCCGCCGCGCGAGACGGGTGAGGACCGAGGTCGCGTTCTCGAGGCCAAGCGCCTCGCAGAGGGCGAGCGAGAAACGGTCGAAAGGAGCGACGTTCCGCAGCACCTCCCGGACCTCCTCGGGCTCGCGGGCGAACACCTCCTCGGCGAGGTAGGCGAAGAGCGGTCCGGCAGGGCTTCGGAGTCCGGACAGGACCTCGCCCGCCCGCCCCGGGTCGGCGCCCCGCACGGCCTCGAGCCCGAGGCGGACGGCGGCCGGCCAGCCGGCGGTCACCTCGTGGAGCGGCTCCGCCAGCCCTCCCACCCCCTCGCCGACGGCGACGCCGAGAAGCTCCCGCAGCTCCTCGACGGAAAAGGCGAGCTGGGATGGACCGAAGTCCAGGACTTCCCCCCGCCCCCTGAGACGCTCGACCGGGAACGGCACCTCGGATCGGGAAGCCAGCACCAGATGCAGCCTCTGGGGGGCGTGGCGGCACAGCCCCTCGACGAGCCGCATGGCCGGGCCCACCACGTCCAGCTCCTGAAGGTCGTCGAGCACCAACGCGATGTCTTCGGTGAGCCGCTCCTCGAGAGCGTCGCTCACGTGGTTGGCGAGGGCCTCGGCGCGACTCCGCTCCTCCGCGCCGGGGGCACCCGGACGGCCGGACGCCTCGACGATCTCGGAGGGAAGGTCTACGCCCCGCTGCCGGAACGCGGCCAGGATGCCGGGCGCGAACACCCCCAGGGCCGCGTCCTCGCGCTCGATCGTGTACCAGGCAGAGCCCGTCCGGGTCGCCCATCGGGCGAGGAGGGTGGTCTTGCCGAACCCGGCGCCGGCGCCCACCACGGTCAGACGCCGGGCCAGGGCGTCCTCCAGCCGTCCCTCGAGCGCGGGACGTTCGATCGTGGCGGACGGCGTTTCGGGAGGGAGGGTCTTGGACGCCCGGGTCATGCTTCATTCGATCCGTGAGATCCGGCTCTTCACCGCAGGACGGGTCCGGGGGGATCATGCAAGATAGGCCGAGGCCGGATGGGGTGAAAGCGACAGCGTCCCGTCCCCTCGGGGCTACACCCTGTCCCCTACGTCGTACGCCGTTCGGCGTTATCGGGCGAACACGCTCTCCCGGGAGAAGGTGACCAAACCTGTCCGCTCGCCGACAGCGGAGGGGGGTGGTCCGGGGCTTGCCCTTAGGGAATGCATCCTGGTTCCAATTCCCGTTTCAACGAAGGGAGTCCACATGCTCGCATCCAAGGGTGTTCCCTCGTTCGGCCGGATGTCCGCTGATCTCCCGGGGTCCGCCCGTGATCGGCTGGCGGTCGTGGCGCGCCAGGTCCACTTCCGTCCCGGACAGCGCATCGTGAGCTGTCTGCACAGCCCCCGCACCCTGTACGTGATCCAGGAGGGGCTGGCCAAGATGGTCGGCATCTCCGAGGACGGTCGCGAGCGGATTCTCCACCTCTTCCGGCCCGGCGAGCTGACGGGATGGGCAGCTCTGGAGAAGGATCACCAGACGGCCTGCGACGTGATCGCCGTTTCCCCCGTCCGTGCGCTCGCGATCGACCGGCGGGACTTCCTCGAAGTCGGACGGGGCGAGCCGACCGTGCTGCTGGCGGTGACGCGCGAGGTGTCGCGCCTGTTCTCCAACATGGCCGACTGGATGCTGGCGCTGGTGAGCGCCGAGGTCCCGCAGCGGCTCAGCCGGCTCCTCCTCGAGCTGGCCGAGGACCGGACGGGACCGCGTCCCGCGTTCGTCTCCCTCTCCCACCCCCTGACGCACGAGCAGATGGCCCAGGCGGTCGGGGCCAGCCGGCCCCACGTGTCGAGCGTGCTCCGCGATCTCGAGCAGGCCGGGGCCGTCCAGCGGGGTCGCGGCCGCGACTTGAAGGTCGCCCCCGAACGGCTGGCCGAGCTGCTCGGACGCGAGCCGCTGGTCGCCGCGGCCTGAAGTCCTCGACCTTCCGTCCACGGCTACCGAGACGAGACGCCGCCGATCCGGCTCCGGCCGGTCGGCGGCGCCGGCCGTTCAGGAGGGCCAGAAGATCGGTATGAAGATCGTGGCGGTGATCAGCAGGAGCAGCGCGAGCGGCCCTCCCACCCGCGGGTAATCCGAGAACTTGTAGCCGCCCGGTCCGTAGATCAGCGTGTTGGTCTGGTATCCGATCGGGGTCATGAAGTCGGCGGACGCCCCGAACATGACCGCCACGAGGAGGGCGTACGGATTCATCCCCAGGTCCTGCGCCGTGATGATGGCGATCGGCGTGAGGACTACGGCGGTCGCGTTGTTCGACATGATCGACGTCAGGACCGACGTCATGACGTAGAACGCGGCGACGACCACCCGCGGACCGAACGGCCCGAACGTCTCCCCCACCATGTGCCCGAGCCAGGCCGCGGCGCCGGTCTTGTCCATCGCCAGCCCGAGCGGGATCACCCCCGCGAGCAGGAAGACCACCATCCAGTCGAGCTCCTCGTAGGTCTCCTCCAGCGTGACGCACCGGAGGAAGATCATGAGGACGACCCCGGCGAGCGCCGCGGTCAGAATCGGCATGATCTCGAGCCCCGCGAGGACCACGACCCCGATCAGGATCAGGACCGCGACGAGCGCGCGCGGCCGCGAAGCAACGGGGCGGTCCACCTCCCCCAGGAGGACGAAGCCGGGCGTGTCCGCCAGCGCCTGCAGGGCGGCCGTCTCGCCGTGCACGAGCATCAGGTCGCCGGCCTCGATCCTCTCCAGGGCGAGCCGCTCCCGCAGCGTGCGACCCTGGTGCTGGACGGCCAGGACGGTCGCGTCGAACCGCTGCTGGAACCGGATCTCCTTGAGCGTCCTGCCGGCGAGCGCCGAGTTGGGCGCCACCAGGACCTCGGCGAGCCGCGCCTCGGCCGCGTTCAGCTCGAGCGCCACGTCCCCGAGCTGGGCCGGCGTGGCGAGCTGCTCGCTCTGCGCGAGCTTCAGCAGATCGGTGGGGCTCCCTTGCGTGTAGAGAAGGTCTCCGACCCGCAGATGGCGATGGACCGGCCCCCAGATGGTCCGGTCCTCCCGCTGCAGGCCGATCACCGAGACCCCGTACCGCTCCCCCCATCTCAGCTCGCCGAGCGTCTTGCCGATCCCGGGGGTCTGCTCCGTCACCGCCAGCTCGGTGACGAACTCCCGGACCGCGTACTTCCCCGACAGGTCCGCTTCGCCGCGCCGCCGCGGCATGAGCGCCCGCCCGACGGTGAAGAGGTAGGTGAAGCCGATCGCCAGGTAGATCGCGCCCAGGGGGGTGATCGAGAACATGGACAGCTCGTCGAGCCCGCGGTTCCGGGCGAGGCCGTAGACGACCAGGTTGGTCGACGTCCCGATCATGGTCATGGTGCCGCCGAGGATGGCGGAGAAGGAGAGCGGCATGAGGTACAGGGAGGCGGGCAGGTTCGCCCGCAAGGCCAGGGCCATGTAGACCGGCAGGAAGATCACCACGACGGGAGTGTTGTTGAGGAAGGCCGAAACGATCGCTACGATCGCGCTCAAAAGGACCAGCCGCGCGTACGGTCCGCCGAGACGCCCCGACTGAGCCCACCGGCCGATCTCGGCCACCGCCCCCGTCTTCATGAGCCCCAGCGACAGGACCAGCATGGCCGCCACGGTGACGGTGGCCTCGTTGCTGAAGCCGGCGATCGCCTCGGCGGGCGTGAGGATGCCGGCCAGGAGCAGGACCACCGGGATGGCCAGCGACACCTGGTCGACCGGGTACCGTTCGCTGACGAAGAGGACGAGCGCGACCAGGATCGTCGCGAAGACGAAGGCGATCTCCCAGCTCATCGGAGCAAACTAGCCGGGGCGCGCGATCTCCGGCAGACGGTCGATTCAGGTCACCCGGGCGTCGAGCTCCCGCAGGAATGCATCGCTGAAAAGGCCGCTGTAGCGGAGTCCCCACCGCCCGTCGCTCTTCTCGGCGACCAGGAGAAGACGGCCACGAGCCTGCTCCGATTTCCTCCTGCCGGCGGGGAACTCGATCGTGAAGCGCCCGTTGGCCGTGGCCACTTCCGCGGGCTCGAAGAGGCGGGTCTCGAAGAGGGTCAGGCTCGGCACGGCGCCGGACAGCCAGCCGGAGCAGGCTCGCCGGATCGCATCCCGTCCCCGGGCCCCCTTTCTGCCGGGGCGCTGGAAGACACCGTACGGAGCATGGAGCCGGGCCACCTGGTCGTACTTCCCCTCCGCCAGGGCGTCGATCCATGCCGTGAACAGCTCTTCGATCCGTCCCAGATCGGACGGTTCCGTGGATGCGGTGGGGCTGTCCGGGAGCATGGATGGTACGTAGCACGGGTCGGGGGACCGCGTCTGTCGCCTGCGTGACAATCGTACCCTCGCCGGCGTCGATCGAGTCTTGAAGGCGAGCGTTTCAGGCTCTACCCTGTGGCCCGGAAATCCGGCGAAAGGATCCGATGGCGAACCCCGGGGGACGGACCCCCGACACCCGACCGAGCTTCGAGACGGGTCATCCCGTCCACGGCTTCCCTGTCCGCTTCCGGTGGCAGACGGGAGTCTGGTTCGAGCTCTTCGAGCGCCAGGTCGCCCTCCTCGAGCGGGACATCGCCCGCGCCCGCGCGGAGGACCACGTCATGGTCTTCCTCAGCACGCCGCTGAGCGGGCGGAGCGGCGGCCACTACGCGACCAACGTCGAGATCGCGGACCACACGATGCGCATGATCATGGAGCGATGGGGTCATCGCTTCTGGGTGCTGAATCCCGGCCGCTATCAGATGGAGTCCAAGGAAGGTACCGGGCTCATGAATCTGCACGCGGCTGAGCTCTCCCGGGACACCGGCCGAGAGATCGACATCGAGGAGCTCTTCCGGACGTCTCCCCCGACCGGCGGGGACTACATGCGGATGTGGACGCGGATCCTGGTCGAGGACGACGCGGGGAACCTCGGACGACGCTGGGACGCGCTCTATTTTCAGGCACCGAGCGACGTGCGGGATTTCTTCACCGAAGGGGGATCCCGGACCTGGACGGCGGGGGTCGAGGAGTACTTCGCGCGGAAGCTCGCGATGAACCGCGAATTCTTCGAGTCGTTCGATCCGCCGTTCTACGATGCCAGCGGCCGCCGGCTGAAGGGGCGGCAGGAGCGCGCCGAGTGGCAGCGCCGGCGGGACGCGTTCTTCCGCTACTACACCGTCCGCGCGGGGGTGAACTTCAGCCTCGGAAGCCACGACGAGTGGAACCTCTGGCGGCTCCTGAACGACAAGCGGCGCCAGGCCGATCCCCACGGCGTCAGCGACCAGATCGCCGGCTTCTTCGAGGGCGCCCAGCTCGATCCGGCCGCCACCGTCTCGCCGACCGCGAGAGGCTACGAAATCACCTCGCCCGAAGAGCCCGCCCCGAGCTGAGCGCCCTCAGCGCCCGGAAGGCCAAAAAAATGGCGGGGGGAGACGCGTGTTATCATCGGCGCGCGCGTCGCCCACCCGCCGGGTGAGAGCGTCATGGTCTCCTGACCGCTCCGCACCCCTTGTACCGTCATTATAGCACGCCCCGGCCACGAGTCCATAGAAGATTCCGAACAACAGGGGGACGCCTGCTCCAGGGCGCCCTATCTTCGGCCGCCGATGCGGGACTCCCAGCCCTCCGCCGCCGGTCCGTCCGCCCCCGGGGCCGCGTCGCGGCTCCGAGCCCTGGTCGCGGAGCTGCTCGAGCTCGAGGAGCGGCTCAGGCAGGGCGGGGGTCCTGAGCGGGTCCAGCGCCAGCACGACCAGGGGAAGCGGACGGCCCGCGAGCGGATCGAGCTCCTCCGCGACCCGGGCACACGCCTTCACGAGATCGGCCTCCTGGTCGCATGGGACCAGTACGGCGGGGAAGCCCCTTCGGCGGGCGTCGTGACCGGCCTCGCCCAGGTCGCGGATCGGCCGGTCGTGGTGGTCGCCAACGACGCCACCGTCAAGGCGGGATCGTGGTGGCCGGAGACGATCCGCAAGATCCTGCGCGCGCAGGAGATCGCCATGCGGTGCCGGATCCCGATCGTGTACCTGGTCGATTCGGCGGGCGTGAACCTCCCCTACCAGGGCGGGGTCTTCCCCGGGCAGTACGGCGCGAGCCGGATCTTCTACTACAACTCGATCATGCGCCGCTACCTGCGGATCCCCCAGATCTCCGCCGTCATGGGCCCGTGCATCGCCGGAGGCGCCTATCTGCCGGCCCTCTCGGATGTGATCCTGATGGTCGAGGGGACGTCGTTCATGGGTCTCGGGGGACCCAACCTCGTCAAGGGGGCGACCGGGCAGACCGTGGACGCGGAGGACCTCGGCGGCGCGCGGGTGCACACCGAGATCAGCGGCGTCGCCCACTACCGGGCCGCAGACGACGAGGCATGCCTGGCCCGGATCCGCGAGATGGTCGCCGAGCTGCCCTACTCGGCGCCCGGCCTGACCCTCGACTGGACGGCGGTCCCCGGCCGAGAGCCCGCCGAGCTGTACGATCTCCTGCCACCGGACCATCGACAGCCGTACGACATGAGCGAGATCCTGGCGTGCGTCCTCGACGAAGGCCCCTGGGACGTCTTCCAGGCCGACCGGGCCCCCGAGATCATGTGCCTGACGGCGCGGCTCCAGGGAATCCAGGTCGGCGTGATCGCCAACGCGCGCGGGATGTTCTCGCGGCCGGGCGGTCCACCCCGGCTGGGCGGCATCGTCTATACCGATTCGGCCGAGAAGGTCGCCTACTTCCTCGACAACCTGGACCGCCACCGGATCCCGATGCTGTTCGTGCAGGACGTCTCCGGCTTCATGGTGGGCCCGGAAGCCGAGCACAGCGGGATCATCCGGGCCGGCGCCGAGTTCGTCGAGGCGATGGCCACGGCCACCGTCCCCAAGCTGGTCCTGACCGTCAACCACGCCAGCGGCGCCGGCTACTACGCCATGGCGGGTCAGGGGTTCGATCCCGACTTCATCTTCACGCTGCCGACCGGGCGGATGGGCGTCATGGAGGGCGAGAGCGCGGTGCGAGCCATCTTCGGGTCCGAGCTGGACCGGCTCGAGGCGGAGGGCCGTACGCCGGACGCCGAGCTCGAGGATCGGATGGAGTCGGTGCGGCGCGATTACGAGCACCAGCTGGACGCCCGCTACGCTGCCGCCCGTGGCTTCGTGGACGGGGTCGTTACGCCGGAGAACCTGCGGGATCGGCTCGGCTTCTGCCTGTGGGCCGCCGTCCACAACCCCGGACCCCACCTGGGGGCGTTCGTGCTGCCCGGGACGGCCAACCCCGCCTGAGCCGCGAGCCGGTGGCCGTTGCCCCCGGCTCCGCCCGGCCTATTCGCCGCGAACCGCTGCCAGGATCTCGGCCGCCGTCGTCGGCCCCGCGACGAACGTGTCCGTGTGCCAGGCCATGTACTTCCGGAACTCGACGCCTCCGGCGGGTCCGGTGGGCCGTCCCTGTGCCTGGAGCGCGGCGTCGACCGCGGCGTCCTGCTCGTCGGTCGTCTCGGGGGCGATCATCAGGTAGTCCCACTGATCACCGTTCAGGTGAGCGTACCACTGGGACGCCGCGACGCCGGCCTGGGCGGCGGCGGCTTCGTTGGCCGCCATCCACTCGAGAAACGCGACGTGCTGGCCAGGCGCGACCCGATAGAGGGAAACGATGCTGGTCGTCTCCTCCTGGGCGAGCAAGGACTCGCCCGAAACCAGGGACAGGCCGGCGGCGAGAAGGATCGCGGCAAGGGGGGCGTTCCAGGACCTGGACGTGAGTCGGGAGCGCATGAGACCTCCTGCGGGAGGGGTTGGCTGAAAGACCCGTGAAGGAACTTCGAGGGTAGTGATCCACACTCGTCGCCGTCAACGTCGGGCGGCAGGTTGTTCCGGCCCGGAGCCGCCCCGTAGCTTGATCGCCATGCGTGAGACCGCCCCGCGGAGGCTGGCCGCCGTCTGGTTCGCCGATCTGGTGGATTACACCGCACTCGCTGCACGGGACGAGGACGAGGCGCTCGGGCTGGTCGATGACCTCCAATCGGCGGCCCGCCAGGTGGTCGAGGGGCACGGCGGCCGGGTCGTCAAGTTCGTCGGCGACGCCGTCCTGGCCGAGTTCCCGAGCGCGGGCGAGGGGGTCCGATCGGCCCTCGCCCTGCCCGGGGAGCTGGCCAGAAGGCGCCGGCGCCGCGGGCGTGAGCCACGGCCCGTCCGCCTGGGCGTCCACGTCGGCGAGGTTGCGACGACCCCCGACGGAGACGTCCTGGGCGACGGGGTGAACATCGCGGCGCGGATTCAGTCGACAGCGGGTCCGGACCAGGTGGTATGCAGCGAGGACGTGGTGCGCCACCTCCGCAAGCGCTCCGAGTTCGGCTTCGACGAGCTGGGCGAGCGCTCGCTCAAGGGGCTCGGCGAACCGGTTCATCTCTTCGCGGCACGGCTGGTTTCGGGCGCCCCGCCGATCGCGCCCTCCTCCAGAGCCCACACGGTCGCCGCGCCGGCGAGATCGATCGCCGTCCTGCCGTTCGCCAATCTGAGCGCCGATCCGGAGAACGAGTACTTCAGCGACGGCGTCACCGAGGAGATCCTGACCGTCCTGGCCCGGGTCGGGGACCTGAAGGTGATCAGCCGGACGTCGGCGATGAGCTACAAAGGATCGTCCAAGAGCCTGCGCCAGATCGGCAGCGAGCTGGGGGTGGCGACGATCCTCGAAGGAAGCGTCCGTCGGGCCGGCCCCCGCGTGCGGATCACCGCTCAGCTGATCGACGCGGGGACCGATCGGCATCTCTGGGCGGAGCGCTACGACCGCGACCTGGAGGACATCTTCGCCATCCAGGCCGACGTCGCCGAGCGGATCGTCAAGGCCCTCAAGGTTCACTTGACGCCTAAGGAGCGGGCGCGGCTGACGGAAGCCCCGAAGATCAACCAGGCCGCCTATGAGGCGTATCTGAAAGGACTCTGGTTCTGGAACCGGCGGAGCCCCGAGAACCTGCGCCGGGCGGAGCGCTGCTTCGAGCAGGCGGCGGCGGCCGAGCCTGACTATGCCCGGGCGCATGCCGGGCGCGCCTGCGCGTGCGTGCTTCAGCTCCACTGGGGGACCGACGCGGATCCCGACGCCCGCGACAACGCGTTCGCGGAGGCGGAGCGCGCCATCGAGCTCGATCCCAACGCATCCGAAGGGTATGCCGCACGCGCCCAGGTGCGGATCTACGACCGCGACTGGGCGGCGGCCGAGCGTGATTTCCGGCGTGCGATCGAGCTCAACCCCGGGGACGCGACGGCGCGCCAGTGGTACTCGGAGTACCTGGCCTGCATGGGGCGTCTCGAGGAAGCGTTCGAGGAGATCGGACGTGCGCGGGAGCTCGATCCCCTATCGCTCGCGGTCCTGACTCAGGCCGGCAACGTGCTGGTCTACGCCCGAAGATACGAGGAGGCGGAGAGTCGCTACCGCGAAGTCCTGGAGCTCGATCCGTCCTTTTCCGTGGCCCGCTTCAAGCTGATGGAGCTGTATCAGGCGCTCGGGCGAAACGATGACGCGCTCGATGAGCTCGCCCGGGTCGGCCCGACGCACAAGAAGACGGTGACCGAGATTCGCGCGAGCATGGCGGCCCGTGGGATCGAAGGCTATCTGGAGAGCCGACGGCGTTTCAGCGAGGAGATGGGAGGGCTGGACGCCTTCTACGACGCTGCGGTCCTCGCCGGCTTCGGTCGGATCGACGAGGCGCTGGCCGAGCTCGAGCGGGGCTTCCAGGAAGGCAACTGGTACCTGATCCGGACCGCCATGAGCCCGCACATGGATCCCCTGCGCGGCGATCCGCGTTTCGAGGATCTTCTGAAGCGGCTGGGGTTGGATCACGTGAGGCCCGTTCCCGGGCCGGCGCCAACCGCCGCCGCGGGCGAAGAGCAGCCGTGACGAGGACGCGCTGGGTCGCGCTGATCGTGGTCCTCATGATCGCGCTGTTCGCGGTGGTGGTGGGCGGGTTCCTGTGGCCGAGGCCACAGTTCCGGCGCGGGCCGTGGACGGGCCCGGGACCGGCGCCGGAAGGTTCGCCCGGTCAACCGATCGAGGCGCCCGCCGTGCCCTGAGACCTCGCACCCTCGCCGAAACGCCGAGGGGGCCCGCGCCTGGGCCCCCTCGCTGACCTCAGGCGGAAACGCTCAGATCGTGTCGTAGCAGGTCAGCCGGACGTACCCGCTCGTGCTGGTTACGGTAAGGTCGCCCGTCGCCGCCCCGGTGAACGTGCCGCAACCCTGGTTCCGGAAAGATTGGGGGACGGTCGGGTTGACGGGCAGCGTCCCCTCGCAGATCAGGGTCGACGTCGTGGGCCCGGTCTGGATGCTGACCGATTGGGTCGTGGTGCTGAACTGGGGCGGGGCCGCGATACCGCACAGGAAACCCCGCGTGACGGTCGTGGCGGATGCCGTGAGGCCTGCGGACCGGACGCCTTGGAGCCCTGGCCGGGACGAATCCATCGGGCTGGGTCCGACCGTCGAATCCTGGCACGCTGCCACGGCAAGCCACACGATGAGCGCGTACACTCCGAGGTTACGCAAGTAGACCTCCGTTGGCGTGGGCGACTCTCTGCTGCGGGATGGGTTCGACGGGCCAGCATAACGAAGCGGGAGAAGGAACGCAATCCGGGGTACGCCTGATCCTGTGCAGTCGATCCTTGGACGGCCCTCGCCGCCCGGCTACCTTGCCGGTCGATGACCGCCATCCTCAGGATCGCCTGCGGCCAGGGCTTCTGGGGCGACCGTCTCGATGCTCCCGTCGAGCAGGTCCGCCGCGGCCCGATCGACGTCCTCATGCTGGACTACCTGGCCGAGGTGACGATGTCGATCCTCCAGAAGCAGCGCTCGCGCGATCCGACCCAGGGATACGCACGCGACTTCGTGCCGCTTCTCCAGGAAATCTTCCCCGACGTCGCGGAAAAGCGGATCCGCGTGATCTCCAACGCCGGCGGCGTGAACGTGGAAGCGTGCCGGGACGGACTGGTCGAGGCCGCGCGGAGGGCTGGAGTCGGCGGGCGCGTTCGGATCGGCACGGTGACCGGCGATGACGTCCTCGAGCGCCTGCCCGACCTGATCGAGCGCGGCCACGCGCTCGCCAACCTGGACGACGGTAGGCCGCTGGCCGAGGTCCTGGAACGGGTCGAGAGCGCCAACGCCTACATCGGGGCGGCCCCGATCGTCGAGGCCCTCCGCCTGGGCGCCGACGTCGTCGTGACCGGCCGCTCGACCGACACCGCCCTCACCTACGCGCCCATGATCCATGCCTTCGGATGGGCGGAGGACGACTGGGATCGGATCGCTCACGGGATCGTGGCCGGTCACATCAACGAGTGCGGCGCACAGACGACGGGCGGAAACTGCCTCGTAGGATGGAGGACGATCCCCGATCTGGCCGACGTCGGCTATCCGATCGTGGAGGCGTCGCCGGAGGGTCCCTTCGTCCTCACCAAGCACGCCGGGACGGGCGGGCGCGTGACCCCGGCCGTCGTCAAGGAACAGATCGTGTACGAGATGGGGAATCCCGCCGAGTACATCACCCCGGACGGGGTCGCCGACTTCACGACGATCCGACTCGAGGAGGCGGGCCCCGACCGGGTACGGGTGTCGGGGGTTCGCGGGCGGCCCCGCACGGACCGCCTCAAGGTGTCGATCGCCTACTCGGCCGGCTACAAGGCCGTGGGGACCCTCGTCTACGCGTGGCCCGAGGCCGTCGACAAGGCCCGGGCGGCCGACCGCGTCCTGCGCGAACGTCTGGACCGGCTGGGGCTCCGCTTCGACGAGATCCGGACCGAGTTCGTCGGCTGGAACGCCACCCATGGCCCGCTCGCGGGACCACCGGCCGAGGACCTCGCCGAGGTCGAGCTCCGGGTCGGCGTCAAGGCGGGGGATCGCGCGGCCGTCGAGCGGTTCACGCGCGAGATCGCGCCGCTCGTCCTCTCCGGTCCGCCCAGCGTCACCGGCTTCGCCGGCGGCCGTCCCCGGGTCCAGGACGTGGTGGCGTACTGGCCGGCCCTGATCGACCGGCGCGAGATCGAGCCCCACCTCGAGGTCGAGGTCGTCGACGCGTGAGCGGCTGGCGCATCTTCGGGTGGTCGGACTAGGGAAGATCGGGCCGTCGTCCTCGAGAAACCCTCGCGCGGTGGTGCCGTATATTCGGGGTCACGATGTCGATCACCGCCGATCAAGTGGCTCGACCCGACCGCGCCGATTTCCATCCGCTGACCCTGCGCTTCGCCTCGGATGAGCTCGAATCGAGGTTTCTCAGCCAGTGGCAGGGTCACGCGCTGAGACATACCCGCGCGGTGCTCCTTCTGACGATCTACCTCTACGGTGTCTACGCCCTTCTCGACTGGTTGATCTTCCCGCAGTATTTCGAGCGCTTCGCCCAGCTCCGGGCGGGGGTATGCGCGCTTACTGCGGCGGTCTTCGCGGCCTCGTTCTTCACGTGGTTCCCGGGCGTCCGGAACTGGCTTTTGTCGCTGGTCCTGTTCGCGGCCACGTTCGGGGTCCT
>DASZOP010000093.1:0-2046 GCA_035550715.1 Gemmatimonadota bacterium | reverse complement strand
CAGCTGCGCGCGGAGGGACGGGGGCTGGACGAGCTCGAGCCCCTGCACCGCGCGTACGAGCTCCTCGCCGAGCTCTACTCCGGCCATTACCAGGCGGACGGCAAGCCCTTCGTGTGTCACGGGGTGGGGGTCGCCAGCATCCTGGGCTGGCTGGGGATGCCGGCCGAGATGCTGACCGTGGGCATGCTCCACAACGTCTATGGCAACGCCGACTTCGGAGATGGCCGTCAGGGTGCGGCGACCCGCTCCCGTCGTGACGTCGTGCGCCAGGTCGTGGGGGCGCGGGTCGAGACGCTCGTGTTCAGGTTCCGAAGCCTGCGCATCACGGCGAGGTCGATCGACGGGTTCATGGCCCGCCTGGAGGAGCTCGACCGGGACGATCGCGCGCTCCTGGTCGTGGATCTCGCCGATCTGCTCGAGAAGAACACGGACCTGGGAGCCCTCTATTTCGGCGATGGCCGGTGGGTCCTCGAGCAGCTCGAGGGCTTCGGTGTGAAGGCGGTCGAGCTCGCCCGCCGCCTGGAGCAGCCGGCGCTCGCCGCGGCCCTCGAGTCGGCGTTCACCGAGGTGCGCCAGGCGGCCACGGGGTTCCCCCCGGAGCTGCGGGCATCGGGGGGCCGGAAGTACATGCAGCTGGTCGTGCCTCGTTCGTGCCGGCGGCGCATGCGGGCCCGGCTGGGCGCGACCACGCAGCGGCTTCGGGGCCGGGCGCGGCGCATGCGACGGTCGAGGGGCCCTTCGGGCGGAGCCGCGCCCGCCCGAACCTGATCGATTTACGCTCCGTCCCCGGTCCTGGGGATCCGGATCGGGACCGGCCGTCCTCCATCCTTCCGGCGCCGGTCCAGCGACCGCTTCACCCACACCATCATGTCGTCGTCCATGCGGCCCTTCTCGAGGCGGGTCACGTTCCCGGCGTGCATCCGGCGGCGGATCAGGATCTCGGGCAGGATCTGGATCTCCTTCTTCTTCTCCGCCGCTCGAACCAGCCAGTCCTGGTCCTCGCCCGTCAACAGGCCGGGATCGAAACGGATCTCCTCGAGGAGCTGGCGCCGGACCATCCCGCTCTGCGTGACGGTCCCCGGCCGGGGTCGGGACAGCACGTGGTCGCTGAGGAGCTCGGCCTCTTCGCGGAGCTCCGGAACCCAGAAGTTCTGGATGCGGGTCAGGCAGACGTCCAGCGACGGGCGGGTCGAGAAGGCGGCCACCTGGCGAGCGAGGCGCTCCGGATGGCAGACGTCGTCGGCATCCAGGAACGCCACGAAATCGCCGGTCGCGGCCTGGACGCCGGCGTTCCGCGCCGCAGCCGGTCCGGCGCGAGGCTGCCGGAGCCTCGTCAGCCGGTCCCCGTGCTCATCCAGGATCGAGGGGGTCTCGTCGGTCGAACCGTCGTCGACGACCACGATCTGGTCAGGCCGTCGGCTCTGCGCGAAGAGGCTCGAGAGGGCCTCGGCCAGGTACCGGCCGCCGTTGTGCACGGGGACGACGACGCTGACGAAGGGCCGGTCGACCATTCGTGTCAGCCGGCCCCCCGCGGCGGCAGGTCGGGAAGCTCCGGCAGCGGGGGATCGAGGGCGAAGAGCTCCGCCATGTCGTCGTAGCGCTGGAGCTCGGGAGGCCGGTACTCGCCGCCGGCGGTTCGCTGCGGGGAGCCCGTGGGACCCGTTGGCGGGCCAGGGGCGAGGACGACCAGCTCCTCTTCCAGGAGACGGGCAGCGATCGCCCGCACGTCCCCGGCGGCCCGGCTCTCCGGTACCCCGTACCATTCGGCGACCGTAGTCGCGGTCTCGCCGATCGTGTGGCCGGCTTCGAGCAGCGACCACATGGCGCCGCCCGCACCGTCCAGACTGTAGTAGAGGCCGCTCAGCAGGTTGATGAAGATGGCCTCGCCTTCCATGATCTTGGCGCTGACCCCCGGCTCGGCGACCCGGAGGCGATGGCCGTCGTCGATCGAAGGGGCTGCGTCGTCCGCTCTCAAGCCCGGCCTTCCTTTCGCACGCGCTGGAGGATCCGCAAGAGCCCCGCCGCGCTCTCGGGACCACGGCGGCG
>DASZOP010000092.1:0-9309 GCA_035550715.1 Gemmatimonadota bacterium | reverse complement strand
CCCGTAGCCGCCGTTCCAGTCGGCATAGACGACCTCCCCCGCCCCGACCGCCTTGACCGGAGTGCCGCGGGGCGCCGCGATGTCGATCCCGTTGTTGACGATCTCGGTTCGGTACACCGGATGCACGGCGCGCCCGAAGCGCGCCACGATCTCCCCGTCCACCGGCCAGCTCAGGTTGCCGAGGTCGGCCGTCAGCGTCGACGCCTCGGGCGCAGCGGGCGGCGCGCCACCGGCCTCGGCGGCCCGGCGCCGGGCAAGATCGCGCTCCGCCCGGCGGCGCTCCAGCGCCGCCAGGAGCTGCTGGATCTTCCTCGTCTCGGCCTCGAGGGCTTCGGCGGCCCGAAGCTGCTCCGAGCGCTCTCCCTTCACCCGTTCCAGCATGGCGCGCCGCTCTCGCTCGGCCGCCTCCTGACTCCGTGCCTGAGCGAGGCGCTCGGCGCGCCGCTCGGCGAGCTCGCCGCGGGCCCGGTCGAGCGCGATCCGGTCGGCCCGCGTGCTCGCCTCGAGGCGCTCGATCGAACCCACCAGCCGGGCGTCCTGCTCGGCGATCAGACGCAGATACTTGTAGCGGCCGAGGGCGTCCGCGAAGCTGTCGGAGCGGAGCAGGATCTCGAGCGTCCCGAACCGGCCGAGCTTGTAGATCGAGCGCAGGCGGCGGGCGAGGATCTGGCGCTGGACGACCAGCCGGTCCTGCGCGCGGGCGAGCTCCCGCGTGAGCCGCTCGATCTCCCGCGCCTTGACGGCGATCTCCTGCTCCAGGGTCTCGAGGAGCTGACGGGTGACGCCGAGCTCGCGTTCGACTTCGCGCAACTCGCCGAGGACGCTCCGCTCGCGTTCGCCCAGCCGCTCGGCCTCGGCGCGCCGGCGCTGGATCTCGTCCTGGAGCCGCTCGAGCCGGTCCCGCTGGGCGTCGAGCTCGACCTCCTCCTGACCACGCACCGGCCCGGGCAGGGCGAGCAGGGCCGGGACGAGGAGCACCAGGACGAGCCCCCGTCGCGACCCGTCTACCATCGGCTGATGTGCCGGCGCAGCGAGAGGATGGACGCCAGCGACCCCAGCACGCCCCCCAGGGCGACCCCGATCGCGATCTCGGTGGGCGAGTAGAACTCCAGCGTCAGGACCCGCCGCTCCAGGACCGAGAACGTCGCGACGAGGAGCGCCAGGGCGACCAGCGCCCCGATGACCCCCTTGGTGAACCCCTCCAGGACGAACGGGCGGGCGATGAAGCCGGGGGTCGCCCCGACCATCTTCATGATCGCGAACTCGTCCTCGCGGGCCAGGACGACCAGGTTGATCGTCGCCCCGATCGCCACGAACGCCACGAACGCGAAGATCCCGCCCATGACGAGCCCGAGGAACAGCGACATGTCCTGCAGGAAGTTGAGCTTCCGCACCCACTCCTCGCCGAAGCGCACCTCCTCGACGAACGGGAAACGGGAGATCCGGGCGGCGACATCCTGCACCAGCGCCGAGCGCCGGAAGCCCGGCTCGAGGGCGATCTCGAGCGAGGCGGGGAGCGGATTCGTGTCCAGGTCCTCGTACAGCTCCTCGTACTCCTGGAACTCCTCGCGCACGCGGGCCAGCGCGTCCTCCCGGGAGACGTACCGGATCGAGTCGACCTCGGGATAGGCGGCGACCTCCCGCATCAGCGCGCCGCTCTCCTCGGCGGTCGTGTCGTCGCGCAGGTAGGCGACCACCTCCACCCGCTCCTCGGCGCCCTCGAGCACGCGCTCGATGTTGAGCCACACCAGGCCGAAGACCCCCAGCGTGTAGAGCGCGAAGGCGATGGTGACGATGGAGAGGCCGGTCAGGAGCGGGGAGCGGCGGAACGCGAAGAAAGCCTCGCGGGCCGTGTACCTCATGCCGCGGAGTCGGCCGCCGTGTCACGGACGATGGCGCCGTCGTCGAGCTCGAGCACCCGCGCCTCCGGGTGGTGCTCGAGCAGCGCCCGGTCGTGGGTCACGAACAGGACCGCCATCCCGCGCAAGTTGATGTCCTTGCAGACGCGGAGGATGTCGAGCGAGACGCGCGGGTCCAGGTTGCCGGTCGGCTCGTCGGCGAGGAGCAGGAAGGGGTCGTTCACGAGCGCCCGCGCGATCGCCACCCGCTGCTGCTCGCCGCCCGACAGCTCGGCCGGGAGGTGATCCGCCTTTCCGCCGAGCCCGACCGTCGCCAGGGTCCGCGGGACCGTCCTGTCGATCTCCTCGGGGTGCGCTCCGGTCACCTCCATCGTGAAGGCGACGTTCTCGTAGGCGGTCCGGTTTCGCAGCAGGCGGAAATCCTGGAAGACGATCCCCAGCCGGCGTCGCAGCATGGGGATGTCGCGTCGCCGGACGCGGTCGGAAGAGAAGCCCGACACGCGGACGGTCCCGCGGGTCGGCCGCTCCTCCATCGTCACCAGCTTGACGAGGGTTGTCTTGCCGGCCCCCGACGGGCCGGTCACGAAGGCGAACTCCCCGCGCCGCACGTGGAAGGAAACGTCACGCAGCGCGAAGCCGGTCTTCGGATACTCCTTGGAGACGTTCTCGAACCGAACCACCGACGCCCTCGGTCAGGTGGTCATACTACGGCCTGGGCCATCCTCAGCGGCCCTCGCGGCGCACGTCGACGTAGACTTCGTCCCTCAGCCTCTCCACGAACCGCTCCTGCGCCCGCTGCGCCGCCAGCTGCTGGCGGATCCGGGGAGCGACCTGCTCGAATGTGTATTCACCGCCCCCGCCGCGACCCCGACTCACGACCACGCTGAAACCGGTCGCCGTCTCCGCGATCGCCGGTTGCCCGGGGGCCAGATCCGCCAGCGCCTGGGCGTACACCTCCGGCAGCTGGTCCTCGGGCAGCTCGATCACCGCCGCGCCGGTCGAGTCCCCCGGCATGAGGACGGCCTGGAGGCTGTCCACGTCGGCTCCGGCCGCGATCCGGTCCCGGAGCTCACCGGCCCGTTCGCGAGCCCGGCCCCGGTCGGCGTCCGTGCGCTCGAACGCGATCAGCACGTGGCGCGCTCTGACCTCCTCGGGGCGCCGGTCGGTCACCTGCAGGACGTGGTACCCGAACGGCGACTCGACCGGGCCGACCAGGTCGCCGAGGGGGGCGTCGAAGGCGGCGGTCTCGAAGGACGGCACCATCCGCCCCCGGCCGAACCACCCCAGGTCCCCCCCCTGGGCCCGTGAGCCTGGATCGTCGGAGAACTGGCGCGCCACCGCCTCGAACTCTCGCCCCGCGCGGAGCTCGGCGAGCACCTCCTCGGCCCGCGTCCGGGCGCGCTCGCCGGCCGCCGAGTCGGGCTCGAGGACGACCGGGATCTCCTCGAACTGGACCGTGACGGGCCGCCGGCCGATCACGGCGCGATTCTCGTCCCAGAAGGCCCGGGCCTCGGCGTCGGTCACCGGCTCGGGCTGGATGTCGTCGCGGTGCGTCTGTAGGAACGCCTCCCCGTACAGCTCGCGGCGCTTGCGGTCCATCAGGTCGGCGCGGTAGCCGGCCAGGCTCCCCCACTGGCTCTGCCGGAGCTCCTGCTGGAAGGCCTCCTCGCTGGGGAACCGCCGGCGGATCTGCTCGACCTCGGCGTCCGTCGCGTCGCGGACCTGGTCCTCGTCGACCTGGATCGTCGTGTCGCGCTCGGCCGCTGCGTAGATGATCAGGTCCTGCAACATCTGCTCGAATGCCTGGTCGCCGAGCTCCCGATGCTCCGGGGCCCCCTCCGGGACTTCGTACTGGCCGGCCAGGAGGGCGGTTTGCTCGCGCCACTCCGATTCGAGGAGGAGGTGCTCGCCGACGATCGCCAGGATGCGGTCCTCGAGGCCGACCCGCGGCGAAGGCGCCGCGGGCGCGGCGTCGGCCGGCGTCGGCAGGGGGACCGGCTCGGACGGTCGCTCCTGGCTCGCCATGGCGGCCGGCGCCCAGGCTACGAGCGCCAGCGCCAGCGTCACCCTCCGGCCGATCATCCGGCCGCCCTGCCCCGCAGGGCAGACTCGGGGTTCTCGAGCCGCTCTTTGAGCTCGGCCAGCACGCGCTCGTAACGCTCGGGGAACGTCTCGACTTCCACCGCCTCTGCCTGCGAATCGGCCATCGCCGCCATCAGCTCCCGCTGCGAGTCCGCGGACTGGGCCTGCTCCATCCGTTGGGCGCGCAGGATCTGGCGGATCTGGGGTTCGACCTCCTCGTAGGGGCGGTCGCGGTAGAACTCGGCGTGCTCGTCGAAGTACGCCCGGACCTCGGAATCCCCCACCTCGACGCGCTTCTCGAGCGCGTCGCTCAGCAGGCGCTGCGCGTAGAACGCCTCGATCCGCTCGTCGAGCTGACGCTGGCGGGTGGAGTCCAGCACCGTCTTTCTCGTGCGCGCCCGCTCGAGCAGGATCCGGCGCTGCATGAGCTGGGACAAGGCCTGGATCATGCCCGCCTGGTCGAGCCCGGCGATCATCCCCTGGTTGGACGGCGGCAACGCCCGGTACAGCTTCCAGATCTCCTGGAGCTCGAAACCGCCTCCCTCGTAGGTCGCCAGCGGGAGCCGGCGCTGTTCCTCGGTGAGCTCGGTCTCGGGACCACGGTCGATCAGCGCGATCAGCGTGTCGACGTTCGATTCCACGAACTCGACGTGGCTGTCCTCCATGAGCCTCGTCACGTAGGCGCGCTCGGCGTCCGACCGCTCCGGTCGGGCGAGCTGCTCCTCGATCTCGCTCCGCAGCTCCTCGAACGGCCGCTTCCGCTTGTCCTCGACCTTGATGACGTGGAACCCGAACTGGGTCTCGACGACCTGCGGCACGATCTTGCCCGGCTCGGTGCCGAAGGCGGCCTGCTCGAACGGGGCCACCATGCGACCACGGGAGAACCAGCCCAGCGAGCCTCCCCGCTGCGCGCTCCCCGGGTCGTCCGAGTGCGCCGTGGCCAGCTCGGCGAAGTCGCCGCCATCCATGGCGAGCTGGAGGAGCGAGTCGGCCTCGGCGCGCGCCGCCTGGCGGACCGAGTCGGGGGCGTCGGGGGGAGCGCTCACGAGGATGTGCCGCGCGTTCACCTCCTCGCCGACGTTCTCGTCGTACCATTCTCGAAGCCGCGCCTCGTCGACCACGACCTCCTTCCAGATCACGTCGTCACGGAACTGGTTGTAGAGGAGCTGGTCGCCCCATTCGGACAGCTGGAGGCTGTCGGCGGCGGTCATCTCGAGCCGCTCGCGGCCGCGCAGCGAGACGAGCGTCAGGTCGACGAGCTCGTCGACGGCCTTCTCGACCTCGGCCTCGTTGGCGCCGTACCCCGACTCCTGCATGTACCCGGCGACCTCGTCGACGGTGATGGTCTCGTCGCCGACACGGGCCACCACGTTCTCGCCGGCGCCCCCGCAGCCGGCCAGCGCGACCACCACCACCGCCGCCCACGCGCGCGGTCCGAAATCAGGCCTCATGGCCGAAACGCTCCTTTTTCCTGTCCGTGAAGGGAGATTCGCCGCGGGCGATTCAGCGGCTGACGATAGGTTCGGGTGCCGAGGCTCGCAAGCCGCGGAAGAGGGTCTCGCGAAGCTCGTCGTAGCTGTTCGCGGTGAGCGTGAGCTCGAGCGGCTCGACGCGACCGACCGCCACCTCGACCTTCCCGTCCGCCGCCGCCTGGATCGCCCTCAGGCGCGGCTCTACCCCCGGTGCCCAGCGCAGTTCCGCGCGCGCCCGGCGCGGGCTGACGCGGACCCTCGCGATTCCCGCCCGGAGCGCCAGGGCCTTGAGCCGGGCGGCGTCGCAGAGATGGCGCGCGGGGTCCGGCGGGGGACCGTAGCGGTCCTCGAGCTCGAGCGCGAAGTCGAGGACCCCCTCCTCGTCAGGGAGCCGCGAGAGACGCCGGTAGAGCGCCAGCTTCTGCTGGTCGTCGGGCACGTAGAACGAGGGCAGATAGGCATCGGCGTCGAAGCCGAGCTCCACCGTGGGCGCCGCGCCGGCCGGCTCCCCGCGCAGCTCGGCGACCGTCTCCTCGAGGAGCCGCAGGTAGGTCTCGAACCCGAGCGCGGCGATGAACCCGGACTGATCGGCGCCCAGGAGGTTTCCGGCGCCTCTCATCTCGAGGTCGCGGAGCGCGATACGGTAACCCGCCCCGAGCTCGGCGTGGTGCTCGATGATCCGGAGCCGCTTCTCCCCCTCGGGGGTCATCCGCGCCCGCGGCGGGGTCAGCAGGTAGCAGTAGGCGCGGTGGTACGAGCGCCCGACCCGTCCGCGAAGCTGGTACAGGTCCGCCAGGCCGAAACGGTCCGCCCGCTCCACCAGGATCGTGTTGGCGCGTGGAACGTCGAGCCCCGACTCGATGATCGCGCTCGTGACGAGAACGTCGATCTCGCCGTGGAAGAAGGCCAGCATGACGGCGGACAGATCGGCCTCGGCGAGCTGGCCGTGGGCGACGCCGATCCGGAGGCCCGGCACGAGGCGCTCGATCCGTCGCGCGGCGAGGTCGATCGTCTGGACCCGGTTGTGGACGAAGAACACCTGGCCGCCGCGGTCCACCTCCCGCCGGACCGCCTCCTCGATCAGCCCCTCGTCGAGCTCGGTCACCCAGGTCACGATCGGTGTCCGTTCGCGGGGCGGTGTCTCCATGAGGCTCATCTCGCGGAGCCCCATGAGGCTCATCTGGAGGGTCCGCGGAATCGGCGTGGCGCTGAGCGTGAGCACGTCCACGCTCGTCCTGAGCGCCCTGAGCCGCTCCTTGGCGCGGACCCCGAACCGCTGTTCCTCGTCGATCACCAGGAGCCCCAGGTCGGCGAAGGCGACGTCCCGCGACAGGAGCCGGTGCGTTCCGATCACGATGTCGATCCCGCCCTTCCTCACCCCCTCGACCACCGCGCGGTTCCGGGCCGGCGACTGGAACCGGCTCAGCATCCCGAGCCGGACCGGGAAATCGGCCAGCCGCTCGCCGAACGTCTCCAGGTGCTGGGCCGCGAGCACGGTGGTTGGGACGAGAACGGCCACCTGCTTGCCGTCCTGGACGGCCTTGAAGGCGGCCCGGATGGCAACCTCGGTCTTGCCGTACCCGACGTCGCCGCAGATCAGCCGGTCCATCGGGCGCCGCCGCTCCATGTCGCGCTTGACGGCCTCGCTCGCGGCCCGCTGGTCCGGCGTGTCCTCGTACAGGAAGGCGGCCTCCATCTCCCGCTGCCACTCGGTGTCCGGCCCGAACGCGTGGCCGGGCGTCACCTCGCGCTCGGCCTGGAGCGCCAGGAGCTCGTCCGCCAGCGCGGCGATCGCCTCCCGGGCCCGCGCCTTCTGCCGCTCCCAATGACCGCTTCCCATCCGGTGGAGGGTCGGGATGGCTCCCTCCTCCGACGTGTACCGCTCGATCCGCTCGAGCTGATCGACGGGGACGTACAGGACCTCGCTCTCGGCGTAGGCCAGCTTCAGCGCCTCGACCTCGCCGCCGGTCAGGCGCAGCCGCTCCAGCCCCTCGTAGCGCCCGATCCCGTAATCGAGGTGGGCCAGGTAGTCGCCGGGAGCGATCTCGGTGAGATGGATGGCCGTGCTGGCGGTCGCATAGCGCCGCCGGCGGCGAAGCGGCGCCCGGCGCTCGAAGATCTCGTGGTCGGTGTAGACGGCGAGCGCGGCGTCCGGGGCCACGAACCCGGCGCTCAGCGAGCCCACCTCGAGGGCCACGCCTTCGAGCCCGGGCAGGAGCTCCTCGAGCCGCTCGAGCTGCCCCAGGTTGTCGCACAGGACGACGGGACGCGATCCGCGATCCAGGTCGGCGCGGAGGATTTCCTCGAGCCGCGCCGGCGAGCGACGGACGGGGTCGGGCTCGCGGGTCCGGAAGCGCGTCTCGGGCGCCTCCCTCCCCGGCGCCGCCAGATAGGCGCCCGCGCCCGTCATGGGAAGCGCATGGAGCTCGAGCGATCTGAACCCGGCCAGGGTCCGCCGGACCGCCGCGAGGTCGAGATAGACCTCGGGCGGGGGCGGAACCCGCCGGTCGGCGCGGGCGGCCCAGCGGGCCTCGATCTCGCGCCACCCCTCCTCGAGGACGTCGGCGACCCGCGCCGCCTCGTCCCAGACGACCAGGCATCCCGGCGGCAGATAGTCCGCCAGCGGCCTGAGCTCTCCCGCCGGCGCGTCCCGTGATCCCTCCATCGGGAGGAGCTCGCGGGCGGGCAGGATCTCGATCTTCTCGAGCGGGGCGATCGAGCGCTGGGTGCCGGGATCGAACGCGCGGATCGACTCGACCTCGTCCCCCGCGAGCTCGATCCGGACCGGGTGCTCGTGGCGGAAGGCGAACACGTCGACGATCCCGCCCCGAACGCTGAACGTCCCCACCTCGGCCACCATCGCTTCGGGCTCGAACCCCATCGCGACGAGCCGCTCGATCAGCCGGTCCCGCTCCGTCCGCTCGCCGACCGCCAGGCGGAGGAGCCGGGACTCGAGGGCCGCCGGCGCCGGCACCCGGCGCTGGAGAGCGCGCGCGGTCGTGACACCCACCGAGATCGATCTCTCGAGAAGGCCCGCCAGGAACTCCAGCCGGAGCCCCTCGATCTCACGCTGCGGCGCCCGCTCCTCGTACGGCAGCACCTCCCATTGCGGGTAGTGTCCGACCGCGCTCTCGCCGAGCAGGGTCTCCAGGTCGCCCAGCCAGGTATCGGCGGCCTCCGCTGTGGCGGTGACGACGAGGACCGGGGCCGGCAGGTCCTCGGCGAGCGCCGCGGCCAGCGCGGCGCCGCTCGACCCGACCAGCCCGGAGGCCCGGGCCGCCGGCGGGGCCTGGCCCGACCCCTCGAGGCCGCGCCTGAGGGCGCGGTAGGCGGGATCGCCCCGAAGCCCCTCGTCGATCGCCGGGATGCGCATGAAAGAGCCCTCGCTCGTCGTTCGCTGCCTACAAACCTAGTTGTTGGGGCCGGCGCGCCGCGCCCATGCCTCCGCGACCAGCGCCGCGAGCGCGAGGAGAGCCGCCCAGCGCCAGAGCTCGGGACCCCGCCGCCTCGGGAAGAGCGCCTCCTCCCACTCCCCGGCCGACGTCGGCGCGACCCCCCAGCTCGCCTCCCAGAGAGCCCCGTCGACCGGCGTCAGGTCGCCCTCGGCCGGATCGCCGTGGACCGCGAGAAAGCTCGTCCTCCCGGCCTCGACGCGGTAGAGGCCCGGGCGCTCGAGCAGGGGCGGGTCCGCGCCTGGGGGGATGGTCCACGTGATGGGCTCGGCCGCGTCCAGGGGGCCCGTGACGGTCCCCCCCTCCGGCGGGACGGGCGCCGGGTCGCCCGCGCGCAAGCCGCCGCCGCCGGCCCATCGCGGGTCCCAGGCGGCCAGCGCCGCCCCGGCGATCAGCGGGAACACGGGGGTCGCGCCGAGCCGGGTCACCGGGGGTCCGAGCGGT
>DASZOP010000091.1:0-5134 GCA_035550715.1 Gemmatimonadota bacterium | reverse complement strand
CATGGTGTCGGCCACGAGGCGGATCCCGACCTTCTTCATGCGGGTGATGGGGCGCGAACACCTGGACGTCGCGTCGGTCGCCGAGGCAACGGTGCCGCCGCTGGATCTAGTGCTGGTGCTCGATCACTCCGGCTCGCTGTTTCGTAACAACGCTCATGACGACCTGCAGCGGGCTGCGAAGGACTTCGTCGACCACTTCGACGACAGCATCGATCAGATGGGTCTCGTCACCTTCAACTGGCGGGGTAGCAATCGTTTCATGATCGACGCTCCGTTCACTACGACCATCAAGTCTCGCATCAACGCCATGGTCTTCGACAATACCGGCGACACCAACATCGCTGAGGGCCTGCGCCGGGCCAAGGAGCAGCTCGATACCGGACCTATTCGTGACCGCTCGGTCAAGGTGGTGGTCCTCTTCACGGACGGTCGGCCGACGGCCTTCCGGGAGATGATAGGTGGTCGCGATCGGATTCTGGCCATCTACACGACTCCCTGTTGCATCCAGGGATACTGGAACAACCCGGACGCTCTGCCGGTCGATCCACCCAAGCCCAGCGTGAACGGTTGCAGAAACGCGAGCTCCTGCCAGGGGTACACGGACCCGACGGCGCGTCAGAAAGCGAAGGACTGGACGGCCGTTCGCGCCAACGAGATTCGCGAGGAAAACGTGTATCTCTTCGTGATTGGTCTAGGGGATCCCGACACGGAGGACGAGCTCGAGGTGCCGGACGATGATTTCATGAGGATGCTGGCCAATCAGGACGGCAACACCGACCCCGACCAGCTCCAGGGCGCCTACTACTTTGCCCCGTCGGCGGCCGAGCTTGGGGACGTGTTCGAGGCTGTCGCGGAGGACATCCTGGTCCGGCTCACCCAGTAGAGACGGCCCGGCGTCCGGCAGGCACGGTGTCGCTCTCGATCTTCCCGTCCAGCAGGTGGACCTCGCGCCCGGCGTGGGCCGCGATGTCGGTCTCGTGGGTCACCAGGATGATCGTGTTGCCGTCGTCGTGGAGCCGGTCGAAGACGCCCATGATCTCGGCGCTCGTCTTCGAGTCGAGGTTCCCGGTCGGCTCGTCCGCCAGCAGGATGGACGGGCGGTTGACGAGGGCCCGGGCGATCGCCACCCGCTGGCGCTGGCCGCCCGAGAGCTCGTTGGGCCGGTGGGTGGCGCGGTCTTCCAGGTCGACCGCGCGCAGCGCGGCGTGCGCGAGCTCGACCCTCTCCTCCGACGACACCCCCGAGTAGACCAGCGGGAGCTCGACGTTGTGGAGGGCACTCGCCCGGGGCAGCAGGTTGAAGGTCTGGAAGACGAAGCCGATCTCGCGGTTCCGGACGTGGGCCAGCTCGTCGTCGTCGAGCTGGCTGACGCGCCGGCCGTTCAGCCAGTAGTCGCCGGTGGTCGGCGTATCGAGGCACCCCAGCAGGTTCATGAGGGTCGACTTCCCGGAGCCCGAGGGACCCATGACGGCGACGTACTCGTTGCGCTCGATGTCGAGGTCGACGCCGTCCAGGGCCCGGATCTCCTCGCTCCCCATGACGTACACCTTGGACAGGTTCCGGATCTCGATCAGTGCCCGGCCCGTCTCGTCGGTCACGTGGATTCGCCTTCGTCCTCGTCGTCCTTCTCCTCGATCTCGACCGTCGCGCCGTCGGTGAGGTCGCGCAGCGCCTGGTAGCTCCCGCTCACGACCTGGTCACCCGCCTCGAGCCCGCTCACGACCTCGAAGTAGCGCTCGCCCGTGATCCCGACCCGCACCGGGACGAAGACCGCCTTCCCGTCGCGGACGACGAAGACGCCCTCCTTCTCGGTCACCCCCTCGGCGGTGGCGTCGTCGGAGACCGACCGCACGACGAGCGACTGGATCGGGATCGTGAGGACGTCGTCACGTTGCGCGGTCCGGACCTCGGCCGAGCAGGAGAGACCGGAGCGGGGCGCCGGAAGCGTGGCGTCCAGCGTGATCACCACCTCGAAGTCGGTGGCCGCCTCCTGGTCCGGGCCGGTCGCGGTCGCCACGATCTTGGGGCTCGTGCCGACCTCGGACACCCGACCGCTGAACGTCGTGTCGGGGAACGCGTCGATCGTCACGGTCGCCGGCTGACCCACCTCGAGGTCCACCACGTCGGTCTCGTCCACGTCGATCGTCGCCTCCATGACGCCCAGATCGGCGACGGTCATGAGGATGGTGCCGGGCTGGTTCATCGTGCCGATCAGCGCGACCTCGCCCTCCTCGACGTTGATCTTGGTGACGACCCCGTCGATCGGGCTCGTGAAGGTGACGCGGCTCACGTCGTGGCGTGCGCTGGTCAGGGACGCCCCGGCCTGCTGGACCCGGCTGCGGGCCGCCCGGACGTCGGCCTCGCGGGCGCGGAGCTCGGCCTCCGCGGACTCGAGCTCGGCCCTCGGGACGAGCTCCCCTTCGGCCAGCCGGCGCTTCCTCTCGTACTCCTGCCGGGCAAAGGCGACCTGCGCTTCGGCCGACGCCAGCTCGGCCTGCGCGGCACGCACGGCGGCCGCCTGGCCGCTCGCGCCCGCCTGCACGTTGACCGGGTCGAGCTGGAGCAGGAAGTCGCCCTGGGCCACGCGCTGGCCCTCGACGACCCCGACCCGCACCACCTCGCCGCTCGTCGTCGCGCTGATGCTGACCGAACTCTGGGGCTCGACCGTGCCGCTCGCGGTTACGACCGCCGTCAGGTCCCGCGCCTCGACCGATTCGACCTCGATCTTGACCCCGCTCTCGCGACTGGTCACGAGGCTCACCACGATCAGGGCGAGGACGAGCGCCGCCCCGCCCGCGATCAACCATTTCCTGCGACCCTTCATGGCAGCGCCTCTTCCGGGAAGAGATCCAGTCCCGACGCCCGCTCGAGCTCGACGAGCGCTTGATAGAAGTCGTACGTGGCCGCGATCAGCTCGGTCTCGGCCTCGTTGGCCCGGACCCGCGCGTCCAGGAGATCGACGAACGATCCGGCGCCGGTCTCGTAGCGTCCCTGGCCGAGGCGCAGGTCCTCGGTGGCGAGCTCGACGTTCGCCTGGTTGGTGCGGTGGGCCGCCCGGGCGGTCCGGAGTCGCGATTCGGCGACCCGCACGCCTTCCTCGACCTCGAGTCGCCGAAGCTCGCGCTCGGCGCGCGCCGACTGGAGGGCCGCGTTGGCCCGGCTCGCCTCGTGATGGCGGGTGAAGCCGTCGAAGAGCTCCCAGGAGAGCGAGAACGCGTAGAAGCCTCGCTCGTCGAAGTCGGAGAAGCGGAAGTCCAGCGAGTCGACCACCGATCGGCTCAGGCCGTACTGGAACTGGAGCGTCGGCAGATAGGCGGAGCGGGCGATCCACAGGCCGGCCGCGTCCGCCTCCTCCTGAGCGTCGATCTCGCGGAGGGACGGATGGCGCTCGTAGGCCCGGGCCAGGATCCCCTCGACGTCGAACGGGGGATCGAAGACCTGGAAGTCGCTGGTCAGCCGGATGGGTCCCGACTCCAGCTCGCCGCCGAGGAGCCGCCTGAGGGCGAGCAGGGCCTCGTCCCGGCGCTGCCGGGCCTCGAGAACGTCCACCTCGCCCCGGCCGAGCTCCAGGCGGGCTTCGAGGACGTCCGATCGGGTGACCTCGCCCGCCTCGTAGCGAGCCTCGGCGAGGCGGAGGTGCTCCCTCAGACGCTCGACCTCGCGCTCGGCCTGGGCCGCCAGCGCCGTTTCACGCCGCGCCTCGAGATACTGGCTCTGGATGTCGGCCCGGGTGTTGAGCCATTCGAGGTCGTAGGAGGCGACGGCCTCGCGCGCGTCCGCGCGGGCGGCCCGGATCCGGAACAGGTCGCGGCCGGCGTCCAGGAGCGAGTGGGTGAAGTCCCACTGATAGCTGGTCGTGTAGCTGACGGGAGTTTCGAACTCGCCCCCGAGAAACGTGAAGGTGCCTTCACCGAAGCGCTGCGCGTTGCCCTGGAGGGAGACGTGGGGCAGCAGGTTGCCGTACGCCTCCCAGAGCCCGGCCCCGGCGGCGGACCTCTGATATCCGGCCTGGCGAACGCGCGGGTTGGCCTGGCGTCCGAGGTCGAGGGCGCGTCGGAGCGACAGGGCCACCGTGTCGGATGGCGCCGGCTCCTGCGCGCCCGCCGTGGGGGCGAGAAGCGCCAGCGCCGCCAGAACGGGCAGCAGAGAACGAACGATGCTCATGGGCGGCCCAAAGCCTCGCTGCGGGGGCCCGCCGGGTCAAGGTTCTCGCGGACCTCCACGCGGTCGCCGCTCCAGCGCAGGTCGAGGCGCCGGTCGGCCCTCTCGAAACCGAACCGGCCGACGCCGGTCGTCAGGCGGGCTGCTCCAGGGAACCGACGGACGGCGGCCTGGGCATAGGCCCGGGCGAACCGCTCCGCGTCCCGAGGCGTGTCCCACACGATCGTCCAGGCGAAGGCGGGCGGAGATCCGTCCCTCCGATAGAGCGCGTACCGGTCGCCGTCCCATCCACGGGCCGCGGCGCGGGCGGCCGCCGTGTCCGCGAGCGCCGCGGCCAGGACGAGCTGGACGCCGAGTTCGCCCCAGCTCCCGGAGATCCAGGGCTCGTCGTGGAGGCCCCCGGGAAGCCCGGCCGCCCGGGGGGGGTCCCTGGCGTCCCAGTACCGCTCGGGATGGAGGATCTGCTCGGTCGACGCGGGGGGATCGGCGTACAGGGAGTCGACGGCGGCCCAGCCGCCGTTGCGGAGGCCCGCCTGGACAAAGATCGTCCCCTCGACATAAGGGAAGAGGAAGAGCCGCTGGAGGGCGGGGGGGGCGGCGGCGAAGGTCGGGAACCCCTGGCCCGCCTGGCCGGCCTGACCCGCCAGGAGCCGGCCGACGTCGGGTAGGCTCTCCGGACGAGCCCCCACCGGACCCAGCAGATAGGCCAGCATGGCGACCATGGCGTCGCCCTCGACCACCGCCGCCCGGGCCAGCGCCCCGTCTTCGGTCGTCGCCACCTCCGCCATCCAGCCGACCAGGTCGTAATGCTGGTCCTGGAGGGCGTGCGTCACCTCGTGGGCCACCACGGCGCGCTGGATCAGCCGGGGCAACCAATCGGCCAGATAGAACGTTTTTCGTGCGGGTTCGTAGTAGCCGGCCACCTGTTCGGCGTACAGCCGAACCACCAGATCGCGGAGATCCACGCCGGCCG
>DASZOP010000090.1:0-9854 GCA_035550715.1 Gemmatimonadota bacterium | reverse complement strand
CTTCTCGAGGGCTTCTTCGGCTTCCCCGTATTCTCCCTTCCGTTCATGGGCGACACCCAGGTAGAAGAACGCCTCGAAGAAGAAGGGGGCTTCCCTCAGAACTCGCCGGCACTCCTCGATCGCCTCGTCGTAGCGTCTCGCATAGTAGTGGATGCCGGCGACCGCGGCGCTGATCGGAAGCGATGCCGGATCGAGAGCCTGTGCACGCCGGACCTCCACGATCGCCTCGTCCATCCGTCCCATGTCGCGCAGATAATTGGCGTAGACCCGGCTTCCATCCGCATACACGGGGTCCAGCTGGATCGCCCTCTGGAAACCCCGCTCCGCGGCCTCCCAGTCCCACTCGAACCGCATCCGCACTTCGGCCAGGGCGCCGTGCGCCTCGGCCAGGTCGGGATCCAGCTCGAGCGCTCGTTCCGCCGCCTTCCTGGCCTTGGGGTAGGCTTCAACCGGCGCCAGGAAGAGGGCGCCGAGCGTCAGATAGGAATGCGCCAGGCCCGCATAAGCGAGCGCGTAATCGGGGTCGATCGCGATCGCCGATTCGAAACACTCGATGCTCGTGCTCAGCTCGTCGAACGAATGGCGGTTCCAATGGTACTTGCCCTGGAGATACAGGTTGTAGGCATCGAGATCCGTAGTGCTTCGCCGGACCAGCGGCTCGTCGGCCGGGCCCTTCAGCTCGACCTGTAACGCATCCACGATGGCCCGGGAGATCTTCTCCTGGACCTCGAAGACGTCTTTCATGTCCGTCGCATAGGTCGCTGACCAGAGCTGATAGCCGTCCTCCACCGAAACAAGCTGCGGCGTGATCCTCACCCGCTCGCCGTCCTTCCGGACGCTCCCCTCGAGGATCGTCGCCACACCCAGCTTTTCTCCGATCTCGCGGACCGTGAGCTCCTTTCTCTTGAAGGAAAAGCTGGACGTCCGCGAGGCGACGTGCAGCCCCTCCACGTGCGCCAGCGCGGCGATCAGCTCCTCGGTGATCCCGTCGCTGAAGTACTCGTTGTCGCTGGCCGGGCTGGTGTCGATGAAGGGCAGGACCGCAATCGAACGACGATCGACGGGGGCGGGAGCGTCCGTCCGCTCGGGGAGACCGACCTCGAAAAGCCGGACCCGCCCCTGGATGCCGCGTAAGGCGCGCTCGCCTACCGAGCGGAAGCTGAACTCGGGCTGCTGGCGGAGCTGCCGCCAGACGTCCTCGCTGACGAGGATCTTCCCGGGGGACGCCTCCTTGGCGAGTCGCGACGCAGTATTGACGCCGTCTCCGTAGATGTCTCCGTCCGACGCGGTCACCACGTCCCCCAGGTGGATGCCGATCCTGAGAGAGGCTACCCCTTGACTCTGGGTCGCGGAGCGAAAGACGCGCCTCAGGGCGACCGCCGAACGGACCGCCGCGTCCGTGCTGTGGAACTCGGCCATGGCCCCGTCTCCCAGGAACTTGACGAGCCGCCCACCGTAACGGTCGACCTCCTGGCGGGTCCGTTCCTGGAATAGCTCGACGAGCTTCAGGGCCGCGTTCTCGTCCTGGGCGGTGAGACCCGTGTAGCCGACGATGTCGGCGAACCAGACGGCCGCGAGACGCCGGGTAGCGAATGCCGGGGTGGGAAGACCCGCCGGTGTCGAGGGAGAGTGGACGTGTTCAGGTAAGCTCATGCCGCGCACCGACCCACCTGGACAAAATCCGTAGTAAGGTGGCCCGTCGGCGCGTTCTCGTCAAGCCGTGACGTGGAGCATCCCTACCCTGCCGTCGTCCGCGCCCCCATCTCGGCGTCCAGGATGAGGAGCGCGGCGCTGTCGTCGCCGATCATTCTGAGGCGCTCGACGATCTGGAGGGCGCTCGCCTCCTCCTCGACTTGCTCGGTGATGAACCACTGGAGCAGCGCCTGGACCGGATAGTCCTTCTCCTTGACCGCCAGCTCGTAGAGATCGTTGATCTTCCCCGTCACCGCTTTCTCGTGCTCGAACGCCTGCTCCATCACGTCCAGCGGGGAATCGAAGGCGGCGGGCGGCTTCTTGACGGCCTGGAGCTCGACCTCACCGTTCCGGTCGTAGACGAAGTCGAAGATCTTCATCGCGTGCAGGATCTCTTCCTGACGCTGGAGCCGCATCCAGTGGGCGAAACCGGTCAGGTTCCGGCCCTGGAAGTAGCCCGACATGGAGAGGTACAGGTAGGCCGCGTAGAACTCGTTGTTGATCTGATCGTCCAGGGCGGCCTGGATCTTCTTGCTCAGCATCGGCCAGTCTCCTTTGCGGAACTCATCCGTTACGACGTGCGACGGTAGGCGAATCAGAATAGCACGCGCGGATACCTGGCGCCCCGGCCCCGGACAGGCGGGCGATTCGCGGGTGCGGTGCCGCGGACTTCTAGACCGGGGTCAGGCTGAAGGCCTGGAGGAAGATGAGAACCATGAGGGCGCGAGCCAGGAGGTCCATGGGCCTCCCCTTTTTTGCAGGAGCCGTGCCACCTCCGGGTTGCTGATCGACCCGGTCGGGCGAAGCTTTGCGGTACATGCCCCGCTGTCTCCGGATCTCCGGGTGGCTCGCCGGTGCGCTGCTCGCCGCCGCTTCCGGTCCGCCCCCCGATCTCGTCGCCCAGGAGCCCGGCGACCGCCCGCGGGTCGGCGTGGCGCTCAGCGGCGGCGGCGCTCGCGGGATCGCCCACGTCGGGGTCCTGCGGGCGCTCGAGGAGCTTCGCGTGCCGATCGACGTCATCGGCGGCACCAGCATGGGAGCGATCGTCGCCGGGCTCTATGCCGCGGGTCTCGGGCCCGACGCGATCGAGGCCGCCCTGGCGGAGGTCGACTGGGAGCGGGTTCTGAGCGACAAGCCCCTGCCCGGCGCGCTGGAGTTCCGGCGACGCGAGGACGAACGGCGCTACGTGTGGGAGATCGAGATGGGGTTCGACTCGGACGGGCTCCAGGTCCCGAGCGGTCTGATCGCCGGTCAGGAGCTGGGCGAGCTCCTCCGCCGCTATACGTTCGCGGCCTCCGCCGTCGATTCCTTCGAGGACCTCCCGACACCGTTCGTCGCCATCGCCACCGACGTCCGAACGGGCAGGAGCGTGGCGCTTCGTGACGGGGACCTCCCGACCGTCCTCAGGGCCAGCATGGCGATCCCGACCGTCTTCACGCCGGTCGAGCTGGACGGGCGGCTTCTCGTCGACGGAGGGCTCACCGACAACCTGCCGGTGGACGAGGTCCGCGCCCTCGGCGCCGACGTGGTCGTGGCGGTGGACGTCAGCCTGCCGATCGCTCCCGACGACGAGATCCGCTCCCCGTTCGATGTCCTCGAGCGAACGGCGGCCATCGTCTCGCGTACCCGGGCCGCCGAGCAACTCGCGCGCGCCGACGTCGTCGTCACGCCCGACCTGGAGGGCTACGGGCTGTTCGACTTCGAGAAGGTGGAGCGCCTGGTCGACGCGGGAGCGGAAGCGGTCGATGCGAAACGGGGCCGGCTCGGCGGCTGGTCCCTGTCCTCGCCGGCCTGGGAACGGTACCGGACCCGACACCGGACTCCTCCCGAGCCGCCGTCTCGAGTCGAGCGGATCGCTTTCGACGTTCCCGGCTGGCTCGACCCGCGCCGGCGGGACGCCCGGATCAGCATCCGGTCGGGCGACGCCCTATCCCCCGAACGGCTCGAGCGGGACGCGGCCCGGCTCTATGCGCTCGGCGAGTTCGAGCGGGTCGTCTGGTCGATCGATAGCGGGACCGGCGGTGCCGTCGTCACCTACGCAGCCGACGAGAAGCCGTGGGGGCCCAACTACCTGGACGCCGGTCTGCGCCTGATCCTCGACTCGGGCGGAGACGATTTCCGGACCGGGATCGTCACGTACGACGCGGTGATCGACCTGACCCGCCGGCGGATCGGCGCCCGCGGTGCCGAGTGGCGGAACGACGTCCGTGTCGGCGAGACGGCGGGCTTCGAGACCGCATGGGACCAGCCGCTCGACTTCGCGGGGCGTTGGTTCGTGGCGGCCGGCGCGGGATGGCTTTCAAGCCAGCAGTCGATCTTCGAGGGCGACCAGCTGGTCGCCGAGTACGGGGTGGACCGCGCGGAGATCGCGCTGGACGGGGGCCGGCGGCTCGGCCGGTCGGCCGAGCTGCGGGTCGGCCTCAGGCGGGGATGGATCGATGCCGAGGTCGAAGCGGGCGAGGCCGGGCTTCCTGCTCTCTCGGTCGACCACGGCGCCTTCGCGGCACGCACGGTCGTGGACCGCCTGGACGACGTGAGCTTTCCGCACACGGGGGTCTATGCTCGCCTCGAGGCCCTCCTCGCCCGTGAAGCGTTCGGCAGCGACCTCTCCTACGACCGTCTCGAGCTCGAGGCCCGCGGATTCGCCTCGACCGGGCCCCACACCGGGTTCGCGGAGGTCACCCTCGGGTCCAGCCTCGGGAGCGAGCTGCCGGCCTACGAAGCCTTCCGATTGGGCGGCTTTCTCTCGCTGTCCGGCTTCGGCGAGGGCGCCCTGCGCGGCTCCTATCTGGGGGTCCTGCGGGTCGGCTATCTCTACCGTTTCGCCACGATCCCTCCCGCCCTGCGCGGGATCTACCTGGCGGCGTGGGGGGAGGGCGGAAACGTGTGGGACCAAGGGCGTGAGATCGAGGCGGGGGACCTCCTCTGGGCCGGCACGCTCGCCATCGGAGCGGACACCGGGATCGGTCCGGTGTTCGTCGGCTACGGAATCGCGGACGAGGGCAACGATCGCGCGTACCTCGCGCTCGGGACCCTCTTCTAGAGACCGCCCTCGCTTGCCGCCGCCCCTTCCCCCGCCCCAACTTGGGTCACCGATGGAACGGATCGAAGGCCTTGCCAAGCTGACCGGAGCCGAGCGGTACGTCGACGATCTCGCGGTCGACGGGTGTCTGTGGGGGATGACGGTCCGGAGCCCCACTCCGCGCGGCCGGATCCGCGCCGTCCGCCTCGGAGGGGGCGTCGACTGGTCGGAGGTCGTGGTCGTGGATCACAGGGACATCCCCGGCGAGAACACGGTCCTTCTGATCGAGCGGGACCAGCCGGTCCTGGCGGCCGACAGGATCCGCCACCTGCACGAGCCGGTCGTCCTGGTGGCTCATCGCTCGCGCGAGCTCGCCCGCCGGGCGGCGCGCGAGATCTCGATCGAGGTCGACCCCGAGCCGCCCGTCCTCGATTTCACGGAAGCGCCCGGCGCCGAGCGCATCCAGCACGGCGACGACAACGTCTTCAAGCGGATCGAGATCGTGAAGGGAGACGTGGAGACGGCGCTCGCGGCCGCAGCCCGCGTCGTCGAGGGGACGTATCGGACGGGATCCCAGGAGCATGTCTACATCGAGCCCCAGGGGATGCTGGCCTGGGTGGAAGATGGGACGGCGGTCGTGAAGGGGAGCCTTCAGTGCCCCTACTACGTGCACAAGGCGATGGTCCATGCGCTCGGTCGCGGGGCCGAACAGGTCCGGGTGATCCAGGCGCCGACCGGGGGCGGCTTCGGGGGCAAGGAGGAATACCCCTCCATGATCGCCCTCCACGCCGCGCTTCTCGCCCTCAAGGCGGGACGGCCGGTCAAGATCGTTTACGACAGGGGCGAGGACATGGTCGCGACCACGAAGCGCCATCCGGCCTGGATTCGTCACCGGACCGCGGTCGATGGCGAGGGCCGGCTGGTCGCCCAGGACATCGAGGTCGTGATGGACGGGGGAGCCTACGTGACGCTGTCACCCGTCGTCCTGTCGCGCGGCGTGATCCACGCGGCCGGCCCCTACGCCTGCGACCACGTCCGGATCCGCGGGCGCGCCGTCCTCACGAACTCTCCCCCGCACGGCGCCTTCCGCGGCTTCGGCGCTCCCCAGACCATCTTCGCCAACGAGCGCCACATGGACCGGGTGGCGGCGGCGATCGGCATGGATCCGATCGAGTTCCGGCGGAGGAACCTGATCGGGGACGGGCAGTCGACGGCCACCGGCCAGGTCATCCGGGACGGCACGGACCGCGTGGCCGTCCTGGACCGGGCGGTCCTGGTTTCGAGGTGGGAAGAGCGGTCGGGCGAGCACCGGGCCTTCAACGCCACCCATCCGTATCTGCGCCGCGGGCTCGGGGTGTCCTGCTTTCATCACGGGGCCGGGTTCACCGGGGGCGGCGAGGTGGCGCTCGCCTCCCGTCTCGACGTGGCCGGGCTGCCGGATGGCCGGGTGGAGATCCGGAGCGCCAACATCGAGATGGGCCAGGGGACGCTGACCGTCTTCACCCAGATCGCCGCCGGCCGGCTGGGGCTCAAGCCCGCGGACGTCGTGATCGCCGAGGCCGACACGGCGCGCGTACCGAACAGCGGGCCGACCGTGGCGTCCCGGACCGCCATGGTCGTCGGACGGCTGGTCGAGCTCGCCTGCGACGACCTGAGACGCCGGCTGGGACTGACCGACGACGACCGCGGCGAGCGGGTCCGCGAGGCGCTCGTCCGCTGGCACGACTCGCACGCCGGGGAGCCCGTCGGTCGCGCGGAGTACGAGCGTCCGCCCGGCATCGAGTGGGACGACCATACCTATCACGGCGACGCCTACGCCGCCTTCGCGTGGTCGGTCCAGGTGGCGGAGGTGGAGGTCGATCTCCGGACGTGCGGCGCCCGCGTGACCGACTTCGTCGCCGTCCAGGAGGTCGGCCGGGTCCTCAACCCGACCCTGGCCCGTGGCCAGATCCAGGGGGGCGTCGTCCAGGGGATCGGCTGGGCTCTCATGGAGGATTGCCGCTGGGAGGATGGCGCCATGGCCAACGGCCAGCTGACCAACTACGTCATCCCGACCAGCGAGGACGTGCCGCCGATCCAGGTCGTCTTCCTCGAGAACCCGTTCCCGCACGGCGCCCAGGGCGCCAAGGGGATCGGCGAGCTCCCGATCGACGGTCCCGCGCCCGCGGTGGCGAACGCCGTGGCGCGGGCGACCGGCGCCGATCCGCTCGAGATCCCCGTGACCCCCGAGCGGCTGGCGGCTCTCCTGGAGACGACCTCGAGGACGGCGGACCCGCGTGTCGCCTGAAGCGGGGGCCCGGCTGCAGGTCGACTTCACGCTGAACGGTTCCCCGATCCGGATCGACGTCGACCCGGCCGACCGGCTCCTCGACACGCTCCGCTACGGTCTCGGGCTGACGGGCACCAAGGAAGGATGCGGCGAGGGCGAGTGCGGGGCCTGCACGGTCCACCTGGACGGCGTCCCCGTCATGTCGTGCCTGGTCCCCGCCTGGCAGGCGGGCGGCCGCCGGGTCCGGACGATCGAGTCGATCCCGCCCGACCGGGTCCGGCCCCTCCTCGGCACGGGGGCCACCCAGTGCGGCGCCTGTACCCCCGGGGTCGTCATGACCGCCATCTGGATCGCCGAGAACCCCGCCGTACTCGCCTCTCACACCATACGCGAGCTCATGGCCGGAAACCTCTGCCGTTGCACGGGATACGATGGGATCTGCGAAGGGGTCGAAGCGATGCTCGCCACGGCGGGGGCGTCGTGATGCGGGTCCTTCGGCCGGGGTCCCTCGGGGAAGCCCTCAGAATGCGGGCCGCCGAGGACGTCGTTCCGATGGCGGGCGGCACCGATCTCCTCGTCCACTGGCCGGTCCGGCCCGAGACCCGGGAGCGGACGTACCTGGATCTCTGGAGTCTCGAGGAGCTGACCCGTTTACGGTGGACCGACGGGTGGCTCGAGCTCGGCGCCCTCGTCACCTACTGGGACGTCATCCGGGACGGGCGGGCGGAGCGCGAGCTCCCGATCCTCGCCGAGGCGGCCCGGCAGGTCGGGGCGATCCAGATCCAGGCGCGCGGCACGTGGGGAGGAAACATCGCCAACGCCTCTCCCGCCGCCGACGGCGTCCCCGTGCTCATGGCGTGCGACGGGAGGGTGGTCCTGACGTCCGTCCGCGGCGAGCGCGAGTTGCCGCTCGAGCGGTTCTACCACGGCTACAAGGAGATGGACCTGGCGCCCGACGAGCTCGTCACCGCGATCCGGATCCCGCGCCGGAGCCGACCCGTCCAGCGGTTCCTCAAGGTGGGCGCACGACGCGCTCAGGCGATCGCCAAGGTCGGGCTGGCGCTCGCCCGGTCGGAGGAGGGATGGCGGTGCGTCGCCGCCAGCGTGGCGCCGACCGTCCGCCGCTGCCCCTCGATCGAGGCGCGGCTCGAGGACGGGTGGAGGCCCGGAACCCCCGACGACATCCTGCCGGCGATCCGGAGCGACGTCGCGCCGATCGACGATCTGCGCTCGTCCGCCGCCTACCGCGAGGGAACGATGGCGCGGGTCCTCTTTCACGCGTGGCCGGACGGCGGGGCTTCAGCGTGAGCGCGCCGCGACCGAAGCCGACGCTGTCCGGCCGTGAGCTCGGGAGCGTCCTCTCGCCTCTCGAGGAGCGGCTCGCGGAGTGGGCCCGGGTCCGCCCCGGCGAGCGTCCCGACCGCCAGCCCGTCCACACGGTCTATGGGGGCGCCGACCTCTTCTCGGCGGACCTCGCCAGGAAGCTGGGCGACGTCGCCCTCCGGACGCTCCGGACCTACGCCCCCGATCCGGAGAGCTTCGCCACGGCGGTCGGGCTCCCGGATGCGCTCGCCGACACGATCTACGGGCGGGTGATCGGGAAGCTCGAGCGGGAGCCGGTGGAGGACTTCCGGATCGACTTCGAGGACGGCTACGGCGAGCGGTCCGACGAGGAGGAGGACCGGGCCGCGGTCGAATCGGCCGGCGAAGTGGCGCGCGGGCTCGAGAAGGGCACCCTGCCGCCGTTCGTAGGCATCCGCATCAAGCCGTTGAACGCGCGTCATCTCGCGCGAGCCGCCCGCAGCCTGGACCTCTTCCTGGTCACGCTCGTCCGCGAGACCGGCGGGCCGATCCCGCCCGGCTTCGTCGTGACGCTCCCGAAGGTCGTCCTCGTCGAGCAGGTCACGGCGCTGGTCGACCTCTTCGAGACCCTCGAGGCGGATCTCGGGATCCCCGACGGGATCCTCCGCCTCGAGCTCATGATCGAGACGCCGCAGTCCCTGATCGGCCCCGACGGCCGGGTCGCGCTGCCGGGCCTGGTCGATGCGTCGCAAGGACGGTGCGTGGCCGCCCACTTCGGGGTCTACGACCACACGGCGAGCCTCCAGATCACGGCCGCCCATCAGACCCTCGATCATCCGGCCTGCGACTTCGCGCGCCATTTGATGCAGGCGGCTCTGAACGGAACCGGCGTCTGGCTGTCGGACGGCGCCACGAACGTCCTCCCGGCTCCACCCTACCGGGCTCGCGAGGGGACGTCGCTCACGGCCGAGCAGGAGCGGGAGAACCGTGACGCTGTGCATCGGGGCTGGCGCCTCCACGCCGACCACGTCCGCCACAGCCTGCGCCACGCGTTCTATCAGGGATGGGATCTCCACCCGGCCCAGCTCCCGACCCGCTACGCGACCCTCTACGGGTTCTTCCTGGACGGGCTCACGGAGATGGCGGGCCGGCTACGCCATTTCGTCGAGCGGGCGGCCCGCGCCACCCTGAGCGGTGACGTCTTCGACGACGCCGCGACGGGGCAGGCCCTCCTCAACCACTTCCTCAGGGGGATGAACTGCGGGGCGATCACCGAGGCGGAGGCGCTTTCGACCGGCCTCACCCTCGAGGAGCTCCGGTCCCGCTCTTTCGGGACGATCCTCGCCGGCCGCCGCGCCGGCTGACGCTCAGCTCCCCCGATAGGTGGTGTAGCCGAAGGGGCTGACCAGGAGGGGGACGTGATGGTGCTCGTCGGGATCCTCGATCCGGAAGACGACCGCGACCTCGGGATGGAAGCTCTCCACCCCGCGCGCCTGAAAGTAGGGGCCGGTAGCGAACGTGAGCCGGAAGACGCCGGCGGCGATCCGGCCGTCTCCCAGGAGATCCCGC
>DASZOP010000089.1:0-2441 GCA_035550715.1 Gemmatimonadota bacterium | reverse complement strand
GGAGCCAGAACGAGCGCCGCCTCCGCGCCCTCCAGGGCCGCCAGCCGCGCCTGGAGAGCGAGCTGGGTGGGGTTGTTCCCGTAACGGGTGTAGACCAGCTCGCGGTCCCCGGCCGGATAATCGAACGTCGACGACAGGTAGATCGGGGTCACGACCGCCCCTTCCGGATCGCGCGAGCGGCCGGCGTGGACCGCCACGGTGTCGAGGTCGGGCGGCCTGCCTTCCCGGCTCATCGCGTTCCTGCCCCGACCGCTTCCCGCAACCGCTCAGCGAGCCCGCGGGTGCCACGGCGGGTGGCGGCCAGGCTCGCCGCCTCGACGGCGCCGGCCAGCGCCTCGGCGGGCGTCCACTCGTGCCCGATCCTGAGCGCGAGCCAGGTGGCTCCGAAAACGTCGCCGCAGCCGGTCGGATCGACGGCCGGCTCCCCCTCCGGCACGGGCTCGCTGACGATCGCCCCGTCGGCGCCATAGAGCCGCGCGCCTCGCGAGCCGAGCGTGAACAGGACGGCTTCGGCACCGAAGCCGTGCAGCCGGACCGCCAGCGCCTCCTCGTCCTCCTCGGACAGGCTCTCCGGCTCGCCCCGCTGCAGGAGCCCGGCCTCGGCCTCGTTCATCTGCAGCCAGCGGACCCCTTCGACCCACGCCTCCCAGCGCTCCGGCGTCCGATGGCGGCGGGCGCGGCCCGGCACGTGCTCCAGGCAGAGGCTGTGGATGTCCATGTAGACGTCCCCGCGAAACTCCGTCTTGACGCGCCCGAAGGTCGCGAGGTCGGTCTCCATCCCCGAGATGAAGTTCCAGAGCCAGGCATCCAGCCGGTCGAGCCAGGGCTCGTAGAGGTCCCAGGAGGCGGGCGGCACGCCGCCGGTCAGGGTCTCGTCCCGCGAACCGTCCGGATGGTAGACGAGATGGACCTTGTTGTTGACGTGCGGGACGGACCGGAAGTCCTCGTCCGAGAGAGCGCGCAGGGGGCGGAGGTCCCGGCGCACGCGGTCGATCGCGTCCGACCCGACCTCGATCACCGGGTGCGCGACCGCGCCCTCCGGCAGGAAGGCGCTCAGCCCGTGGAGCGCGTAGGTGATTCCCCCCAGGTCCTCGATCCGGACGCCGTCGACCGTGTCGATCGTGTCCTCGACGATCGTCCCCGTCACGCCGACCCGAAGCCCGTCCGCCTCGCCGTCCCCGCCGCGGTGCGCCCCGTCGCTCCGGCTCACCGGGGGGTCCGCTCGTCGAAGGCGAGGCGCGCCGCGCCGATCACTCCGGCCTGGCCGTCCAGGATCGACAGGCCGATCCGGTCGCCGGACGGGCCGGCCGGTCCCATCTCCTCCTTGATCCGGGTCACCAGCCGGTCCGCATAGACGTCCCAGGACCGGGCCAGGCCGCCGGTGAAGACGATCAGGTCCGGGTCGAACAGGACCCCCGCCAGCGCGATCCCGCGGGCCAGGGCGTCGATGGCCGCCTCCATCCACGGAACGACCTCGGGATCGCCTTCGGCGTAGGCGCGGAAGATGGCCCGGTGCTCGGTCGCGTCGCCGTCCAGGAACCGCTCGCTCGCCTGCTCGGTCAACGCGTGTCCGCTGAAGTACGCCTCGACGCAGCCGCGCTTGCCGCATGGGCACGGACGGCCACCCGGCACCACCACCTGGTGACCGACCTCGACGGCGAGGCCTCGCGCTCCGTGGAAGATCCGCCCCTTCTCGACCACGCCGCCTCCGACGCCGGTCCCGAGCGTGACCAGGAGGAGCACGCTCGCCCCGCGACCCGCCCCGATCCACGCTTCGCCGAGCGCAGCGGCGTTGGCGTCGTTGTCGAGGACGACCGGGCAACCGACGGCGTCGGCCACCATGGCACGGAGCGGGACCTCGCGCCACCCCAGGTTCGGGGCGTGGACCACGACCCCTTCCTCGAACCGGAGCGGCCCCGGGGCCCCCATGCCGAGCCGTGCGATCGGCCCGCCGCCCTCGGCGGCCACCTCCTCGCACGCGCGGGCGATCGCCTCGACCATCGCATCGGGCTCCTTGAGGGTCGGGATCTGGCGCTGGGCCAGGACCACCCCCCGGCGGTCCACGACCCCGACCTTGCAGCGGGTGCCGCCCACGTCGACCCCCCAGGCCGGGCGGGCTTCCTTCTCGATGTCGCCGAGCACGGCGCCGAATGTAGGACGCTACCGGGACCGGGACGAGCCGAGCGCCGCCGCTTCCCGGCCCAGCCGATCACCGAGCAGCCGATGGACGGCGTCGACGCCGATCCCCCGCATGCACTCCAGGTTGTACGCGCAGACGTTCTTCACGCACGGCCGGCAATGGACTCGGTGGACGAGGACCTGGCTTGCCGGGCCCCGCGGACCTGTGACCCGCTCGTCGGCCGCCCCGCAGAGGTCCAGGAGCGGCGTGCCCACGGCCGCGGCCAGGTGCAGCGGCCCGGTGTCGTTCGTCACCAGGAAGT
>DASZOP010000088.1:0-11613 GCA_035550715.1 Gemmatimonadota bacterium | reverse complement strand
ATGCCCCGCTCGAGCGGCCCATGATCATCACCGACGTCCACTCGGCCGAGATCATCAAGTACGCGTCCAACGCGTTCCTGGCCGCGAAGATCTCCTTCATCAACGAGATCGCGAACCTCTGCGAGCTTGCCGGGGGTGACGTCACGCAGGTCATGAAGGGGATGGGGCTCGACCCGCGGATCGGGGCCGCGTTCCTGAACGCAGGCCTCGGGTACGGGGGATCGTGCTTCCCGAAGGACACCGACGCCCTGATCCAGACGGCGGCCTCGCTCGGCTACGAGTTCCGCTCGCTGCGCGCCGTGGTGGACGTCAACCGCGAGCGGATCCCGCGGCTCGTCGCGCTCATCCGCAAGGTCCTGGACCCGCTCGACGGCCGGGTCATCGCGGTGCTGGGCCTGGCCTTCAAGCCCAAGACCGACGACATGCGCGAGGCGCGGAGCGTCGAGCTGATCGAGCGCCTCGTCGAGGCGGGGGCCCGGGTGCGCACCTACGACCCGGTCGCCATGGACAATGCCCGCCGCACGCTGCCGGGGGCCGTCGAGTACTGCCAGTCCTCTTACGAGGCCGCCGAGGGCGCGGACGCCGTCGTGGTCGTGACCGAGTGGAACGAGTTCAAGCTGCTGAACCTGGAGCGGCTCCGGCAGGTGATGCGGCGCCCGCTCGTGTTCGACGGGCGGAACATCTACGAGCCCGAGCGGATGCGGCGCCTCGGGTTCGAGTACCACTCGATCGGCCGCAAGCCGGCCTTCCCGGCCTGAGCCACGCGTCCATGCGCGTACTGGTGACCGGCGGGGCGGGATTCATCGGCTCGCACCTGTGCGAGTTCCTCCTCGACAAGGGCGCCGAGGTGCTCTGTCTGGACAACCTCTCGACCGGTGCCAGCGACAACATCGACCATCTCCGCTCCGAGCGCTTCAGCTTCATCAAGCACGACGTCACCAACTACATCTACGTCGCGGGACCGGTCGACCATGTGCTGCACTTCGCCAGCCCCGCCAGCCCGGTGGACTACCAGCTGCTGCCGATTCCCACGCTCAAGGTGGGGGCGCTGGGGACCCACAAGGCGCTCGGTCTCGCGAAGGCCAAGCAGGCCCGGTTCCTCCTGGCATCCACGTCGGAGGTCTACGGCGACCCCTTGCTCCACCCCCAGCGAGAGGACTACTGGGGCAACGTGAACCCGGTCGGGCCGCGGGGCGTCTACGACGAGGCGAAGCGCTTCGCCGAGGCCATGACGATGGCGTACCACCGCTACCACGGCCTGGACACGCGGATCGTCCGCATCTTCAACACCTTCGGGCCCCGGATGCGGCGGGAAGATGGGCGGGCGATCCCGAACTTCATCCAGCAGGCGCTCCGCGGGCAGGCGCTCACGGTCTACGGTGACGGCTCCCAGACGCGCTCCTTCATGTACGTGTCGGACCTCGTCGAGGGCATCTGGCGGCTGATGCAGTCCTCGGTCCACGACCCCGTCAACGTGGGCAATCCGCAGGAGATGACGCTCCTCGAGCTCGCGAAGCGGATCGTCAGCCTGGCGAGGAGCACGAGCTCCATCGTCTTCCAGCCGCTGCCGGTCGACGACCCCAAGATCCGGCAGCCCGACATCACGCGCGCCCGGACGCTTCTCTCGTGGGAGCCGCGCGTGGACGTGGACGAGGGACTGCGCCAGACGATCGAGTGGTTTAGACGGGCGGGCCGGTAGCTGGCCGGCCAGGCCCTGCGGGGAGGCGCCGCGATGATCGACGACGAGCTCAAGGCCATCCTGGTCTGTCCCGCATGCAAGGGCGACCTCCTCTTCGAGGAGGCCCGCATCATCTGCCCCGCGTGCAAGAAGGCCTATCCCATCCGGGACGGCATCCCGGTGATGCTGGTGAGCGAGGCGGCGGCGTGGGCGCCGCCGGCAAGCTCAAGCCGACCCTGAGCGTCGAGTCTCGCGCGTGAGCGTCCAGGCCGTCATCCTGGCTGGGGGCCTGGGGACGCGGCTCCGGCCGCTGACGCTCGATCGTCCGAAGCCAGTCGTGCCGCTGCTGAACGTGCCGTTCCTCTGCTATCAGCTCGGGCTCCTCGGTGCTCACGGCGTGCGCGACGTGATCCTCTCCATCTCGCACCGCGCCGAGGCGATCCGGGCCACGATGGCGGGGCAGCGCCTCGGGGACGTCCGGTTGCGGGACGTCGTCGAAACGGAACCGCTCGGCACGGCGGGCGGCGTGCGGAACGCCGCTGACCTCGTCGACGGGCGCGTGATCGTTCTGAACGGGGACGTGCTGACGGACCTCGATCTCTCCGCGATGCTGGAGGTGCACACTGCGTGCGGCGCGGCGGCGACGATCTACCTCACGCCCGTCGAGAACCCCACGGCCTACGGCCTCGTCGAGCTCGACCCGGACGGTCGCGTGCGTCGATTCCTGGAGAAGCCGGGCTGGGAAGAGGTCACGTCGAACGCCGTGAACACCGTCAACGCCGGGGTCTACATCCTCGAGCGGGAGCTCCTCGAGTGGATCCCCAAGGGCGAGCCGCACTCCATCGAGCGCGAGTTCTTCCCGCTCCTGCTCGAGCGCGGAGTGCCCTTCTATGGCTTCGTCTCGACCGGGTACTGGCTCGACATCGGCACCCCCGTGAAGTACGTCCAGGCGCAGCACGACCTGCTCGCGCGCCGTCTCCGGGCCCACGTCGAGCCGGTCGGGGACGAGGTCCCCGAGGGACGGATCCACCCGACGGCGACCATCGCCCACTCGGCCCGGATCCGGGGCCCGGTCTCGATCGGCCCCGGATGCCACGTCGAGGCGGGCGCGACGGTGGGGCCCGGGGTCGTCCTCGGCGCCGGCTGCCGGATCGGAGCCGAGGCCCGGGTCGAGACGGCGGTCCTGTGGGAGGAGGTCCGGGTCGGCTCGGCGGCGCGTCTCACCGGGTGTCTCGTCGGACGCGCCGCATCGATCGGCGAGCACGCCCGCGTCACGCCCGGCGCCGTCCTGGGCGACGGAACGCGCCTCGGCGACTACTCGCGCCTCGCCGGGGATCCCTGAGTGCCCTCCAGGAGTGAGGCCTCTACCATCCGATTCGGAACGGACGGATGGCGAGGCGTCATCGCGGACGACTTCACGGAGGCCAACGCCGCGGCGGTCGTCCAGGCCGCCGCCGCCGTGTGGGCGGAGGAGGAGCCGCGGGACTCCGCGCGCCTGCTCGTCGTCGGATACGACACGCGCTTCAATTCCCGCGCGGTGGCGACCCTGGCGGGGGACATCCTCGCGGCGAACGGCTGGCGGGTGCTCCTGGCCGACCGGCCGGTGCCGACCCCGGTCGTCTCCTATGCCGTGACCACCCGGGGCGCGGCCGGCGGCCTCGTGGTGACGGCGAGCCACAATCCGGCCCGCTTCAACGGGATCAAGCTCAAGGGGCCGTTCGGCGGCTCCGCCACGCCGGAGTTCACGGCGCGCGTCGAGGCGGCCCTCGGCCGGACCCCGCCTCGCCGCACCCCGGCGCCCGGTGGCGGGGTCGAGACGGTCGACCTCCGGCCCGACTACGTCGCTCGGCTGCGGAGCCGCGTGGCCGTCGACCGTCCTCCCGCTCGGCCGCTCCGGATCCTGGGGGATGCCCTCCACGGCGCGACCGACGGCCTCCTCACCGTCCTCGTGCCGGTCGCGTGGGGCGAGGTTCGGATCCTCCACGGAGCCCCTGACCCCCTGTTCGGGGGGCTTCACCCCGAGCCGATCCCACCTCACCTCGACGAGCTCGTGGCCGCGGTGCGGACGAGCGGGGCCGACCTCGGCGTGGCCCTGGACGGCGACGGGGACCGGCTCGGCGCCGTGACGGCGGCCGGGCGGTACGTCACGCCCCACGAGGTGCTCACGCTGCTCGTGCGCCACCTCGTCCACGTTCGAGGCTGGCGTGGCGAGGTGGCGAAGGGCTTCGCCATGGGCACGCAGGTGGACCGGATGTGCGCGCGCCTCGGGCTCACGCTCCACGTCACGCCCATAGGATTCAAGCACATCGCCGCTCTCATGCGGAGCCGTGATATCCTGATCGGTGGCGAGGAATCAGGCGGGATGGGGGTGCGCGACCACCTGCCTGAGCGTGACGGCCTCCTGTCGGCGCTCCTCGTCCTGGAGGCGGTCGTCGCCTCGGGAAGGAGCCTCGACGCGCTCCTGCAGGACCTGGAAGCCGAGGCCGGCGCTGCGGCCTACCGGCGGTGCGATTACACGCTTCCCCCGGATCGCGGCCGCGCCCTCGTGGCGGCGCTGGACGCCGCCCCCCCCGAGCGTATCGGCGCCCGGCCGGTGACCCGGTGCGAGACGCTGGACGGTCGGAAGTATTGGCTCGGCGACGGGGCGTGGGTGTTGATCCGGCCGTCGGGGACGGAGCCCGTGCTCCGCGTGTACGTGGAAGCGGAGACGGCGTCGGTCGTCGATCGGCTGCACGCGGCTGCCAAGGCCCTGGTGGAGCGGCACACGTCCCGATGACCCGATGAGCGAACTCGAGCGAATCCGGAACTTCTCGATCATCGCGCACATCGACCACGGCAAGTCCACGCTCGCCGACCGGCTCCTGGAGCTGACCGGCACGCTGGATCCGCGGAAGGCCGTCGACCAGGTGCTCGACTCGATGGACCTCGAGCGCGAGCGCGGGATCACCATCAAGGCCCACACCGTGCGCCTCCTTTACCAGGCGCGCGACGGCCGGACGTACACGCTGAACCTCATCGACACGCCGGGGCACGTCGACTTCTCCTACGAGGTCTCGCGAAGCCTCGCCGCGTGCGAGGGGGCCGTCCTCGTCGTCGACGCCGCACAGGGTGTCGAGGCCCAGACGCTGGCCAACTTCTATCTGGCCTTCGAGGCGAACCTCACGCTGGTCCCCGTGCTCAACAAGATCGACCTGCCGCAGGCCGACGTCGAGGGCACGACGCAGCAGCTGGTCGACCTCCTCGGGTTCGGCCCGGACGAGCCGATTCCGATCAGCGCCAAGGCCGGCACGGGCGTCGCCGAGGTGCTGGAGGCGATCGTCCGGCGGATCCCTCCGCCGGTCGGGGACCCGGCGGCGCCGCTCAAGGCACTCGTGTTCGACTCCTTCTACGACCCCTATCAAGGGGTCGTCACCTACGTGCGCGTGATCGACGGCCGGGTGGCTCCCGGGACGAAGATCCTGCTCATGTCGAACGGGAAGTCCTTCGAGGTCCAGCAGGTCGGCGTCTTCTCGCCGCAGATGGTGCCGGGGACCGAGCTCAGCGCGGGCCAGGTGGGCTTCCTCACCGCGGGGATCAAGCGAGTCGCCGACTCGCGCATCGGCGAGACCATCACCGAGGCCCAGAACCCCGCGGCGTCGCCGCTCCCGGGGTTTCGCGAGGCGAAGCCCATGGTCTTTTCGGGGCTCTACCCCGTGGAGGACACGGAGTATCAGGCCCTCCGGGACGCCCTGGAAAAGCTCCGGCTCAACGACTCGGCGTTCACCTTCGAGCCGGAGTCCTCGATCGCGCTCGGCTTCGGCTTCCGGTGCGGGTTCCTGGGTCTCCTCCACTTGGAGATCATCCAGGAGCGCCTCGAGCGGGAGTTCGGCCTCGCGCTGATCGCGACCGCGCCGTCGGTCCGCTACCGGGTCGAGACGGTGCAGGGCGAGGCGATCGAGATCGACAACCCGGCGAAGCTCCCGCCGGTGGGGGACGTCGTCACGGTTTCAGAGCCGTACGTCCGGGGCTCGATCTTCGTTCCCACGGAGTTCATGGGCGGGATCTACAAGCTCGCGCAGGAGGCGCGCGGCGAGCACCGCTCGGTCGAGCACATCGGCAAGCGCGTCCATCTGACCTTCGACTTCCCCCTCGCCGAGATCATCGTGGACTTCTACGACCGGCTGAAGTCGCTGTCGCGGGGCTACGCCTCGTTCGACTACGACTTCCTCGAGTTCAGGCCATCCGAGCTCGTGAAGCTCGACATCCTGCTGAACAGCGACCCGGTGGATGCGCTGTCGCTCATCGTCCACCGGGACAAGGCGTACGAGCGGGGCAAGTCCCTGGCCGAGAAGCTCAAGGGCGTCATCCCGCGCCAGATGTTCGAGGTCGTGATCCAGGCGGCGATCGGCAGCCGCGTGATCGCCCGCGAGACGGTGCGGCCGCTCCGGAAGAACGTCACGGCCAAGTGCTACGGCGGCGACATCACCCGCAAGCGGAAGCTTCTCGAGCGGCAGAAGGAAGGCAAGAAGCGAATGAAGCAGCTCGGTCGCGTCGAAATCCCCCAGGAGGCCTTCCTCTCGGTCCTCCGGTCCTAGGGCCGCACGATGACCCAGCCGGTCAACCACACATCGCCGGAGGACGTTTCGCGGGAGGTCGTCAAGGTGCGGAAGAAGTCGGTCGTCCGCGAGTACGCCGAGGCCATCCTGGTCGCGGTGCTCCTCGCCCTCTTGATCCGGACCTTCGTCGTCCAGGCGTTCAAGATCCCCTCGGGGTCCATGATCCCGACCCTGCTCGTGGGCGACCACATCCTAGTCAACAAGTTCATCTACCGGTTCACCGACCCGAAGCGAGGCGACGTCATCGTCTTCAAGTATCCGGTGGACGAGTCGCGCGACTTCATCAAGCGGATCATCGCGGTCGGCGGCGAGGACCTGCACATCAAGGACCAGAAGATCTACGTGAACTGCCAGCCGCCCGAGCCGAGCTGCCGGCCGATCGACGACCCGTGGGGCAAGTGGGAAGAGCGCTTCGGGGTGAGCGAGAGCACCTCGGTCAAGGTGCCGGCGGACTCCTACTTCGTGATGGGCGACAACCGCAACAACAGCCAGGACAGCCGCTACTGGGGCTTCGTCAAGCGCGACAAGATCAAGGGCCGGGCGTTCCTGATCTACTGGTCGTGGGACTCGGAGCGGGACGCCATGCTGGAGCACGTCAGGTGGGGGCGCCTGGGCAAGCTGATCTACTAGCGCCGGGCGCCGTCGATTCCGGCCTCCCCGCCGAACCGGAGTGGCGCGCCGGGCCGGCCGGCCCTCGGTTCGGCATCTACCTCCACTGCCCGTACTGCCGGACCAAGTGCCCGTACTGCGACTTCAACGTGGCGATCCACCGCGAGGACCGGATCCTACCGTTCGTCGCCGCGCTTCGCGCCGAGATCGGGCGCTACGCGGCGCTGCCCTGGGCGGGCCGCGTCCCGGCGGAAAGCCTGTTCCTCGGAGGCGGCACGCCCTCCCTCCTCCCGGCCGACGCGGTCGCAGCCGTGCTGGACGACGCCCGGCGGGGCCTCGGGCTGGTGCCGGACGCGGAGGTCACGCTCGAGGCCAATCCCGAGGGACTGGACGCGGATCGCCTCCGGGCCTTCCGCGCGGCCGGCGTGACGCGGCTCTCGCTCGGCGTCCAGGCGCTTGACGACGCCGTGCTCCGGAGCCTCGGCCGCACGCACTCCGCGGCCGAGGCGAAGGCCGCCTACCGCGCGGCGCGCGCGGCGGGGTTCGACAGCGTCAGCATCGATCTCCTCTACGCGTGCCCCGGGCAGGACCTGGCCGCCTGGACGCGGACGCTCGACGAGGCCCTCGACTGGGCGCCCGAGCACCTCTCCGCCTATGCGCTCACGCTCGAGCCGGCCACCGCCTTCGGCCGCCGGCCGCCCGCGGGGCTTCCGGACGAGGACCTGCACGTCGGCCAGTTCGAGGCCCTGGTCGAGCGCGCGGCGCGCGCGGGACTCGATCGGTACGAGGTGTCGAACTTCGCGCGCCCGGGATTTCGCTCTCGCCACAATCTCGGTTACTGGCGACGCGAGGACTACCTCGGCCTTGGCCCGGGCGCCCACGGGGCGCTGGGCGCCGTGCGCTACTGGACCCGACGCTCCGAGCCTCGCTGGCGCACCGCCGTCCTCGGGGGCGGCTGGGCGATCGAGAGCTGGGAGCGCCTGTCCGAGCGGCAGGTCGCGGCCGAGCGCATCGTCCTCGGGCTCCGCCTGGCGGAGGGCATCCCGCTCGTGTGGCTCGAGCGCCATCTTGCCGGCAGCCCGGGTGGGAGGGTAGCGGGAATCGAGCGCTACCTGGTGGCGGGTGTGATGGCGGTGCAGGACGGGCAGGTGGCCCTCACGGACCGCGGCGTTCTCCTGTCGGACACGATCTTCGCCGAGCTCGTCTGACGGGACTGGCCCCCGGGCCCCCCCGGGTCGCGGGACTCGCCGCCGGCCGTCACTCCTCGCGGACGTGAGGGCGGACCTCCGCGGCGAAGCGCTCCATGTATTCCGCCATCCCGGACGGCGTCGGCACCGAGAAGTCCAGGACGAAGTGACGGGCGCCCGCCGCCACGTAGGCCCGAAGGTCCTCGGCGATCTGCTCCGGCGAGCTTCGCGCCTTGACAACCCCGCGTCGGACCTCGATATTTGCCATGGGAGTCCGAGGCGTAGGGACCGTCCGTCCGCTGACACACGGGGAGAGCTCTTGAGCGGTGAACTGAGCGATCGGGCGCGGCAGGTTCTCCAAGCCCTGCTGTTCGAGTACACCGTGACGGCGGAGCCCGTCGGGTCCCGCCAGGTGGCGAAGAAGTACGCGCTCGGCCTATCCCCGGCGACGATCCGCAACACCATGGCCGACCTCGAGGAAATGGGCTATCTCGCCCAGCCGCACACGTCGGCGGGGCGAGTGCCGACGGACAAGGCCTACCGGTACTACGTCGACAGCCTGATGGGGCGCACGGAGCTTGCCCGGGGGGACGCGCACCGGCTCCAGCGCCAGGTCTCCGGGACCCGCAGCGAGATCGACGATCTCATGGAGGCCACCTCGGCCCAGCTCTCCGAGCTGTCCCACTACGCGGCGGTCATCCTGGCGCCGCCGCTCCAGCACACCCGACTCGAGCGGGTCGACCTCATCGCGGTCGAAGGGGATCGGGCCATCGTCGTGCTGGCCACCGAGACGGGGTGGGGGATGAGCCGGATCCTCGCCTTCGAGGAGCCGGTCCCGCGGAGCGAGGTGCGCGAGGTCGCGCGACTGCTCACCGACCGCTTCGCCGGACTCACGTTCCAGGAGATCCGGACCCGGGTGGCGGACGCGGCGGCCGTCCAGCCTGCCGCCGAGCGCGTCCTGCGCGTCGCCGCCTACGTGGCGCGCAAGGTGTTCCAGTCCCTCTGGGACCGGAACCTCTACGTCGGCGGCGTCATGAACATGCTGGACCAGCCGGAGTTCGGGATCGGCACGATGCGGGCACTCCTCAAGACATTCGAGGAGAAGCGCCAGCTCATCGAGCTCCTCACGACCCGCGCGCAGGCCTCGGACACCGCGCAGGTCGTGATCGGATCCGAGATGCCGTATCAGGAGATGCAAGAGACCAGCCTCGTCGCCGCCTCCTACCGGTTCCATGACCGGGTGCTGGGCGTCCTCGGCATCGTGGGGCCGCGGCGCATGCCCTACGCGAAGGTCGTCCCCTTGGTTGAGTACACCGCGCGGCTGGTGTCCCGGCGCCTGACGCGGCTCGGCAGCTCGCCGCCCCTCGGGTAGCCCATGGCGAACGATCGCTGGCCAGGACCGGGCGACGCCGCCCGGAGCCGGGAGGAGGCCGCGCCCGAACCGGGGGGTCCCGGGGAGGAGAGTCTGGAGGCGCTCCGGGCAGAGCGGGACGCTCGGGCGCGCGAGGCGGCCGACCTCCAGGACCGCTACCTCCGGACTCTCGCCGACTTCGAGAACTTCCGCCGGCGAACCGGCCGCGAGCGCGAGGACTGGCGGCGCCAGGCGCAGGAGGCGCTGCTCCAGGAGATCCTGCCAGTCCTCGACAACTTCGATCGAGCGCTGGCCGCCCCTCCGACCCCGGGGACCGACCAGGCCTTCCGGGCGGGTGTCGAGCTGATCCATCGGAACTTCCTGGGTGCGCTGGAGCGTGTCGGCGTGCGGCCGTTCACCGCCGTCGGGCAGCCCTTCGACCCGACGCGCCACGAGGCCGTGGGGCGCGTCGAGCAGGACGACGTGGACGACCAGACGGTCATCGCGGAGACGCTCCGCGGGTACCTCCTCCAGGACCGCGTGCTCCGACCCGCACAGGTCGTGGTGGCCGTCCGCCCGGCCGCCGCCTCGGCCGGCGGCGAGGGCGCAGCCTGACCCGGGCCGGCCGGGGACGCCCGGCCCGGATGATCCCGCGCCTCCGATAGCCATGGCCCAGCGCGACTACTACGAGATCCTTGGCGTCTCGCGGAACGCGACCGACGCCGACATCAAGAAGGCCTTCCGGCAGCTCGCGCTCAAGCATCATCCCGATCGGAACCCGGGGGACGCGCACGCCGAGGAGCGGTTCAAGATCATCAACGAGGCCTACGCGGTGCTCTCGGACGGGGACCGCCGCGCGCAGTACGACCGCTACGGCCGCGTGGACCTGCCGCCGGGTGGCGTCGACTTCGGCGGGCTGGAAGACCTGTTCGGGGACCTCTTCGAGGGCTTCTTCGGCGGTGGGCGTGGGGGGCGCCGGGGCCGCGCGCGCCAGGGCGACGATCTCCGCTACGACCTCGAGATCACGCTCGAGGACGCGGCGCAGGGGCTGGAGACACGGCTCCAGATCCCCCGGCTCGAGGTCTGTGAAGCCTGCCGGGGCAGCGGCGCGGAGCCTGGCTCCGGGCGGACCCAGTGTCCGACCTGCAAGGGGCGCGGGCAGCAGCGCTACCAGCAAGGCTTCCTCACCGTCGCGCGTACCTGCACCCAGTGCGGGGGCGAGGGTCAGATCATCAAGAGCCCGTGCAAGTCCTGCTCGGGCGAGGGGCGCGTCGCCCAGGAGCGCACGCTCAAGGTGCGCATCCCGCCCGGCGTCGACGAGGGCGCGCAGATGCGTCTCACCGGCGAGGGGGAAGGGGGCGTGGCCGGCGGCCCGGCGGGGGATCTCTACGTCGTCCTCCACGTGCGTCCGCACGCGTTCTTCACGCGCCAGGGGAACGACCTCCACTGCGCCTTGCCGCTCACCTTCCCCCAGGCCGCGCTCGGCGCCGACGTCGACGTGCCGGTCCTCGACGGGGTGGCGCAACTCAAGGTGCCGGCCGGGGCCCAGAACGGCGACGTGCTCCGGCTCCGCGGGAAGGGGATGCCGAGCCTCCACGGCCGCGGTCGCGGAGACGCCTGCTACACGGTGGTGGTGGAGGTCCCGCGGAAGCTCACCGGGAAGCAGCGGGAGCTCCTCGAGGAGTACCAGCGCGTGTCCTCCGGCGAGGAGCAGGGGCCGCTCGTCGGCGGATTCCTGGAGTCGCTGAAGAAGCTCTTCGGCGGCTGATTCCCGGAAGTCCCTGGAAACACAGGCTTCTGAATCTCGCCCCCGGTCTTTGCTACCGTTTTGCTACCACTTCCGCCCTCGTCCAGCCGATCCGCCCCCCGTCCGGTCATCGGAAGCCACGAGCCGTAGAGGTCCACGGTCAGCTTGATCGAGGCGTGCCCCAGCATCCGCTGGACGTAGGCTAGGCTCACGCCCTCGCTGATCAGGATCGAGGCGAACGAGTGCCGGAGAGAGTGCGGGGTGAAGTGCTCGGGCAGGGATGCCTTCGTGAGCACCCGGGCGAAGGCCCGCTGGATCACGCGGTGGTGGTAGGGGTGTCCCGTGCGCGTGCAGAAGATCCACGGAGGCACCTCGGACCAACCGCGGCGCAGGGCTTCGGTCTTCCGGGCGAGGTGGAGTCGCCGGAGGCGGCGGGCCAGCATCGG
>DASZOP010000087.1:0-12897 GCA_035550715.1 Gemmatimonadota bacterium | reverse complement strand
TCGAACAGCCAGAAGCAGAAGAAGTTGATGAAGGTCGGCGTCCACGTGTCTCCCGCCCCGTTGAACGACTGGGCGAGAACCATGCCGAGCGCGTAGAACGGGAATCCGAGCCCCACGACGCGGAGGCATACGACCCCCCAGCGGGCGATCTCCGGATCGGCCGTGAAGAACCCCACCAGGGCGGGCGCGAAAAGGACGAACAGAAGCCCGGTCACGCCCAGGACCACCATGTCGGCGACGCCCGCCATCCAGACCGAGCGCTCGGCCCGCTCGGGTTTCCCGGCTCCCAGCGACTGCCCGACCATGGTCGCGGCGGCGTTGGAAAGACCCCACGCCGGCATGAGCGCGAAGATGACGATCCGGATGGCGATCGTGTAACCGGCGACGGGCAGGGTTCCGAAGCCGGCCAGGATCCGGATCAGGACGATCCAGCTCGAGGTCGCCACGAAGATCTGGAGGACGCCCGTGCCGGAGATCCGGACGAGCTGCGCCAGGAGCTCCGGTTGGAAGCGCAGATGGGGGCGCCGGATCCGGAGCCTCCCGCTCGACCGGGCCAGGGTCGCGATCTGGATCAGGACCGCGGTGCCGCGACCGACGTTGGTCGCCACCGCGGCGCCCTCGAGCCCCAGCTCGGGGAAGGGACCCAGGCCGAAGATGAGGGTCGGGTCGAGGACGATGTTGATCCCGTTGGCCAGCCAGAGGACCCGCATGGCGATGACGGCGTCTCCGGCGCCGCGGAAGGCCGCGTTCAGGAGGAACAGGAGCAGCACCGTGGCGTTACCGACGAGCATGATCCGCATGTAGCCTGTCCCGTCGCGGACCACCTCGGCAGAGCCGCCCATGAGGCTCAGGATCTCCCCCGCCCGCAGCCCGCCGATCGTCGCCAGGACGGTCGACACGCCCACGCCGAGGAGGATCGCGTGAAACGCCGTCCGAGCCGCTCCGTCCGGGTCCTTCTCGCCGATCCGGCGTGCGACCATCGCGGTCACGCCGAAGCCGAGGCCGAGGCCCACCGTGTAGACGAGCGTAAGGATGGATTCCGTGAGGCCTACGGTCGTCACCGCTTCCGGGCCCAGATGGGAAACCCAGAAGACGTTCGCCAGGGCGAACACCGACTCCAGCACGGTTTCGAGGACCATCGGGACCGCGAGGAGCAGGAGCGCACGGCCGATCGGGCCCACGGTGTAATCCTGCTCCGTGCCGCGTACCGCCGCGCGCAGGTCGGCGAGCAGCCGCCGTACCGCGGAGGGGCCGATCGGCGGGCCGCTCGGCACCGTTCCCGGCGCGGTGCCTGGCAGATCCACGGCTTCGTAGGCATCCGACATGGAGACCTCTCGCTGGCCCGGCCAGCGTGACGAGAAGGTTGAGACGGGCGTTCAGAGGACGCCGAAACGAAGCCGTGGAACGGCTTCAGGCGTCGTAGCTCCCCTTCAGAAACGGAGAGTCAGGCTGTCGGACGGATCGGGGACCGAACCGTGAGCGCCCGTGCGCCTCAGGCGATGAATCGCCGCGGAAGGATGGTGCTGACAGGCGTTCTCACGATCGTCCTCTCGTGGAGGGGAGCGGAAGGAACGGGTCTTGAAGAATGGCGTCGGTGACGCCGGCCGTCAAGGGGCGGAGCCTTGATGAGGCTCCTCGACTCAGCGGATTCCTCCCCCGATCTCGAACGAATCGCTCGTCCTCTCCGCTGGAGGGATCGCCGGATCGCCCTGCTCGAACGAGATCCCCTCGAAGACGATCCGATGGCTGCCTGCCTCGAGGCCGGGGGGGATCTCGACCGTCTGGACGACGGTCTCCCCGGCGGCCAGGACGTAGAGCTCGAGCGTGCACGCCTCGGGACGCGTCTCCGGCAGTGGAATCCAGACGTTCCCGTCCTCCCGCTCGACCACCTTCGGGCAGAGGTTGAACCCGATCGTCCGATCGGAGAGGTTCTCGAGCTGGACTTCGGCCGAGGTCCCCGTTACGAGTGTCGGCTCGACGACGTCGATACGCAGGATCTCACGGTCCTGTTCTCCGTTCGACGCCGATCGGCAGCCGACGAGGAGAATCGGAACCGCGAGGATGGGAAGGAAACGGATCATGTCGGACACCTCCGAGGCGGATGAGCGGTCCCTTCTCCTCGAAACCCCCGCTGGAGGCCGCGGTTCCATCGGAGCTACGATCCTCATGGTCGGGATGTCGTTCCTCTTCGCCGCTTCCCCGATGAGCGGCCAGGAGCGCCCGGCCGTTCGTCCGCAGACGCGAGCCGAGCGTACGGGTTACCGCGAAACCTCCCGCTACGCAGAGGTGATCGCATTCCTGGACTCGCTGGCGGCCGATTCGCAGGGGCTTCAGATCCTCCCCTTCGGTTATACGCAGGAGGGGCGCTCGCTCCCGCTCGCGGCGTGGGACCCCGAGGGGCATACGCCGGCGTCCGGGCCGGCTGCACTCCGACGCGAGAGGGACGACCGTCTCCGCGTGCTCGTCCTCGCCAACATCCATGCCGGCGAGGTCGAGGGGAAGGAGGCGTCGCTGATCCTGCTGCGGGAGCTGGCCGCGGGTGCCCACGCCGAGTGGAACGACTCCCTCCTCCTCCTCTTCGCACCGATCTACAACGCCGACGGCAACGAGCGGATGGCGCTCGACAACCGGCCGTTGCAGTACGGCCCGATCGGCGGCATGGGGCAGCGGCCCAACGCCCAGGGGTACGATCTGAACCGCGACTTCATGAAGCTGGACTCGCCCGAGGCGCGCTCGCTGGTCGGACTCCTCCGGGACCTCGACCCGGACGTCGTGATCGATCTCCACACGACGAACGGCACGCTGCACGCCTACCATCTGACCTATTCGCCGCCGCTGCATCCCGATACCGACACGGACATCGACCGATACCTCCGCGACTCCTGGCTGCCCGCGGTGACGCGAGGGATGGCCGCGGATGAGTCGGAGTGGCTCGTGTACTACTACGGCAACCTTCCCGATGCGGGAGTGGACGGCGCCGACGACGCATCGGTGCCACGCGCCTGGTACACATTCGATCACCGCCCCCGGTTCGGCACGAACTACGTGGGCCTCCGAAACCGGTTCGGCATCCTGTCCGAGGCATTCGCGTACCTGCCCTTCCGCGAGCGCGTTGAGGTGACGAGGCGGTTCGTCGTGGAAAACCTGGACTACGCCTGGCGGCATGCGGGCGAGATCCGCCGCCTCGCGGCGGCGGCCGACCGCCGTTCCCTGGTGGGCACGGAGCTCGGTCTTCGCGCCGAGCATGCCCTGACCGGCGAGAACGTCGGGATCCTCCTGGGGGAGGTCGAGGAGGAGCCCAACCCGTACACGGGCGGGACGATGCTGCTGCGCCGGGACGTCGTGCGGGAGGAGCGGATGCCCGAGTATGGCGCCTTCCGCGCCACCGAGCTCGAGCGCGTCCCGGCCGCCTACCTGATCCCGGCCGAGCTGAAGGAAGCGCTCGACCGGCTGGCGGTCCACGGTATCCGGATCGAGACGCTGGCGAGCGACCGCGAGCTGGAGGTCGAGGAGTTCGGGATCACGTCCTCACGCCGGGCCGACGAGGAATTCCAGGGCCACCGTCAGCGGACGCTCGAGGGCGCGTGGTCGGGAGTTCGCCGCCGGATACCGGCCGGCACCTTCGTGGTCTCCATGGACCAGCCCCTCGCGCGTCTCGCCTTCCTGCTCCTCGAGCCGCGCTCGGACGACGGGCTCACGAACTGGAACGTGCTCGATGGGAAGCTGGAGGGGGCGGAGGTTTACCCGATCCTTCGGACGCATACAGATCCGCGGTGATCTTGCTCGGGTTTTGACCGCAATCTATGTTGCCCAACGTCATGCCGCCCGATCTGCACGACCCTGCCCGTCGTGTCTACGAGAACGTCCTCGAGGCGCTCAATCACACCCCCCTGATCCGGCTCCGGCGCGTCACCCGGGGGATCCAGACGCCGGTCTACGGCAAGGCCGAGTACCTGAGTCCCGGTGGGAGCATCAAAGACCGGATCGGTCTGGCGATCATCGAGGCCGCGGAGAAAGCGGGCACGCTCAAGCCCGGCGGGACCGTCGTCGAAGCGACCGCCGGAAATACCGGGCTGGCGCTCGCGATGGCGGCGGTCAACAAAGGGTACCGCTGCATCTTCGTGATGCCGGACAAGATGAGCCTGGAGAAGCAGCGGCTGCTGAAGGCCTTTGGGGCCCGGATCGTGATCACCCCCACCGCCGTGCCGCCCGACCATCCCGACTACTACCTGAATACGGCCCGCAAGATCGCCGAGGAGGCGCCCAACGCGATCTTCGCGAACCAGTTCTACAACCGCGCCAACACCGAGGCCCACTTCCAGCTCACCGGGCCCGAGATCTGGGATCAGACCCGGGGGCGGATCGCCGCGTTCGTGACCGGATCGGGGACCGGGGGGACGATGAGCGGGGTGGGCCGGTACCTCAAGGAGCGCAATTCCGAGATCCGCACGGTCGTCGCCGACCCCGAGGGCTCGATCCTGAAACGGTACAAGGAGACCGGCGAGGTCGGCGAGGGGAAGACGTATATGGTCGAGGGGATCGGCATGGACAAGATCCCCGGAACCCTCGACATCGAGTACGTCGACGAGGTGCGCACCGTGACCGACAAGCAGTCGTTCCAGATGGCGCGCCGGCTGACTCGCGAGGAGGGTCTGTTCGTCGGCGGCTCGACGGGCACAATCGTCACGGTGGCGCTCCAGATAGCGCGGGAGATCGACGACCCGGATCGGCCTGTCGTGGCGATGCTCTGCGACGTCGGCGAACGGTATCTCTCCAAGTTCCACTCGGACGAGTGGATGCGGGAGAACCGCATGCTCGAGGACGAGCGGATCGAGGTCGCCTACCTGCTCGAGCGGAAGGCGCGCGCCGACATCCCGCCCCTCATCATGATCCGCGCCGACGCCAAGGTGCGCGAGGCCTTGGACCTCATGGAGAAGTACAACGTGAGCCAGCTTCCGGTGATCGAAGAGGACGAGCAGAAGGGGAGCCTGTCCGAGGGAACACTGCTGAACCGCGTGCTCGCCGATCCGGGTGCCCTGGAGCAGCCGCTCGACGGCTATCTGGAGCGTCCCTTCCCGACGATCGACGAGAGCGACAGCATGAAGGAAGTGATCGGTCACTTGACGAGCGGAGACAGCGCCCTGCTCGTCCGAAGAGGGCGTCGATACGTGGGGATCCTCACGAAGTTCGACGTGCTCCATTACCTGACCAACGGAGGCCAGCGATGAGGCACTCGACGCGCGTTCTGCTGGCCGGCGGATGGGCCGCCCTCCTGAGCTGCAGCGACGACGGCCCGTCAGGGCCGGCCGGAAGAGGGCTCGATTTCGCGATCCAGGCGCCGCGGGCGGTCGAGAGCAAAGCCAGGATCGACATCGTGGTCACGATCACGAGATCGGGGGGAGTCGAGTTCCCGCTTCGCGTGGAGCTGGAGAAAGCCAATCTCGGAGAGGAGTTCTTCGGACAGGGGGCGTTCTCCCTGAATCAGGGCCAGCGGGTGGCGAGCTTCATCGCCGTTCCGGGACGGGACCCGCACTTCCGCGTCACCGTCACCGAGGCGGGTGCCGTCCCGGTCTCCATCTCCAAGACGATCTTCGTGGACGTGCTCGACTTCCCGTGACGCGGGACCGGTCGCACCTTCTCACCGAGAAGGTCAATCCCCGGACCACCGACCTCGACACCCTCGAAACACGCGAGATCCTCGAGCGGATCCACGCCGAGGACCTCCGTGCGTTCGAAGCCGTGGGGGAGGTTCTCGGGGAAATCGGCCGGGCGGCGTCGATGGTCGAGGAGGCGTTCCGCTCCGGGGGCCGCTTGATCTATGCGGGGGCCGGCACCAGCGGCCGGCTCGGCGTCCTGGACGCCGCCGAGTGCCCGCCCACCTTCGGATCCGATCCCGCCATGGTGATCGGGGTCGTGGCCGGGGGCGCCGAAGCCCTGGTCCGCTCCAAAGAGGGGGCGGAGGATCGCGCGGACGAGGGCGAGGCGGCCATGACGGGCCTCGACGTCGGGCCTGGCGACGTCGTCGTCGGGATCGCCGCCGGATCGACGACTCCGTACGCCATCGGCGCCCTCCGCGAAGCCCGGCGGCGGGGTGCCCGGACCGTCCTCCTCGCCTGCGTTCCGCGGCAGGACATCGAGATCGCCGGCGAGGTGGACCTGGTGATCGCCCCGCTGACGGGGCCTGAGGTCATCGCCGGGTCGACGCGGATGAAGGCCGGGACCGCGACCAAGCTGGTCCTCAACATGCTGACGACCACGGCCATGGTGCGGATCGGGAAGACCTACGGCAACCGGATGGTGGACCTTCAGATCGGGTCGGAGAAGCTGGCCGATCGGGGCCGGCGGATCGTCCGCGAGCTCCTCGGAGTCCCCGGCGGGGAGGCGGAGCGGCTCCTGGAGGCCGCCGGGGGGAGCGTCAAGACCGCTCTCGTCATGGGGCGGAGAAAGGTCGACCGCGCCGAGGCCGAGCGGCTCCTCGACGCGGCCGGGGGCTTCCTCCGGCGGGCCTGGGAGGTCTAGCGCGCCTTCTTGCCGCCCTTGGGCCGGTTGGTGGCGACCTCGAACGTCACCTTCAAGTTCACCCGATACTGGGTCACCTTGTTGTTATCGACGATCGCCATCATCTCCTTGACGTATGCGGACTTGATGTCGTCGACGGTCTCGGCGGCCTCGGCGACGGCCTTCTGGGTCGCGTCCTCCCAGCTCCGGGGAGACTGAGACAGGACCTCGATCACCTTGTGGACGCCCATGGAGCGCTCCTCGTCTCGGGAAACGGTTGGCCAGCTTGCCTGGGGACGGACGACCGTCCGCCAGCATGCTACTGGCGGGCGGGGAGGTCCGGCAATGGCGGCATACCATGAAAAAGTGAGGGCCCCTCCCGAAGGAAGGGCCCTCGTTCACCACCGCCGTGGGGCCGCGGTTTCAATCACGACGATGGCGGAACGGCGTCCTACCCCCGGCTGCCGTCGGGGTTCCCGCCGATTCCGCCGATCGATCAGCCGTCCCCGAGATCGCCCTCGTCCACCTCGCACGCGCCTTCCGTATCGCCATGCGCCTGATGGGCTTCCAGCGCATCCTCGGAGATCTCGATCGTGTGCCGGCCGTCGGGATTGCCCGGCGGGACGTGGCAGACGAGCACCTTGACCTCGTCGGCGTCGTCCGCCTCGCCGTCGTCGTCCAGGTCGTCGTCGGTGGCGCCCTCGTCGCCGTCGCACTCGCCCTCGAAGTCACCATGGGCGAGGTGCGCGTCCACGGCCGGAGCGCCGACCACGATCGTGTGGGCATTGTCGGGGTTGCCGGGCGGGACGTGGCAGATCGTGACCTGATCCTCGATGTCGTCCTGGCTGGCCTCGACGTCGACGTCGCCGCTTGCAGGCTCGCCCTCGAGCCGACCCTGAATCCGGATCCGGAAGGAATCGTCCGGCTCGCCGTCGCCGTCGTCGTCACGGAAGATCTGGAGATCCAGCTTGAGCTTCCCGTTGGGAAGGAGGTCGACCTTGCCTTCCGCGAACAGGGTGCCTCCCTCGGGGACGTCCAACGTGAACGAAAGGACCGCTTCGCCGCCGACCAGAAGGTTCACCGTGTAGGTGCCGGGGCCGACGTCGGCGCTGAAGAGGCCGTCGTCGTCGGTCTCGGTCGAGGCGACCACGTTCCCGCCGCCGTCGACGATCTCGATCGTCACGTCCGTCAGGGCTTCGTCGCCGACGAAGTCGTCGCCCTGGGCCAGTCCGAGAGCGCGCGCCGCGAGGCCCGCCGAGGCCGCCGCCTCGGTCGCGGTGATGCGCCCGCTGATCCGGGCCGCCCCATCCCCGAGATCCGGCCCGCTCGGACCGTCGTCGGAACAGGACAGCGCAAGCATGGCCGCCAGGCATAGCGCGGCCATCTCGTGCGTGAGCTTTCTCATGGACATTGCCTCCGTGGATGGTCGTCCGGGGGGCATTCGGGGGTCGGCAGCGGGCCTGAAGACGCAAGTGCGGTACCGACGCCCCAAAGGGTAGATGGTCAGGCCGCGGGTGGCCAGACCCCGCGCCCGGGAGGTGGTTTCGCGTCGTCTCGCAGGGGTCCCACGGCCGCGCTACCTTCGCGCCGCCATGCCGATCCCCTCGGATCTGCCGCTCCTCCCGGAGGACCGTCCCGCCCTCGTGATCGGGCTCATGTCGGGAACCTCCGCCGATGGGGTGGACGCCGCCGCCTGCCGGTTCCGGGGGATGCCGGACCTCGGGCTCCGGCCGGAGGTGCTGGGGACGGCCTTCCTCCCTTATCCCGCCCCCCTCACCGAACGGCTCCGACGACCCGACCGGCTGGCGATCGCCGAGCTCGCGGGTCTCGATTACGAGCTCGGCGGGCGGTTCGGCGAGGCGGCCGCCGAGGCCGCGCGGGCGGCAGGGATCCCCCTCGCCGACTTCTGCCTGATCGGCAGCCACGGCCAGACGCTCTGGCACGATCCCGCCGGGGAGACGACCGGCGTCCCGGCCACGCTCCAGATCGGCGAGCCGGCCGTGATCGCCGAGCGAACCGGCCTTCCCGTCTGGTCGGATTTCCGCCCCGCCGACGTGGCGGCGGGCGGGGAGGGCGCGCCGTTCGTGCCGTACGTGGACCGGCTTCTCTTCGGCCGTCCCGATCGCTGGACGGTGTGCCTGAATCTGGGGGGGATCGCCAACGTGACCCTGCTCCCCCCGGGCGCCGCCCCGGAGAGGGTGGTCGCCTTCGACACGGGGCCGGGCAACATGGTGCTGGACGATCTGGCGGGGCGTCTGCTGGGGGAACCCCACGACCCGGGAGGCCGGCGGGCCGGCGCCGGGCAGCCGAGCGCGGCGCGCCTCCGGGGGGCGCTCCTGGATCCGTACTTCGTCCGCCCGGCCCCCAAGTCGACCGGCCGGGAGCGGTTCGGCGCGGCCTGGACGGAGCGCAACTTCGGCCCCTTCTCGGACCTCACGCGCGAGGAAATCGACGAGCGGCTGGCGACGGCCGTCCGGGTCACGACGGAGAGCGTGGCCCGGGCCCTCGAGGGGTCGTGCGGCACCCGGCCCGTCCCCGACGAGGCGGTGGTCGTGGTGGCCGGGGGCGGGAGGAAGAACCGGGCGCTGATGGAAGAGATGACGCGGAGGCTCGCGCCGAGAGCGGTCGTCCCGGTCGACGACTACGGGCTGGACGGCGACTTCAAGGAAGCGGTCGCGTTCGCCGTCCTGGCCTGGGCGAGCGCGCTCGGGCGACCGGTCAACCTGCCGTCCGTCACCGGCGCCCGCCACACGGCCCGCTGCGGCCGCCTCTCCTTCCCGCCCGCAAACGCCGGGAGCGGACCCGTCTCCGGATGACCCGACCGCTCCTCCCCGACCCCGGATCGCTGGACGCTTCCGCGATCGCCGGACAGCTCGTCTGCGTCGCGCTCCGCGGCTACACCGGAGAACGGCCCGCCCGGGCGGCCTTCCTGGAGGATCTCGAGCGGCATGGGTGGGGTGGGGTGATCGTCTTCGGCGGGGATCTGACCGCCATCCAGGATCTGGTGGCCGAGGCCGACCGGCGGTCAGCGGTGCCGCTCCTCGTGACCGGCGACTTCGAGCGCGGCCTCGGCCAGCAGTTCCCGCGCTCGGGCACGACGTTCCCACCGATGATGGCCCTCGGCGCGACGGCCGACCCCGCGCTGGCGCGGGCGACCGGGCGCGCGATCGGGGTCGAGCTCCGGGCGGCGGGGATCCACGTCAACTACGTGCCGGTGGCGGACCTGGCGAGCGAGCCGGCGAACCCGATCGTCGCTACGCGCGCGGCCGGCGACGACCCGGAGGCCGTGGCCGCGCTCGTCGCCGCCGTCGTGGAGGGGCAGCAGGCGGCCGGCGTGGCCGCTGCCGTCAAGCACTTCCCCGGCCATGGCCGGACGACCCTGGACAGCCACGACGTGCTGCCGTTCGTCGAGGCCGATCTCGAGGCGCTGGACCGGTCGGACTGGATCCCGTTCCGGGCGGGTCTCCGGGCGGGGGCCAGGCTCGTCATGACCGCGCACGTGGCGTTTCCGGCCCTCGAGCCGGACGGGGCCCGCCGTCCGGCCACGTTTTCGCCCGCTCTCCTGGACGGGCTCCTGCGTCGCTCGTGGGGATTTCGGGGTCTGGTCTGCAGCGATGCGCTCATGATGGGGGCGCTCGCCGACGAGGGGCCGGGCGAAGCCGCCCGGCGCGCGCTCGAGGCGGGCGTCGACTGGCTTCTCTATCCGCCGGACCCGCCCGACGTCCACGCCGCGTTGACGGCCGGCCTCGGATCGGGGGAGGTCGAGCGGGCCCGGTGCGAGGCGGCGGCGGGACGCCTTCTCGACCTCAAGGCGTGGGCCTTCGCCAGGCGTCCCCCGGCCGCGGTGACCGGCGCGGCGTCCCTGGCCGAAGCCCTGGCGGGGCTGGCCCTGACCGCCGACCCGCCCGAGCCTCCACCCGGTCCGGCCTGGCCCGATCGCGCGCGATGGGTCGTCGTCCTGGACGGCGGGATCGGGCGGGAGGACGTAGTCCTGGCAGAGGAGCTCGGGCTTCCCGCGGCTCCACGCGTGCTCTTCGTCGATACGACCGAACCTGCCTCGAGGGTGAGCGAGCGTCTTCACGAGGTTCGCGAGGCCGCGGCCGGGGAGGCCGTGGCGTGCGCGGTCTTCAGCCCGATCCGAGCGTGGAAGGGCCGCGCCGGGCTCTCGGAGCTCGGGCGGGATGCTGTCGAGGCGGCGTGCGGCCCCGCACGCGAAGCCGTCTTGCTGATCTTCTCGAACCCCCGTATCGTTCGGGAGATCCGGGCCCCATCCCGAGTCGTCTGGGCGTACGGCGAGGACGCAGCGAGCCAGCGCGCCGCGCTGGCTTTCCTCCGCGGCGCCCTCGTCCCGTCCGGACGGCTGCCGGTGCGTCTCGACGTCCGAGCGGCGCCTCTGCCGGGTGCCCGCTAAGCGGCGAACCCATGGCCGGCATTTTGCGTGTGAGAGCCCGACGAGCCGCGGATCGTCGCCCGACGTCCACTCCCGAGAGAGCGAGTCCCATGTTCCGGAGATCCGTCCTCTTTCTCGCCCTGACCTTTGTCCTCCTCCATCCAGCGTCCGGCCGGGGACTCCTGGCCCAGGACGATCCGTTCGACGTCCCGATCGGCCTCGAGCCCGCCGTCGATTTCTGGAAGCGAGTCTACAGCGACTGGAGCGAGAACGAGGTCGTCTTCCACGACCGGGACGACCTGAGCGTCGTCTATCGCGTCCTCGACCAGGTGAAGTCCGACGACCGGGGGACGTACCGGGCCAACGAGGCCGAGCAGGATGCGATCGTGCGGCGGATCCGCCAGATCCTGCTCGATCTGGCCGCCCGGAACCCGGATCCGCGGACCCTCTCCGGTGACTACGAGGAGGTGTACGAGGCGTTCGGCCCCGGCGCGAGCCCCGCGATCTGGCGGAAGGCCGCCGAGAACATCCGGGTCCAGCGGGGGCTCAAGGAGCGGTTCATGGCCGGGCTCCTCCACGCCGGCCAGTACCACGACCACATCGTGGCGATCCTGGAGGACGAGGGCGTGCCGGGGGAGCTCGCCTGGCTGCCGATGGTCGAGTCGACGTTCAACCTGCGGGCCCGCTCGTCGGTCGGAGCGGCGGGCGTGTGGCAGTTCATGCCGGCGACCGGCCGGATCTACCTTCGGATGGACCGCTCGGTGGACGAGCGGTTCGATCCGATCCTGGCGGCCCGCGGCGCGGCCCGCTACCTGAGGAACAGCTACGACGACATGGGGTCCTGGCCGCTCGCCATTACCTCGTACAACCACGGCTACTACGGCATGATGCGGGCGATCCGGGAGATCGGCACGACCGATTACATGACCATCCGCCGCCAGTACGACGGGCCGGCGTTCGGCTTCGCTTCGAAGAACTTCTTCGCCGAGTTCCTGGCCGCCCTGGAGGTCGCAGAGAACCCGCTGATCTACTTCGGGGAGATGGATCCCTTCGTGCCGCTGGCGTTCGACACGTTCGAGGTCGAAAGCTCGATCGGACTCCACGACGTCGCGAACGCGCTCCGAGTCGACGCCGGCCGGCTCTGGCAGCTCAATCCGTCCCTAACGGACGAAGTCTGGCGGGGCCGGCGCAACATCCCGGCCGGGTTCGTCATGCGGTTGCCGCCCGGCTACGGCCACGAAGCGCCGACCCAGCTCGCTGCCGCGCTGGCGGGGAAGAGCGGGCGCCGCGTGCGGACGGTCGAAGCTCCGGCCGCTGAAGGGCCCCGCTATTATGTGGTCCAGCGCGGCGACACGCTCTCCTCGATCGCCGCCCGCCACGGCACCACGGTGGCGGATCTCGTCCAGCTCAACGACCTGCGCGACAGGAACACGATCCGGATCGGTCAGAGGCTCAAGGTCGCGAGCTGAGCGGCGCCCTGGCCCGCTTCTTCGCCCAGCTCCACCCCTTCGACTGGGCGGTCCTCGCCCTCTACTTCCTGTTCTCGCTCGCGGTCGGTCTCTACTTCGTCCGCCGCGCCGGATCGTCCACCGCCGAATTCTTCGTGTCGGGCCGGAACCTCCCGTGGTGGCTGGCCGGGACCTCGATGGTGGCGACCTCGTTCTCCGTCGACACGCCGCTCTTCGTCACCGGTATCGTCCGGACCCGGGGCATCCAGGGGAACTGGATCTGGTGGTGCTTCGCGATCGGCGGGGTCCTGGCGTCCTTCTTCTTCGCCCAGCTGTGGCGGCGGACCGAGGTCATGACCGACGTCGAGCTGGCCCAGCTCCGGTACGCCGGCCGCCCGGCCGCGGTACTCAGAGGCTTCCGCGCGTGCTACATGACGCTCTACGCCAACTGCCTGACGATGGCATGGGTCTGCCTCGCCATGGTCAAGGTGTTCGGGGCCGTCTTCGACGTCGGCCCGCTCGGCGCGACCGTCTTCGCCGCCGGCATCACGCTCGCCTACT
>DASZOP010000086.1:0-10983 GCA_035550715.1 Gemmatimonadota bacterium | reverse complement strand
TCACCGATTGCACGAACGACGAGGGCGGCCCGGGTTGGATGGAGGCCCGCCAACGCGGCGTCGACTTCCGGGCGGTCGGCCAGGAGCCCGGATGGCTCCTCGACATCCACGAGGAAGACTCGATCGCGCTCATGACCGACTACGGCCAGGCCCATTACCGTTTTCCGCCCGTCGAGCCGGAGACCGAAGGGAGGGCCGGGAGGAGCGTCTATCGGATCGAGACCGAGGCCCACAGGGCCACGATCGTGGTCGATGACGAGCCCTGCCGGGACTCGATGAGCGGCTGGCCCTACGAGATGACCGTTTCGCTGACCTTGGACGGCCGGGAGTTCGACGGATGCGGGCGCCGGCTGTGACGGCGCGGGTCCCCCGGGCCATCCTGAGCCTTACCCTGGTCGCGGGCGCGGCATCGGCCCGGCACGCACGGGCCCAGGAGCCGGCGGACGCCCCCGTGGTTCACACCGCCCTGGTCGGCACGACGTGGCGGCTGGTTGCGATCGACGGTCGGCCCCTGGATCCGGATCTCCCCCCGGTCACCCTCAACGTTCGGTCAGCCCGATTCGAGGGGTCGGGGGGTTGCAACTGGTACACGGCATGGCTGGAAGAGCACGGCGGGACAGTCGCGGTCGCCCACCTCGCCGCAACCGGTCGGGACTGCCTCCACCCGCGTATCATGGAGCTCGAGACGCGCTATCTGGCCTATCTCGAAGGGTTCAGGGTCCACCGCTGGACGGGCTACGTGCTGGCACTGATGGCGGACGAGAAGGAAAGCGGATGGCTCCTCTTCACCCGCCCCGGGGCTCCGGGGTGGCCTGCCCCGGGACGGCCTCCGCCAGGACGACCTCGACCCCGCCGATCCGGCCGGCGATCAGATTGTAGAGCCCGCTCACGACCAGCCCCACGACGAACGCGATCACCCCGTAGAGGATCGGAAAGACCACGATCGCGGCGATGCCGAAGAGTGGCGCCAACCAGGCCGTCTCGGGATCCGAGGCCGCCACGCCCACCAGGGCGAACAGCGTGAACATGGCGCCCGCCACGAACCCGATGACGGCGTAGATCGCCCCCAGCACCTTGGCGAGGGACAGCGGAGCGATGCGTTCGACGACCACGGCGGTCCTCCTTCTCCAACGTCACCGTTCGAGTGGCAGGAGTGCCGGGCGATTGCCCGTCACCCCTCGTACGTGATCCGGTAGATCGCGCCCGCTTCGTCGTCCGAAACGAGCAGCGCCCCGTCCGGCATGACGAGGACGTCGACCGGCCGCCCCCACTCCTCCTCTCCCTGGAGCCACCCCTCGGCGAAGGGCTCATAGGCGACGACTTCGGACTCGTCCAGCCGGACCATCGTGACACGATAGCCGATCTTCCGGCTGCGGTTCCAGGAGCCGTGCTCGGCGATGAAGATCTGGTTCCGGTACTCGGCCGGAAACATGTCGCCCGTGTAGAAGCGGAGCCCGAGCCCGGCCACGTGCGGGCCCAACTTCTGCGCCGGCGGCGTGAACTCGCTGCACGACCGGCCGGCCCCGAACTCGGGATCGGGAATGTCCCCGCCGTGGCAGTGCGGATAACCGAAGTCGAGGCCCGGTTCGGGAGCGCGGTTCAGCTCGTCGGGGGGCACATCGTCGCCCAGCCGGTCCCGCCCGTTGTCGGTAAACCACAATTCGCCGGTCACCGGATGCCAGTCGAAGCCGACCGTGTTCCTGAGTCCGCGCGCGTAGATCCCGCGCCCCGACCCGTCGAGCCGGATCCGTGTGATCGTCGCGAACGGAGGCTCGGGGTCACAGATGTTGCAGGGCGCCCCGACCGGCACGTAGAGCCACCCGTCCGGCCCGAACGCGATGAACTTCCAGCCGTGATGCCGCTCGGTCGGGTAGTCGTCGCTGATCACGACGGGCTCGGGCGGCGCGTCCAGCGCTTCGTCGATGCCGTCGAAACGCAGGATGCGGCCGATCTCGGCGACGTAGAGGGAACCCTCCCGCCACGCCACCCCGTTCGGGACGTTCAGCCCTTCGGCGATCGTGACCACGCGATCCCCGGTGCCGTCTCCGTCCGGATCGGTGACCGCGTACACCTCGCCGCCTCCCTCGCGCGTGCCCACGTAGAGGACGCCGTTCGGCGAGTACGCCATCGACCGCGCGTTGGGCACGCGCGCGTAGAGGGCGATCCGGAAGCCGTCCGGGAGCCGGATCGACTCCAGCGGCAGATCCTGGCCCCGCGCGCGGTCGCAGACCACGGCCGAGGCAGCCAGGGCGAAGACGAGGATACGCCTCACGCGACGGCTCCTATCTGCTCGATGTCGGGTCCGGCGCGATGATCTCGTTCAACCGGCGCGCGACGACGTCCTCCTCCCCGGGAAGAAGAGTCCGCACGTCGATCCATACCGCGTCTTCGCCTACCCGCGCCACGACGGGAGGGTCCCCCGAGCGGAGCGCCCGCGCCAGCGTCTCGGCCGTCCATCCCTCGGGCGTCACCCGGAGCGCCCAGCCGGGGAGGTCCCGCTCGGGAAGGGTTCCGCCGCCGGCCCGGCCGGCATGAGGACGGACCTCGGCGACCGCCCGGACCTCCAGCGCGAGCCGCCCCCGCAGCCGTTCCGCTCTCTCCGCGAGATCGTCCGGCGTCGCCTCGAGCATCCGGCGGACGGGGATCGAGGTCGGGTGCTCGAGAAGGAGCCGCAGCGTCGCCTCCAGCGCCGCCAGCGTCATCTTGTCGACCCTGAGCGCCCTGAGGAGGGGATTCGACCGGATCCGCTCGATGACCTCCCGGCGGCCGCACAGGATCCCCGCCTGCGGCCCCCCCAGCAGCTTGTCGCCGCTTCCGCACGCGAGGGCGGCGCCGGCCGCGAGAGCGGCGCTCAGGGTCGTCGTCCCGTCCGTTCCGAGCCCCGTCCCCAGCGGCTCGACCAGCCCCGTCCCCTGGTCGAACACGACCGGCACGCCGCGCATGCCCGCCTCTCGGCAAAGGACGTCCAGCGGAACCTCGGCCACGAAGCCCGCGACCTCGAAGTTCGACCGGTGGACCTTGACGATGGCCCCGACGTCGTGCTCGTCCATGGCGCGCAGGTAGTCGCTCAGGTGGGTCCGGTTGGTGGCGCCGACCTCGACCAGCCGGGCGCCCGTCCGGGAGAGGATCTCGTGGATCCGGAAACCGCCGCCGATCTCGACCAGCTCGCCGCGCGAGACCAGGGCGACCCGGTCACGCGCCAGGCTGTCCACCGCGACCAGGAGCGCGGCCGCGTTGTTGTTGACGACCAGGGCGTCCTCGGCCCCGGTCAGGAGCGTGAGGAGCCGGGCCGCGTGGAGATACCGCGAGCCCCGTCGCCCCGTCTCGAGGTCCAGCTCGAGCGCCGTGTACCGTCCGCCGGCTTCGAGCGCCGCCTCGAGCGCACGGCGCGCCAGCGGAGCGCGGCCCAGGTTCGTGTGGACGACTACCCCAGTCGCGTTGACGAGCGGACGGAGCGCTGGCGTGAGGAGCCGCTCGAGCTCCTCCGCCCAGCGCTCGTCGACCGCGCGCGTGACGTCGCCCTCGTCCGCGAACCGGCCGGGCCGCTCTTCCAGCTCCGCCCGGATCGCCCCCAGGGCCAAGTCGAGAGCAGCCCGCTCGAGGCGCGCCCCGGCGGCGATCGCACGGACCGGGAGGGGGGGCGACTCCAGGCACCGGTGGACGGCGGGCAGCCAGGCCCTTCCCGGCGTCCGGCTCACGGGCCCGGGCGTCACGGCGCCGGGCCGGGCCAGGGCAAGGGCTCGCTCGGATGGATCGCCGGCCCCTCATACTCGGGCCGGAACGGCCGCCCGCCTTCCGCCGTCGCCGCCGTGCCGCTCGCGTTCTCGACCCCGACCAGCTCCACCCGGTGGACCCTGCCCCGCTCGAGCGGCTCGCCCGCCTCGAGCTGGATTTCGTTGGGGCCGGCCCGGACCGCGCGGACGACGACGATCCGCCGGAACCGCTGCCGATCGACGGGGATCGAGTCGAGGTCGGTTTCGGGATCGATGTCCGGGGCCGCCTCGTAGAGGGCGATCCGCGCCGGGTCAAGGCTGACCGCCTCCGGGAGCGCATCGTCGACCGTGACGCGCAGGAGCCGGGATCCGGGCATCGTCACCGCGGTCACCAGGGGCGCGGTCGTGTCTAGCACCGCGACCCGGTAGGTGCCCTCGAAGGCGCGGCTTTCGTCCGACAGCTCGAACGAGTCGCGGGCACCCGGCTCCTCGGTCATCTGCCACCCGTCGGGACGCACCCGCTCGATCCACGCGGTCGCGACGTACGGACCGTACGCCACCCCCTCGGCCTCGATCTCGCCCTGGCTGTCGGCGGTCATCGTGTAGGCGAACTCCTCGGCCGTGTTCTCGATCCGGTAGAGCGCCCCGACGGCCGGAGCGCCGGCCTCGTCCAGGATCGTCGCGCGGACGACCGAGAGCGTGATCGGCACCTCGCCGCCGACCGAGAAGAGGATCGACTGCGGGAGGGTGGACGCGTTCCCCTCCCGGTCGCGGATCCCCGGAAGGACGGTGACCGAGTACGTCAGGTCCTCGTGGAGCGGCTCGTCGGGAGCGAGGGTGATCACGTTCTCGTTCAGCTCCAGGTCGAACTCAGGGTCGTCCGGGTTCACGCGGACGATCCGCGCCAGCTCGCCGAGCTGCCGGTCGTCGATCACCTCGTCGAACGTCAGCGTGATGGCCTGGTCCGGCGTGGCGTTGACCGCGCGGTGGGCAGGATCGGTCTCGACCAGGACCGGCGCGGCCAGGTCCTCCGGGCCGCCGGGGGGGAACCCCTCGCTGGCGCACGCGACGAGCGCGACCAGGAGAGCCGCCGGAACGCCTCGGGTCGAGGGTTGCAACGCTCGACCTGCAGGGATGACCGCGTGCGTCCTCGCTGGGGGGCACGGAGAGGTCCCCTTCGTCGGCCGGCGCTCCGCGACGGCGAGCCCTGCATGGAGCCGCGGGTCTCGCCTTGCTCCCGCGCACACGGCCTCCTCCGGGGACCTCTCCGCGCCCTCCACCGCTTGCCAACCCCCGATCATTCGCGGGTATCGAGCGCTGCGCGGAGGGACTCGAGTCGTTCCAGGGTCTGCTCGAGATCTTCCAGCTTCGCGCGCTCGCGGGCTACGACCTCCGCCGGGGCGCGCTGGACGAAGGCCTCATTGTCCAGCTTGCCGCGCGTTGCATCGCGCAGGCCTTCAGCCCGGCGGACCTCCGCCTCCAGCCGCGCCCGCTCCTGCTCAAGGTCGACCAGGTCGGCGAGCCGGACGGCAACCTCGACGCCGCCCCTCACCACCTGCGAGACGTAGCCGTCGCCGGCCGGTGCGAGCGCTCGAACGTCGGCTCCGCTGGCCCCCGACAGCCGGGCCAGGTCTTCCGCCTGCCCGACGAGCGCCGCCCGCAACTCGTCATCCGCCACGACCACGACCAGCGGCACCCGCTTCGAGGGCGGGGCGTCGTGCTCGGCCCGCAGGTTCCGCGCGGCCGAGATCACCTCCTGCATGAGCGCGACGCGATCGGCCTCCGTTCCAAAACCCCACCCTCGAGGCTCCGGCCAGTCGGCGATCATGATCGAGTCGACGCCACCGCGGAGCGTCTCCGGGAGGCGCTGCCAGATCTCCTCCGTGATGAACGGCATGAAGGGATGGAGGAGCCGCAGCCCGGCCTCGAGCACGCCCAGCAGGACCTCGCGGGCGATCTCCCCGCGCGGACCGTCCAGGTCGGCCTTGGCCCACTCGATCGCCCAGTCGCAGTACGCATGCCACAGGAAGCCGTAGACGGCGTCGCCGGCGTCGTTCAGCCGGAATCCATCGAAGTGGCGATCGACCGCCTCCACCGTGTCGTCCAGGCGCTGGAGGAGCCACCGTTCGCGCTCGCCGAGCTCGGCGGCCTCCAGCTCCTCGAGCCGTCTCGGCTCCCACCCCCCAGGAAGGTTCATGAACACGAAGCGCGCCGCGTTCCAGAGCTTGTTGGCGAAGTTCCGGCCCTTCTTGAAGTCCTCGGGGGCGAGGTTCAGGTCGGTTCCGGTCGGCGCCTCGGTGAGCAGCGTGAACCGGAGCGCGTCCGCGCCGTGCTCTTCGATCACCTCGCGCGGGTCGATGCCGTTGCCGAGCGACTTCGACATCCGCCGCCCCTGAGCGTCGCGGACGGTCCCGTTGATGACGACGTCGGTGAAGGGCCGCTTGCCCATGCAGTAGTAGCCTGCCATCACCATGCGCGCGACCCAGAAGAAGAGGATCTCCGAGGCGGTGACCAGCGTGTCGGTCGGGTAGAACGTCGCGAGATCCTGGGTCTCGTCCGGCCAGCCGAGGGTGGAGAAGGGCCACAGCCACGACGAGAACCACGTGTCGAGGACGTCCGGGTCCTGCTCGAGGCCCTCCGACCCGCACTCTGGACACCGCTCGGGATCTTCGCGGGCGGCGAACTCGTGACCGTTGGCGCAGGTCCACACGGGGATCCGATGGCCCCACCAGATCTGTCGCGAGATCGTCCAGTCGCGGACGTTCTCGAGCCAGTGCTCGTACACCTTCCGCCAGCGCTCGGGGGTGAACCGGATCCGTCCGTCTCGCGAGGCGGCGAGCGCGGGCCCGGCGAGCGGCCCCATCCTGACGAACCACTGGTCCGACAAGTACGGCTCGACGACCGTGTCGCAGCGGTAGCAACGCCCGACCGCGTGGCGGTGCGTCTCGACGGCCTCGATGAGGCCCTCCGCCTCCAGCGCCGCCACGATCCGCTTCCGGGCCAGGAAGCGGTCGAGGCCCGCGTACTCTCCGGCCGCCTCGTTCATCGTGGCGTCCGGGTCGAGGACGTTGAGGGCCGGCAAGCCGTGCCGCTGCCCGATCCAGAAGTCGTTGGGGTCGTGGGCCGGCGTCACCTTGACCGCGCCCGTCCCGAACTCCGGATCCACGAAGTCGTCGGCTACGATGGGCAGCTCACGCCCGACCAGCGGCAGAATCGCGGTCTTTCCCACGAGGTCCCGATACCGGGCGTCGCCCGGATGCACCGCGATGCCCGTGTCGCCCAGCATGGTCTCAGGGCGGGTGGTCGCGATCCGGAGATGACCCGCATCGCCCTTCAGCGGATAGCGGATCGTCCACAGGCGCCCCTCCTGCTCGTGCTTCTCGGCCTCCTCGTCCGACAGCGCGGTCCCGCAGCGCGGGCACCAGTTGATGATGTACTTGCCCCGGTAGATCAGGCCTTCCTCGTAGAGCCGGACGAACACCTCGCGGACGGCGCGCGAGAGGCCGGGATCCATGGTGAAGCGGGCGCGCTCCCAGTCGCACGAGACGCCGAGCTTCCGGAGCTGGTCGTAGATCTCCTCGCCGTACTTCTCCTTCCACGCCCAGACCCGCTCGACGAAGGCCTCGCGGCCCAGGTCGTCGCGGGTGAGCCCTTCCGCGGCCAGCTCCCGCTCGACGACGTTCTGGGTCGCGATCCCGGCGTGGTCGGTCCCCGGCAGGTAGAGCGCCCGGCGACCCCGCATCCGCTCGCGGCGGATCAGGACGTCCTGGATGGTGTTGTTGAGCCCGTGGCCCATGTGGAGGACGCCCGTCACGTTCGGAGGCGGGATCACGATCGTGTACGGTTCGGGCCCGTCACCCGCGGGGGGGTGGAAGTATCCCCGCTCCTCCCAGACGGCGTACCACCGGCCCTCGAGGTCGCGCGGGTCGTAGCGCGGGGGAAGCGCGGCGGTGGAAGGGGTGCGCTCGGACATCGTGAGTTCGCCTGCGGCTCGCGGAAGGAACGCGGGAAACAGGGAACCTACCGGCCGCCGCGCGAAGGCGTCAACGCCGGCGCCGTCCGGCGAGCGCCCAGTCGGCGAGGACGAGAGCCGCCGCGCCGAGGAAGGTCCACGGCCAGGTCCCGAGCTCGAGCCGGCGGGCCGAGCGGTCGAGTTCCTCCGCGTGCGGAGGCCGGAGAGGCACGGTCGATCCGCCCGGACCGACCACGGCTCCGCCCGAGCGCCGTGCCGCTGCCCCGAGCCCCGCTGTGTCCGCCGCGGTCCAGGCCAGCTCCGGGCTCCACGGCTCGACGACGAACGGCTCGCTCGCGGCGCGCCCCGGGGAAGCTTCGACGACGAGCCGGTAGCTCCCCGGCGGCAAGGGTCCGGCCAGGATCGTTCGGGAGCCGGCTTCGCCGGCCGGCTCGCCCCGCGCGACGACGCGGCCACCGGCCTCGATCCGCCACTGGGCATCGCCGGTCTCGCCGGTGATCGTCGCCCGGAGGGGTTCGGACGCGCTCACCACACGGCCGGCGGGGAGGCCAACCAGCGGGCGGACGGTCGGCGACGCCGCCGCCAGCCACCGGACGAGCCCGTCCGACCACGCCGCCCAGAAGTCGGGGCCGGCGCCCCGCTCCGTCTCCGTCACGACGGCCCACCGGTAGGCCCCCGTTCCGAGGACGACCGCGACCCGCCGGGCGCCCCGCTCGGTGATCCACGCGGCCGGCTCGCCCCCCGCCTCGAGCAGGACCGTCGCTCCCGCCGGAGGAGCCACGGTCGCCGGGAGGTCCTCGAGCGGGGACCCGAGAAGGCCCCCCTCTGCGCCGGGGTCCGGATCGGCGCCCAGGCCGGTCAGCCAGACGCGACCGGCCGGGGTGAGACGGGGCTCGGCGGGCGGACGCTCGCCGGCGATCGCGATGCCGGTCCCCGGCAGCTCGCCTCGCCACCCGGCCGGCGCCCAGAAGAGACCGCGTCCCCCGGCGGCCGTGAACCGGTCGACCCACGCGCGGCCCGAGGCGCCCAGGGCGGCCGGATCCCCGAACAGGTAGGCGGCCGCGTAGCGGTCCCTACCGAGCCCCCCCCAGCCGACCGTCGCTTCCCCGTCGGCCGGCCGGAGCCCGCCCCCGGGGAAAGACCAGAAGGCATCGACCGGCCCCGGGTGGGAGCTCTTCAGCGCGCGCACCCAGGCCGCGAAGTCCCAGGTCGGGCCGAGCGCCACCGCGAGGGCGCGTCGCGGCCCGGCCGGCTCCCGGATCCGGATCCGCGCGTTATTGGCGGGAACAGGATCGCCGTCGACCTGGACCCGCGCCGACAGCACGGACGGCTCGCTGCCCGACGGCGGAAGCGGCAGCCGGAACACGCGCCGCTCCCCGGCCTCGAGCGCGGGCAGATCGCGCCGCCCGATCGCCCGCCCGTCCAGCGTCACCTCGAGCCGGCCGGCGGGGATCGGAAGCCCGCCCGCCGCCGCCACCTCGACGACCGCCGACTCCAGCTCCTCATCGCCCTCGATCGCGAGCTCGAGGAGGGCCGCGTCGGGGAGCACCGCCGGCTCCGGGACGTAGGCGAAGAGCGGGACCCCGGGATCTCCCACCGAGCGGCCTCCCTGGACTCGGCCGTCGCTCACGACGAGGACCGCGTCGGGCCGGTCCTCGACCGCTCGCTCGACCGCCAGGCCCGGATCCGAGGTCGGGTCGCCGAAGGAGCCGACCGCCACCTCCCACCCTGCCGTCCAGCGGTCGAAGGCGTCGCCCTCCAGCCACGCCCTCCCGGCTTGGGCGCGCGTGGTTCCGTCGGTCCCGGCCACCTCCATGCTGGCCGAGCGGTCGACGAGAACCCGGAGCCGCGGCGCCGGCGCGCGCGACGGAATCCGGCAGCTCGTCTCGAAGAGCCCTGCCAGCAGGAGAGCCGCGGCACCCACGCGGAGGAGCCCCCGCGCCCCGTCCCGCCACGGCGGGGCGGCCGCCAGCCATACGAGGACGGCCGCCGCCCCGGCCACCCCGACCCATACGCTCACGAGGGCTTCACACCGACTCGACGCCCAGGTACACCGCCTCGGACACCGGATCGTCCCAGTGCGCGCGCAGGTGACGATGCAGAAGGGTCGGCAGGAAGCGCGCTTCGGCGAACTCGTCGCGCGTCATCCACCGGACGTCGGCCAGGCTCGCGGAATGGGCCGGCCCCTCGGGATCGATACCGAGCCGGGGCCGGCCGCTGAAGCGGGTCACCAGGAACGTGCAGTCCACGACGTGGCGCGCATCCGCCCGGAACTCGCTGACCGCCCACAGACGCTCCTCTTCGACCGCCAACCCCGTCTCTTCGAGGAGCTCGCGCAGGAGCCCGTCGATCAGGGACTCGCCGGGCTCGAGGTGCCCGCCGGGAAGGACCCAGTAGGCGTCGGTCCCCTTCCGGTGGAGCGCGCAGAGGACCCGGCCGCCGGAGAAGCAGACGCCCTGCACCCGGACCTGGGTCGGGGGGTGGGCCACCTCAGCGTCGGAGCTCGTCGGCGAGGTGGTCCAGATCCGGCGGACCGTAGACCGGCCAGCGACGGGTTCCGGGCGGCGCCCCGACCAGCGGCGAGGGATCGCCGAGCGAGCGCGACAGCGCGGCGTCGGGAACGAAGAGCGCGTCGATCCGGTCCAGAATCCGGCGCGCCGAGGCCTTGATCTCGCGTTGCGAGGGATGGGCGACTAGCAGCGCCAGCCTCGGCCGGGTCAGCTTTTCCAGGATCCGGTTGCCTTCGATGAGGACGCCGGTGAAACCGTCCAGATCGGCCAGGGCCGCGGAGAGTCCGCGGTGCTCCTGCCCGCGCGCCGCTACCACCCATCGCACGTCGGCCGCCCCGGCCTCCCAGTAGCGGCCGGTGTCCTTGCCCGCCGCCTCGGTCACGGCGCGGTCCCCGAACACGCGGGGTCGGTCCCCGAGGAGGTGGCTGACGCAGCAGGTCTCCGGGTCGCGGCCGCAGGAGCGGTAGTGGCCCCGGGTCACCTTGACCGCGGCCCAGCCGGAGAGACGTCCCAGGAGCGCACAAACCAGGCCGGTCTTCCCCACCTCGGAGGACGTGCCGCTCACGGTCACGACGAGCATGCCTTGAATCTAGCCGAATGGTTCGACGACCGGTCGCGAAGTCCCCGCCCTGGCGGTTAGCCGGCCGTGACGATCTCGCCGGCGTGGGTGAGGGCGAACGAGAGCCCCTCGATCTCGATCGCCAGGTTCACGTCGCGGAGGGTCACGCCGCTCGGGACGGACAGCTTCTTGGGGGCGAAGTTGAGGATCGCCTCGACCCCGGCCTCG
>DASZOP010000085.1:0-2294 GCA_035550715.1 Gemmatimonadota bacterium | reverse complement strand
TGCCGGATCTCCTGCGCGACGTCTTCGAGTCGGCCGCCGACCAGCTCCTCTCGGACCCCTTCTACAAGGAGACCCTCTGGGTGCTCGGCAAGGAGGGAGACTTCTCCGAGACCCTGGCCGCGATCCAGGGACGGCACCCGGCGGTCGGGATCGGGTCGTATCCGGTGTTCCTGGACGGGCGCTACCGGTGCAAGCTTGTCCTGCGTGCGCGGGACGCCGACGCGCTGACGGCCGCCGCCCGGGACATTCACGACGGTCTCGCGCTCGACACCCCGCCGCCGGGGGATTGAAAGGCGCGGGCGGGATGCCGGGGCTCCGAACCTTCCTTCGACCCGGAGGTGACTGGCCATGACCGAGCCCTTCTACACGAGCCGCGTGGAGGTCCGGAAGGTCGCCGGAGTCCACCGGCGGGCGACCCTCCCGACCGGGACCGAGTTCGACATGGGCGTCCACGGCGCGATCCGTGAGCACTACCGGATCGACGCCCCCGATCTGGCGCTTCCCGTGGACTACGTCGTCGCCTCGGCCGTCGGCTGAATGCTGGGGACCCTGAATGGCGCACTGGAGGTGCGCGGGATCCGGCTCGAGCCCGACGCGATCCGGGCCGAGGCCGAAGGGATCAACGAGATCGTGGACCGTCTCCCCGTCCTGACCTGGATCCACATCAGGTACCGGCTCCGGATTCCCCCGGGGGTCCGCGACAAGGTCGAGCGAGCCTTGGAAGGGCATCAGTCGAAGTGCCCGACCGCGGCCTCGCTCCGCGGCGCCGTCGAGATCGATTGGGAGGCCGAGATCGAGGAGGAAGGGCCGTAGCGGCTTCGGCGACCCGTCTGCGCGGCGCCTTCCGGGAGTTCCTGCGTCTGGAGGCCGCGGGAGGGGCGGTGCTCCTGGCGTGGCGAGGGGGAGCTCCTGTCGGTGGCCAAGCTGGCGATCCTGGCTGCGTCGGTGATCGCCTGCGCCGGGGGGGTGGTCGTGCTGCACGTCTGGGGTCGTCCGGTCGTTCCCCGCCGGCCGGGTTCGTGATACGTTTTGTCCGTCCATGAAACCCCAGCGCTCGATCGCGACGGTCCTCTTCACCGACATCGTCGCGTCCACCGAGAAGGCCGCTGCCCACGGCGATCTTCGCTGGCGGGAGATTCTCCGGCAGCATAACCACCTCGTCCGCGAGCGGCTCCGCCGCTACGGCGGCCGGGAGGTCGCGACCGCCGGCGACGGTTTTCTCGCGGTCTTCGAAAGCCCGGCCCGCGCCCTCGCCTGCGCCGCTGGGATCCGCGAAGCGGTCCTCGACATGGGCCTCGACGTGCGCTGCGGCCTTCACCTGGGCGAGGTGGAGCGCGAAGACGGGGCGGTGGGCGGGATCGCGGTCCACATCGGTGCGCGCGTGGCGGCCCTTGCCCAGCCTGGCGAGGTCCTCGTCTCGGCGACCGTCCGTGATGCGGAGATCGGCTCGGGGTTCGTGTTCGAGGGCCGCGGCGAGCACGAGTTAAAGGGTGTGCCGGGGTCGTGGCGGCTCTATGCCCTGACGACCGTACCCGAAGAACTCGCCGAGGCTGCTCGGGAGCCCCGGCTTGCGGGCCGCCCGGAGGGGGCTCTCGCGCGACGGCGGTCGACGGGAAGGAGACGGTCCCTTCTCGTCGCGGCCATCGCGCTGGCCCTGCTCTTCGGAGCCGCCGGGCTCTATGTCGTCATCCGCGACCGCGGTCGGACCCTCGCTCCGCCGGAGGCGATGGCGGGCTCGGCGGCTCCCGGGGTCGCGGTGCTCCCGTTCGAGGTCTCGGGCCCCGAGCTCGACGAGTGGGTGGAGGGGATGGTGACCCTCCTCTCCACGACGCTCGACGGGGCGGGCGACCTGCGCGCGATTGACAGCCGCACGCTTCTCGCCCAGTGGGACCGGCAGGTTCCCGAGGGCGAACGGGCCGACACGGCGACCGCGCTTCGCGTGGCGCGCGCGACGGGGGCCCGTTACGCGCTCCTCGGGTCGGCGGTGGGGATCGGGCCGAACCTGAGGCTCCTGGCCGACGTCTATGGTCTCGAGGACGGTGCGCGCCTCGGGACCGCCCAGGTCGAGGGGATGCCGGACAGCGTCTTCGCGCTCGTGGACGGGCTGACCCGCGAGGTCCTCGAGGTCCTCCTGGAGAAGGGGGAGGGGGAGGTCCCCAGAGTCAACCTGGCGGCGCTCACGACGAGCTCCATCCCGGCCCTCAAGGCGTTCCTCGAGGGAGAGGCGTTGTTTCGGCGCGGCGAGGTCGAGCCGGCGAAGGACCTTTACCAGGGGGCTGTCGAGGCCGACTCGA
>DASZOP010000084.1:0-3503 GCA_035550715.1 Gemmatimonadota bacterium | reverse complement strand
ATCTTTGCCGCTCTTCACCGCTCCGGATCGCTGATTCCAGCCAACGACCTCGCCGTGGCGGCGACGGCGCTGGAGCTCGGCTTCGGAGTATTGATCGGGCCCCAGGACGAAGCGCACTTCCGGCGCGTCCCCGAGCTTCGGATCGAACGATTGGGATAGGACTCCTGTCTCCCTGCTCAGGAGTGCCTCGACCCCGACGAGAACACCTTGGAGAGCTCGTAGGCGGGCGTCACCTCGAGCTGGTCGTACCGGCACTCGAGCGGCTCCTTGTCGGGCCGCCAGCGGAGGAAAGTCGCCGCGTGCCGGAAGCGGTCGCCCTGGAGGTGATCGTACTTGACCTCGCAGACCCGCTCGATCCGGAGCGGCTCCCACGACAGATCCTTGCCTGCGCTCCAACGGCTCTGACCGCCCGGCATGCGGGTGCCGCCGGATCCGCCCTCCGCCCAGTCGCGCCAGGGATGCCGGGCCGGCGCGTTCTTCCTCAAGGGCGCCAGCTCCTGGACCAGCTCCTTCCGGACGGCGGTCGTGAACGACGACGTGACGCCGACGTGATGGAGGACGTCCTCGTCGTCGTAGAGCCCCAGAAGGAGCGAGCCGACCGCGTCCTCGACGCTCTTGTGCCAGCGGAAGCCCGCCACGACGCAGTCGGCCGTCCGCGCGTGCTTCACCTTGATCATGGCGCGCTTCCCCGGCTGGTAGGGGGCGCCGGCCGGCTTCGCGATGACCCCGTCCAGGCCCGCCCCCTCGAACCGCTCGAGCCAGCGGGCGGCCGTACGGCGCTCCCGGGTCACCGGGGTCAGGTGGATGGGCGGCTCGACATCCTCGAACAGCCGCTCGAGGAGGGCGCGGCGCTCGGCCTGGGGCGCCGCCATCCGGTCGCGGCCGCGGGCGGCCAGGAGGTCGAACGCCACGAACGACGCCGGCGTCTCCCGGGCCAGCTTCTCGACCCGCGACGCGGCCGGGTGGAGCCGCATCTGGAGGAGGTCGAAGTCGAGTCCCTCGGGCGTCGCGATCACGATCTCGCCGTCGATCACCGAGCCCTTGGGCGCCTCCGCGAGCAGCGCCTCGTGGAGCTCGGGGAAGTAGCGGTCCAGGGGCTTCAAGTCCCGGCTCTGGATGAAGACCTCCGATCCGCCCCGGAAGACGATGGCTCTGAAGCCGTCCCACTTGGGCTCATAGAGGAAGTCACCCGTCGGCAGGTCGTCGGTCAGCTTGGCGAGCATGGGCCTGACCGGCGGCGCGATCGGAAATGGGTCCTGGGTGCCGCGCGGGCTCATCGCAGGTTCCGGGGATAGGGAGCGATCATGGTCCGCCGAACCTAGCCGCTCGGCCTTGTATCGCGGGCCATCCCACCCCGCGTGTGGTAGGCGGGCCGGAATGCTATTCTGGGGAGTCCAGGCATGGCGAAACCGGAGGGGAGGTATCGACATGATCCGAAGGATCCTCTGTCTCGGCGCCGTTCTTCTCGCCGCATGCGGGGAGCGGGGTGAGCCGGGCGAGCCCACCACCGAGATGACCGCCGAGACGATCGCGATGACCGACCCGGCCACGGACAGGGCCCGGGCGGAGATCCGCGACGCGCAAGGAAACTCCCTGGGGATCGTCGATCTGGAGACCACGGACGCAGGGGTGACCCTCGCGGGCACCTTGACCGGGCTTCCACCGGGGGAGCACGGCTTCCACATCCACGAGACAGGCCTCTGCGAGCCGCCGGCGTTCGAGTCGGCGGGCGCCCACTTCGCCCCGGGGGGCGGCAGGCACGGGTTCCACGATCCCGACGGGCCGCACGCCGGGGATCTCCGGAACCTGCTGGTCGCTCAGGACGGCTCGACTCTGGTGGACGCCGCAGACTCGCTGGTCACCCTTCGCGAGGGAGCGAACGCGCTCCTCGACGCCGACGGCTCGGCGCTCGTCGTCCATGCCGAGCCGGACGACTACCGGACCCAGCCGTCGGGCGACTCGGGGGACCGGATCGCGTGCGGGGTGGTCGAGGGGTAGGGGGCCATGACGCTGCGATTTCTGCCGGGCGCCAAGCCGCGGCGAAAGCGGGTCCCGCTGTTCGCGGTCCTCATGCTCGCGATCTCCCCCTTGGGTTCCACGGCGCGCGCGCAAGGAGACCTTCTGCCCGCCGAGGTGAAAGCCGCCGCGGACGGGATCACCGTCGAGCGGCTCGCCCGCGATCTCGAGTTCCTGTCGTCCGATGCGCTCAGGGGTCGCCAGACACCCTCGGAGGGGCTGGAACAGGCCGCGGCGTACATCGCGGAGCGGCTGGAAGAGGCCGGTCTGACACCCCTGGGGGACGACGGCACCTATTACCAGCACTACGATCTGCGCGAGACGACGGTCGACACGACGGCCGCCTACGTCGAGGTCGGGGGCCGGCGGTTCCGCCACGGCGAGGATTTCGTCCTGCGATCGTTCGCGGGGCCGCTCAGCGGCACGCTGCGCGCCGTGTACGTGGGCCATGGCTGGACGCTCCCGGCGCGGGGAATCGATCCCTATGCGGAAGTCGACGTGCGCGGGAAGATCGTCCTGGCGCACGGCCCCCAGGCCGAGCCCAGGGGCGTCCAGATCCAGCGGATCGGCAGGATCAGCGTGGACGCCTATTCGCCCTTCGTCGAGGCGGAGCGCCGGGGCGCGGCGGCCGTCGTCTTCATCGCGCCGACCGAGACACCGGAGCAGTGGGAGCGGATGCGCGGGCTCCCGCGGAGGCTCGAGCTCGAGCCGAGCGTGCCGTCCGCGTATGCGGCGATCCCCGTCACGTCGATCCACCTGAGCCCTGAGGCGACCGAAGCGCTGTTCGCGGGCGAGCCGTTGGCGGGCGCAGAGATGATCGCGCGCGGGGATTCCGCCGACTACCCGGCCTCGTTCGAGCTGAAGAAGCCGGTCACGATCAACCTCCCCGTGGCGGCAACCGTGCTCCACCGACCCTTCAACGTGGTGGCGCTCCTGGAAGGGAGCGACGAGGCCCTCGAGCGGGAGCACGTCACGATCGCGTCCCACCTGGATGGCGCCGTGGGGACCGCGGCCGTGGACGGCGACAGCATCTACAACGCTGCCGACGACAACGCTTCGGGGAGCGTCGCCAACCTGGCCATGGCTGAGCAGATGGTCCGTGCGCCGCGGCCACGGCGCTCGCTCATCTTCATCTGGGACACGGGCGAGGAACGAGGCCTCTGGGGGACGCGGCATTTCGTCCATCGGCCACCCGTCCCGCTCGAGTCCATCGTCGCTCACGTCAACATCGACATGATCGGCGCCAATCGGGCGCCCGGCTCCGCGGACTCGGCCTCCATGGAGGTCACGGGTCCGAACGAGGTCTACCTGACGGGGCCGGGGGTCTTGAGCGCGGAGGTGGATTCGCTGCTCGAGCGCGTGAACCGTGACTACCTGAACCTCGAGTTCAATCGCGCCCGCGAAGCGCCCGATCACGAGTCATTCTATCCGCGCACGGACGCCGGACCTTTCCTCGAGCGGGGTATTCTGACGATCGGCTTCTTCAC
>DASZOP010000083.1:0-17020 GCA_035550715.1 Gemmatimonadota bacterium | reverse complement strand
GGACCTGTTGGGTTCGGTGGACCTCGACCTCGATCTGCCCGAGTCGCGACGACGTCCTTCCAGGGGTAGGTGATCAGCGTCGACAGCTCGGTCTGGATCTCCGCCTTCCTGGACCGAGAAGGGCGCGAGGCTCGGCACCTGGCTGAGTTGTTGGATGCGGATCAGGTCGTGCTGGCTGCACCCGTGCGCCTGGAGATTCTTGCCGGCGCCTCCAAGAGGGATTTGCCTCCTCTCAGGCGCGGGCTTTCGGCGCTTCCGGTACACTATCCCACGGCGGCGACCTGGGAGCGAATCGACGGTTGGGTGACGCGCGCCGTCAACGCGGGTCAGCGCTTCGGAGTCGCCGACCTTCTGATCGCGGCCATCGCATCGGAGCGCAACGCGCGACTGTGGTCCCTGGATCGGGATTTCGACAGAATGGCCGGGCTCGAGTTCATCGAGCTCTACCGGCCCCGGTAAGGAGTTCACGGGACGGCGCCTGGCCGCGTCCGCGCGCTCCTATTCCGCCCCGATTACCTCCTCCGCCAGCCGCGCGACCTCCAGGGTCCCCATGACGACCGCCTCGGGCTGGAAGAGCCGCCGCACGGCCTCACGGTGGACCTGAATCTTGTAGCGTGAGATGGCGAGGCCGCCGAGCGCGCGGACGGGGCCGTTGGGGCCGGCCGGGACGTCGAGCGGATCGCCGTCCTCCTCGCCCGTCATCCCCTCGATGCCGGGAGGCTCGGCGCCGCTGACATCCACCAGGAGCTGTAGGGAAGAGAAGAGGCTCCACTTCCGGCGTGGGACGAGCGTGAGCTCGGGGGGGCCGGCCGATACCAGCAGTCGCCGGCCCTCGAGGAGCTCTTCCAGCGGCTCGCCGGCCTTCCAGACGACGATGCGGACAGGTCGGGCGAAGGTCTCCTGGACGAAGGCGCCCCGGTCGGTTGCCTCCTCGTCGTCGAAGACGGTCAGGGTGACATCCGCGCCGGCGCGGGCGAGGAGCCCGGCCACGCGTGCCCCGGCCGGACCGCCCGCCACGACCACGGCGGGCAACCCCTGGAGGGGAAGCAGCCGGGCGATCCGGGCCACGGTCGCCCCCGCCACCGCGTTCCCGCCCTTGCACTCCGACAGGATCGAGACGCGGTAGGCCCCGAAGAAGGCGCGCTTCGCCTGGCGGACCATCTCGGCGATCACCCGGTCGTTCGTTCCGGTCACGAGAAGGGCCGTCCGGGAGAGCTCCTCGCGAGGTCTCGAATAGAGGGCCCCCGAGACCAGGACCGGCACGTCCTGCGGGTCGACGTCGCCGTAGGCCAGGATCTGATCGGCGCCGCCGTCCAACGACATGATGCGGTCGAAGACGCGCGGGTGGGGATTGTGGTCGATATGGATCAGGATGCGGGGATGGCCGGGCACGCCGCGAAGCTAGAGTCCGGACGGCCGCATGGCGATGAGACGATCGTCGGCCCCACCTCTAGTCAGCGAAGATCTTGGAGACCTGCAGGGAGAACCCCGGGAGGGTGTCGTAGCCATCCAGCTCGTCGCCTTCCCCCAAGAGCCGGATCTCGTTCCGCGACCGGTACACCGTGACGCTCCGCCGGTGCGGCTCCACCACCCATACCAGTCGGGTCCCCGCCTCGAGATAGTCCTCGACCTTCCCTAAGATCTCGGTAGCGGTGTTCGACGGGGAGACGATCTCGATCGCCAGGTCGGGAGCCAGGCGGCCGAAGCCGATCGATTCCTCCGGAGGAGGGAGGCGATCGCGGGAGACGAACGCGACGTCGGGTGCCCGAACCGTAGGTGGCTCCTGGAAGAGCACGAATCCCGTATCGGCCGTGAACACCTCTCCGAGAGCGTGACGGTCCACGTGAGCTGCGAGCAAAGCAGTGAAGCGGCCTGCCAGTCGACCGTGGTCCATGCCGGCCGGAGGTTCCCGCACCAGCCTTCCTCGAACCAGTTCGCTCCTGAACTCATCGTCCGGGAGGCGCTCGAACTCCTCGAGCGTGAGCAGGATGCCCTGTGCTGGCGTGTCCATCCTTCAGAGTGTGGTCGTGGCCAAGAGAGCTGTCAAGCGCTCGACGACCCAGGTGCGGGAATCGCCAGGCATGCACAGGGTCCAGCAGGAATCGGGCGAGCACCCTTATATTCCCGCGCCGTGAACGCGACCCTCCTGGCGATCCTGGCCTACGTCCTCGCCCAGCTCGGGATCGGGTGGTGGGTCGCGCAGCGGATCCGGACCGAGGACGACTACCTGGTGGCCGGCCGGAGCCTGGGGTACGGGCTGGCGATCTTCACGATCTTCGCGACCTGGTTCGGCGCCGAGACGTGCGTCAGCGCGGCGGGCGCGATCTACGAGTCGGGTCTCTCGGGAGGCTCGGCCGATCCGTTCGGCTACGCCGTGTGCCTGTTCCTGATGGGGCTCGTGTTCGCGGTGCCCCTCTGGAAGCGCCGGCTCACCACCATGGGAGACCTCTTCCGGCAGCGCTTCTCGCCGGGCGTGGAGCGGCTGGCGGTCCTCCTCATGGTGCCGACCTCGCTCTTCTGGGCGGCGGCCCAGATCCGCGCCTTCGGCCAGGTGATCTCCTCGTCTTCAGGGCTCCAGGTGGAGATCACGATCACCGTGGCCGCCCTGATCGTCGTCGTGTACACGGTCTCCGGCGGCTTCCTCGCCGACGCCATGACCGACCTTGTGCAGGGGATCGCGCTGATCCTCGGGCTCGGCGTCCTCCTCGTCGTGGTCCTCATGAACGGCGGCGCCGAGGCTGTGAGCCGGGTCGAGCCGGCCAGGCTCCAGGTTCTGGGCGGGGGCGCGATCCCGTGGTACGAGGTGGCCGAAGCGTGGGCGATCCCGGTCCTCGGTTCGGTCGTCGCGGCCGAGCTCGTGGCGCGCGTCGTGGCGACACGGACCCCCACGATCGCTCGAAACTCCTTCCTGGCCGGGGGCGCGGCCTACCTGGGGATCGGGCTGATCCCGGTCGTCCTCGGCCTGATCGGAGCCGAGGTCCTGCCGGGGCTCGAGGATCCCGAACAGATCGTGCCCCGTCTGGCCCAGATCCACCTGCCCGGCGTGTTGTACGTCCTCTTCGCCGGGGCGCTCGTCTCGGCCATCCTCTCGACCGTGGACAGCACGCTCCTGACGGCCTCGTCGCTCGTATCGCACAACCTGATCGTGCCCCTCAGGCCCGGACTCAGCGAAGCTGCGAAGGTGCGGAGCGCCCGTATCGGGGTCGCGCTGTTCGGCGTCCTGGCGTGCGTGATGGCTCTCTCCGCCGAGGCCGTCTACACGCTGGTCGAGCAGTCCTCGGCGTTCGGCTCCGCGGGCATCGTGGTCACGGTGACGTTCGGGCTCTTCACCCAGCTCGGCGGGCCGGCGAGCGCCCTGGCGGCGCTCCTGGCCGGGGTCGGGGTCTGGGTGGTCGGGAACTACGTGCTGGAGCTGCCATGGGCCTATCTGGCCGCGGTCGGGGCTTCGGTGGTCGCCTATGCGACCGGGGCCCTCTTCGAGCGGGCGCATGCCGTGACGGGGCCCGGATGATGGTGGAAAGGGGAGGGGCCCGGGGCGCGATGGACTGCGGCCCACAGGCTTGAGTTTACATAAGCTACATTATACGACATTCAGGCTGAAGTAGCCGGCAGGCTTCCTGCGAACTTCCGGATCGGCGTTACCCCTCTCGGTCGACGCTGTCGGCCGCTGCCGACCCGCTCCCGGGCGTGGCGCTTCCCTGCGGTCCGCCGCCGGCAGAGAGCGGACGTACGGTGATCTCGGCCAGCTCGCGTCGCGCCCGATCGGCTTCGGGCGCCTCCGGGTCCAGGTCGACGATCGCCTGGAGCTGGGCCGCCGCCTGGTCCGTGTCGCCCTTCAGCACGTAGACGTCGGCCAGATTGGTCAGGATCTCCACCCGCCGCGCGTCCATGTCGGCTCGTTCGAGCGCCTGGCGGTAGGTCTCGATCGCCGGATCCAGGCTGCCCGTGGCCTGGTAGGCGGCCGCTTCCAGCAGGAGCGCGTTCAAGGCGAACGGCGAGTCGTCGTGGCCGTGGAACCACTGGAGGGTCTCGACGGCGGCCTGCGCATTGCCGGCCTGGTACTGCGCGTCGGCCAGGAAGATCCGGGCGTCGTCGCCGTACGACGAGTCGCCGTGGCGGTCGATGAAGGCCTGGAGGTCGCTGACGGCGAGCGGGTAGTTGCCGACGAAGTATGCCTGCCGGGCCTCGATGTAGCTTCGGGCGGCGTCCTCCTCGCCGGCCCGCGCCAGCCCGCGGTACACGAAGAACCCCGCCACGAGGACCGCGATCCCGGCCAGCGCCGCCAGGACCTGGTTCCGATGGGTTTCCGCCCAGTGCGCCCAGTCGAACGTGTGCTCGACGAACCTGTCCCGCTTCAACTGCTTCTTGGACAATCGTTTGCGGCTCATTTCCGAGGTCGCTCCTGAGATCGGATGGTGCCCCCGGCGCGATTCGAACGCACGACACGCGGTTTAGGAAACCGCTGCTCTATCCACCTGAGCTACGGGGGCAGGTATTGAATTGTCAACAAGTTACCGCGGCTGGCAGGGGGCGGCCATTGGCAGGAATGTCCGTCCCCGGGAGCCCGGCCCTCGGACGCACATCGGACCGCGCCCGGTGAGCGCGCCCGAGGGTAGAGGACGGAGCCCCGGGCCGACACTGCCTAGGTCGCTAGCGGTGTACCTCGAGCACCGTTCGCATCCATGGATGGATGCAGCACTGATAGTTGACCGTTCCCACCTCCTCTTCCTCGATCTCCGTCGCCTCCCCCGGCCCCACGAACTCGAGCGCCGCGAAATCCAGGCACTCCGGGGCCGGCACGGGGTTTCCGGAAAGCGTGTTGAGGTCCGTTACGAAACCGCCGCCGAACTCGTCGACCTCGGTGAAGGTGTGGTCCTCGCCACCCACGTTGACCGCCTGGAATGGCCGCTCCGCCTTCAGCGCCAGCTGGTGCGGCTGGAATCGCCACTGGTGATGGACCTGCTTCTTCAGAAGCTCGGCGATGAACTCGGTGAACGTCACCTTCCCATCGCCGACGCACTCGATCAGCACTGCATTGAACGATTCCGGCTCGCAGCGATCGAGCATCTCGATCGTGAAAACGGCCGAAGCCGGCTGGAGCTCCCCATCCGAAACCACTCCGGTGGGGGCGCTCTGGCCGGTGCAGGAGGCCAGGGCGAAAGAGGCCAGGGGGATCAAGAAGCGACGCAACACGTCTCACCTCGCATAGGGTTGGCCGTGGCCCTCGAGCCTCCTTTATAGATCGTCGCCGGTGGTCCGTCTAGAACGGTCTCCACCGTGAGGCCGCGGGGGTCGGAAAGGAGCCGCTTCCTGGCCGGGGGGCCATCGACTTTTGCAGGGGGGCGTCGCTTCCGACTACGCGCCGAGCCGGTTTCGCTTCCCCACCTCCGACGATCGGCTCCGCCCCAGGCGCTCCCTCAAGACCGTCGGAACGAGCCAGATCCCGAGGAAGACAAGGAGATGCCGGGGTCGCGGCCGGCCGTGACGGAAGGCCTCGACCGGCAGGCTCCAGACGGCCGCAAGACTCCGCTCGCGGGCGGCGTCCGCGGCGGCCCAGGTCAGGAGGAAGGCCGCGTAGGCCCGCCGGGTCACGAACGGGCGGACGCTCCGGACCCACGCCAGGCTCGACCGCCAGTCGGGCCGACGACTCGTCCGCGGGCGGCCGGCGTCCACGCTCCAGATCGCGAGCGGCTCCGGGTCTGGAGCGAACTCGAGCCCGACTCCTGGACGGACGAGCGCCCTGAGGAGCCAGTCGAGATCCTCGTTCTTCACGAGGTCCTCCCGGAACGGGAGCTCCCGGATGAGGTCGCGCGGAAGGAGAAGGGTCGAGGTGTGAACCAGGGTCTCGCCCCAGAATGGCGTCCGCCGCGCGAAGAGGTACTCCGAGAAGGGTTCCCCCGGGTCCGGCAGCCGGCGCGGCCAGACCGGTCCATCCGCGTCGTCCCGGCGTGCCCGGACACGAGCCGCGACCACCGGTCGATCGAAGCTCGAAGACCGGGCGACCGCGAGCTGCGCCTCGAGCTTTCCCGGGAGCCATTCGTCGTCGTCGTCGAGAAAGGCGATCCACCACCCCTGGGCCGCCCGGACACCGGCGTTCCTCGCCGCCCCCTGTCGGCTCCGCACGCCAAGCTCGATCACGCGAAGCCGTGGATCCTCGATGGATCGGAGGCGCGCCCGGGTGTCGGGATCGGGACCATCGAGGACCACGACCACCTCCAGGTCCTGCATCGTCTGCTCCAGCGCGCTCCGGACCGCACGAACGGCAAGGTCGGGCCGGCCGACGGTCGGGATGATGGCCGAGACGTGAGGAACCGGAGGGGTCCGGTCACTCCCAGTAGCGTGCATTCGCCATGGCTGCCCGGTCGCGGGACGTCACGTGCCGATCGCGCCGGAACTCGTAGGGAGAGACACGGGCCGGCGCCCGGCCCGGACCGAGCAGGTAACCGGTCGCCTCGCCGATCGCGCTCGTCACGAGCGCCACGGTCAGCGCCGGAACGAGCCACGCGAGCCCCGGACGCCCGGGGCACCGGCCCAGGTCCTTGACGCAGCGACGGAGCCGGACCGCAGGGATGAGCGGGCTCGCGGCCGCCCACGCCAGCCGGCGCGATTTCCCGAGGCCCCTCATCCGCCGTCCCGCGAACGTGCGCGACTGGAAGAACGTCGCCGCCAGCCACGGCCGGACGAGGGAGAAGTTGAAGTGGTGGGTCCGCGCCCCCGGCTCGAGCCACAGCCGCCGCCCTTTCTTCCGCAGGTCCCAATGGAGGAGGCTCTCTGCCTCGAGCCAGGCCTCGAGGTCCGGCTCGTACTCCAGCAGGATGTCCCGCCGGTAGCTGCTGTTGTGGCCGGGCAGGTAATCCACCTCTCCGCCAGGGGAGGGGTCGAGCCAGGGCCCGTAGCCGAGCATGAAGTCGGCCCATGCGACCGCGCTCCCCGGGTCGCTCGCGTTGGCGACGACCGGACCCGCCGCCACGCAGCCGTTCGCGTACGCCCCGAGGAGGGCTTCCGCCCAGCCGGGAGCCGGGAAGCAGTGGTCCTCGGTGAAGACGACGACGGGGGCGGCGGCCTCCCGGACGCCGGCCGCGTAGCCGGCGGCTCCGGACGGGGAGCCGCCCGTTTCGACCACCTTCCAGGATCCGAATCCGCCCAGGAGGTCCCGGTCGATCGAGAGCCCCGCTCGGGCAGGAGCGACGAGGACGATCTCCATGTTCCGGGCGATCGACTGAGCGGCGAGGTGGCGCAGGGTGGTCCGGACCGCCTCGAACCCGTGTGGTGCCTGCACGATCGCGGAGAGCTGGACGCTCACGCCGCGGCGCCGCGCTCGACGGGGGCGGAGGGAGGCCGGTACCGGCAGGTCGCGGGGTCGACCGGCAGCCGCAGTCCCTCGGCGAAACCTCCCGTAAAGGCTTCGAGCCGCATCCATCGATGGGGCGCGCTGCCCAGCCGAGCCGCGTCGTGGGTCTTCCCGCGAATCCAGCTCCATGCCATCCGCGACAGGAGCCGCGACGCTCCCCCGGTCCGGCGCCGGACGTGCTTCGCCATCATGGCACCCGTCCCCCGCGCGTAACCGCGGACCAGCACCTCGGCCTCCGCCCAGGCTCGGAAACCGTGGTGAACCACCGCCCCGTCCGGGGTCTCGGCGACGTACCAGCCGGCAGCCAGCGCGCGCAGGGCGAAGTCGCCTTCGTCGGCGGCCTGGAAGCGCGCGCCCGCGCCGAGCAGCTCGTCGAAGCCGCCGATCTCCTCCCACGTCCGCCGCCTGATCGCCATACAGGCGCCGATTCCGTCGATCCGGGGCCCCGCGTCGCGCCCCCGCTCCAGCCGCCGCTGTCGCACCTCGTAGGCGGGCACGAACCCGAGCCGCGGGTCGTGGTCGGCCGACAGGACGCTTCCGAAGACGAGCCCGACCCGATCTTCGGAGGCGAAGACGTCGGCGATCGCGGCCAGCCATCCGGGGATCGCCACGCAGTCGTCGTCGGTCATCGCGACCAGCTCGCTCCGGCAGGCGGCGATGGCCTCGTTTCTGGCGCGGGCGAGGCCGACCGTGCCGCTCCGGAGCAAGGTCAGGCGGGGATCGCCCAGGAGGGGCGCGAGCGCGGCCGACGTCCGGTCGTCCCGGCTCTGGTCGATCACGACGAGCTCGGAGAGCGGACCCCCACCGGCGAGGATCGAGCGGACCGCGGCGATTGCCGTCGCTCCCCGGTCCCGGGTCGGCAGGACGACCGCCATGGATCCCGTCGGCTCAGCCACCGGTCACCGCCACCGCCTGACCGAGGACCGCCGAGCGCCCGGCCGCGTCCAGGACGGCGAGGCAGGCCCGGCCGTCACCCAGGTCGGGAGGACGATTCGCGCCCGCCCGGACGGCGTCGACGAACGCGGCCAGGGCCGCCCGGTAGGAAGGCTCGTGACCCGGCGTCCGCCGCTTCTCCCAGAGCCACGCGGCCTGGGCGGGCGAGCGGGGCACAGGGCCGAGGAGGTTCGCCCAGGACCGCCGGCCCTTCTTCTCGATCACCGCGCTCTGCTGCCGCCCGCGGTCGACCACGAGCCGCCCCTCCGTCCCGTAGATCTCGAGCCGCTCCTCATCCACGGTGCCGAACGCGAACAGCGACTGTACCTCGATCCCGCCCTCGAGTCGCAGGCGGAGAAGCGCGAGGTCGTCCTCGCTAGACCGGGACCGCACTTCGGCACGCGCTTCCAGCGGCTCGGCCAGGAGCCATCGGACCAGGTCGACATGATGGGATCCCAGGTCCAGGAGCGCTCCGCCGCCGCCCTGCCGGTGGCGCTTCCAGGACGGTATTCCGTCGCCCGGGATCGTGAACGCGCTCCGGACCACCAGCGGCTCGCCGATCCGCCCCTCCCGCAGACCCTCCCGCGCGGCTCGGTACAACGGGCTGAAGCGGTAGTTGAACCCGGCCATCCCGACCTTTCCGCTCGCACGCCACGCATCCAGCAGAGGTTCGGCCTCGGCGAGCGAGCGGGCGATCGGCTTCTCGATGTACGCGTGCCGGCCGGCCTGAAAGGCCGCTCGCCCGGCCTCCGCGTGGTCGGCGTTCGGCAGGCACACCAGGACCGCGTCCGGCTCCCGGAGCCCGATCGCCTCGCGCCAGTCGGCGGTCACGGCCGCTTCCGGAGCGCGGGCGCCGGCCGCGGCGCGACGTTCCGGGTCGGCCTCGGCCAGCGACACGACGCGAACTTCCGGGAGCCCGAGGAGCGCCGGCAGATGATGGGTGAGCCCCACCTGGCCGCAGCCGAGAAGCGCGATCCGGACCGGTTCCATCCCGCGCTCAATGCTCCCGGCTGGAGGCAGAGGCGTCAACCGGGCCCGCGCCGGGTAGCTTGCCCTTGGCGGCCCGTCTCACCGAAGGGCGGCGGAGGAGAGGATGGCCAAAACGTTGGAAGGCGCGCCGATCGACGCGGTCCTGGTCCTGGCGGGCGGCGAGGGTCGAAGGCTGGGGGGCCCGAAGGCGTGGCTGGAATGGCGGGGGACGCCGCTCCTTCTCCATGTCGTAAGGCGGCTGGCCGGGCTCGCAGATCGCCCTCCACTCGTCGCAGCAGGTCACGGAATGGAGCTGCCCCCGGGTCCTTACGACCGCGTGGAAGACATCGTCCGGGGGGCCGGTCCGCTGGGCGGGCTGGCGGCCGGCCTGAGCGCGGTGGAGAAGACCGCGCCCGACGCCCTGGTTGCGGTCGCCGCCTGCGACGGCCCGTTCGTCGACCCGCGACTGTTCTCCTTCCTCGCCGCCCACGCCCCGGGTGTGGACGTCGTTCTTCCCGAGCACGCCGGCCGGCTCCATCCGCTCGCCGCCGTCTGGCGCGCCGGGGCGGCGAGTGCCTGCCGGCGGGCGCTCGACCGCGCGGAGCGCCGTGTCCTCGCCGCGCTGGACGACCTCGAGCATGCGGTCGTCCCTTCGGTGGAGTTCCCGATCGGCCTCGACCCCGAGCGCTTGCTCCTCAACCTGAACGATCGGAGCGACCTGCTTCGCGCGGGCGGCTTGCCGGAGTGACGTCGACCTCCCGCGACACGATCCGCGGGCGCGCGACCGGCTGGGCCTCCTTCGAGAGCCGACCGCTCAGCCAGTCGGAGAGGAGGAGCTGGACCTCGGGCCCGAAATCCGCGGGGGCGCTCAGCCGGACGTGGACCTCCGGTGGCGCGTCTTCGGGGGGCCTGAGGCGGCTCGGGAGGCCGTAGCGGTACCGCATGCCGATCAAGCCCCCCTCGTCGGCGCCGACCAGCTGGAGGTCGACCCAGGCCGCTCCCGGAAACACGCGCAGGGAGCGGCTGGCGCCGTCGAACCGGACCCAATCCTCTCCGCTCCACGCGACCGCGCTTCCCGAGTCGAGGCACCGCTTCTCGACGGCCGCGAGGAGTCCCCCCGTGACGCTCCCCGTCCGTCGTACGAAGGTCTCACGGCGGCGGTCGGGCGCTTTCTCGTCCAGGAGGCCCGTCGAGCGGATCCACGCGCCGGCCACCGGATAGGTCCAGTAGGTCGGCGTGCCGTCGCTGACGATCCGCCGCGCCTCGAACGCCGCGATCTCCCGGTTCGCCTTGGAGAGCCAGTCGATCGCGGCGCGAACCGGCTCGGACACCTGACCGGCCAGGACGCCGACGATCGGACGGCCGGGCTCGGGGTCCTCGTCCCACATGGCGCGGGTCCAGCTGGCGAGGGTCCACCCTTCCTGCCGGGACAGGTCCCAGCGGCCGGCTACGCTCTCGACGAGCGCCTCGTCGGCCGAACCCCAGTACTCGAGCACGATCTCGTCCCATTGCTCGACATCCCAGTCGCCAACGATCTCGGCCAGGCGGAGGACTTCGACGAGGAGGTCGGACACGACGGAAGCGGTCGTGAAGCCGAGCACGACCACTCCTCCCTGGCGATGCCAGCCGAGCAGCGTCCGGACCGCCGGATCGCTCTCCGGAACGACGCGGCCGTCGGCGAAGAACACCACGTCCTCCGCGAGGACGTCCGGGTGCGTCAGGTGGAGGGCGAAGAGCGGTTCGTCGTCGGTGAGCGTGAGCGCCCCCAGCTCTGCCGTCTCGAAGCCGCCCTTCCCGCTGCGATAGGGACGTCCCGCCATCCCGACCTCTACTCGTAGCGCACGAGGCTCGCGCAGTCGTACCCCGCGAGCCGCGCCCGTCCGTCCAGGAACCCCAGCTCGATCACGAACCCCAGTCCGGCCACGACGCCCCCCAGCCGCTCGATCAGGTGCGCCGCGGCGTGGCTGCTGCCCCCGGTCGCCAGGAGATCGTCGATCACCGCGACCCGCTCACCGGGATCGATCGCGTCGACATGGATCTCGAGCTCCGCGCTCCCGTACTCCAACTCGTACGCCTGGCGCTCGGTCCGGTACGGCAGCTTTCCCATCTTCCGGACGGGAACGATCCCGATCCCGAGCCGGTTCGCGACCGGCGCCGCGAACAGAAACCCGCGTGCGTCGACGCCGATGATCTTCGAGGCCTCCCACGCCGCGGTCCAGCGCGCGAGCTCGGCGACGGTGTCCTCGAAGAGCGGTGGATCGAGGAGGACCGGCGTGATGTCCTTGAACACGATGCCCGGTTTCGGAAAGTCCGGGATGTCGCGGATGGCGGCCTCGAGCCGCTTCGAGAGCGCTTCGTTCGTCATCGTGACCTTCCCGGCTGGACGGACGTCGGGCATGCCTCCCCTATCGCCCCCGGGCTCCGTACAGGGCCGGGAGGACGCGCCAGGGATCCACCGTGCCGCCGCGCCACCGGAGCTCGAAATGGAGGTGGTCGCCGGTCGCGTTTCCGGTGTGGCCGACCAGCGCGATCACCTCTCCGCGTCGGACGCTCTCTCCTTCGGCGACCAGGTTCCGGCTGTGATGCCCGTAGACCGACTCCAGCCCCTCTCCGTGATCGAGGAGGATCAGGTTGCCGTACGCCCCGCTCCAGCCGCTCCGTGAGACCCGCCCGTCGGCGACCGCGTAGACCGGCGTCCCTTCGTCGGCGCGGAGGTCGAGGCCGCGGTGGAACCGCTCGCCGCCCGACCGAGGATGGAGACGCGTTCCGTACGGGCTGCTGAGCACCCGGACCCCGTCCATGGCCAGCGGCCAGATCAGCCGCCCCAGGATCCCCGAGAGCCCGGAGGCGACCGCCTCGCCCCCGCCCGGCACGGGCCTGGACGGGACCGCGGGCCCGGGGGCCGTCGTCCGGCTGTAGACGGGCGCGCAGGCCATCGAGGCCGAGAGCGCGAAGACGGCGAGACGGATCGTCGCCCGGCCTCGACCGCCCGACCTCACCGGATCACCCTCATCGTGCCCCGCTCCCCTTCCAACCCTTCGATCGGATCCACCTCGATCCTCTCCACGCGGGATGCGGGTGGGCCCTGCCGGATCCGCTGAATGAGACACTCCACGTCCGCCGGTTCGGCCGACGAGAGGATCGCCTCCACCGCGCCGTCGGGGCGATTGCGGACGGTCCCGCCGACCCCCAGGGCCTCGGCGTTCCGCACGACGAACCAGCGGAATCCGACTCCCTGGACCCTTCCATGGACGACGACGCGCCGGGTCTCCATCCTCTTCTCCGGGGCCCCAATATGCGCGTTCGCCGTGCTTCCCGCTCCCCCGAGGGTCCGCTTCGGCGGCTCTGAAGGGCCATCCTTGCGCATCGGTCCTTCCCTCCTTCCAGCAAGCGGGATACCAAACCGTCGGGACGCACCCCCTTGTCGGGCGCGGCCGGCGGCCCCAATCTAGAGGGGTGCAAGGCGATCTTCGGGACGGGGTGGGGCTCCGTTCCTCGACTTCTCCACGGGGAGGCCCATGAAGGCGAAGCGTAGTGCGTTGATCGGGAGCGTCGTGTCGGGGCTGGCGGCCCTCATCCTGTTGGGCGCGCCCTCCCGGCTTCCGGCCCAGGGAACGGGACGGATCATCGGGACGGTCACCGACGCCGACACCAACGAAGGCGTGGCCAACGTCCAGATCTCGGTCGACGGGACCGGGCTCGGAGCGGTCAGCGGCCAGCGCGGCACGTACAGCATCGCGAACGTGCCTTCCGGGAGCCAGGTCCTCGTCTTCAACATTCTGGGATACGAGAGCCGGCGCGAGGTCGTGACCGTGCGGGCGGGCGAGACGGCGGTCGGGGACGTGGCCCTGGTCGAGGGATTCCTGGAGATGGGGACGATCACGGTCGTCGGCGCGTCCCGCGAGCCCTCGCGCATCGTCGAGGCTCCGGCCGCGGTGACCGTCGTGAGCGGCCCCGAGCTCCAGGCCGAAGCGCCCACCGGCCAGCTCCCGAGGCTGTTCGTGGACAAGCCCGGGATCGACGTCGTCCAGAGCGGGGTCCAGGACTTCAACATCAACGCCCGCGGATACAACTCGTCGCTGAACCGCCGCGTCCTCGTCCTGCAGGACGGGATCGACCGTTCGCTCGGCTTCCTCCAATCGCAGGAGTGGACGGCGCTCTCGATGCCGCTCGACGACCTCGGCAAGCTCGATTTCGTGCGCGGCCCGGGCTCCGCGCTCTACGGCGCAAACGCCTTCAGCGGCGTCCTCAACATCACGACACCCTCACCGGCCGACATCCAGGGCACCAAGGTCGCGGTGTCGGGCGGCGAGCGGGAAACGGCCCGCTTCGACGTCCGTCACGCGGGGGTTTCGGAGAGCCAGAAGTGGGGGTACAAGGCGAACTTCGGTCATGTCCAGGTGGGCGAGACGTTCTCCGAGTCCCGGACCGTGGCCGACGCCGAAGGCGAATGCGCACCGCCCCCCAGCCAGTGCACGTTCGAGTACGGTCTCCTCCCCACCGAGGCCGTTCCGTTCATCGACGACCCCGTCAGCTCGACCTACGGCAGCGGCCGGCTCGACTACAACCTCGCCGACGGCTCGATCTGGACGGCCGAAGGCGGCATGGCCCACGTCGAGAACGAGATCTTCACGACCGGCATCGGCCGCGTCCAGGTGAACGGCGCCGACCGGCCGTGGGTCCGGACCCAGTACGCGTCCGACCATTTCGTAGCCATGGGATGGTACAGCGGCCGGCGCGCCGACGAAATCGAGGGAAACGCCGACGCGCCGGTGCCCCCGGCCGGGCTCCCCGGCCGCCCGTGCGTCCCCCGCGACACCTGCGAGGGCAACAACCAGACGTCACTGGCCTCCGGCGCCCAGCTCCTCGAGAAGTCGGACATCTTCCACGTCGAGGGTCAGGCCAACTGGGGCTCGGGGGACGGCAGCCTCCTCCTGGTCGGTGGCGCCTCGAACCGCTGGTACTCGGTCGACACGGAAGCGACCCTCATGGAGGACACCCACGAGGACGTCATCACGTCGGCGTTCGGGCAGGCGGAGTGGCAGCTCCACCCGAAGTGGAACCTTCTCGTGGCCGGGCGTTTCGATCATTTCAGCGTGATCGACGACGACAAGTTCGCCCCCAAGGGAGCCGTCGTTTTCACACCGACGGTGGACCATTCGCTGCGGTTCACCTACAACCGGGCGTACCAGATCCCCAACTACTCGGAGCTCTTCCTCCGGGTGGCGGCGGGCGCGCCGGCGGATCTGAGGCCGCTCGAGCTGGGGATCGAACAGGCGATCTCGCAGCAGGTGGGTCAGCCGGTGGATCTGCCGCTGAACTTCGGCATCACGACCGTCCAGGCGCGTGGCAACGAGGACCTCGACGTCGAGGAGCTGTCGGGCTTCGAATGGGGTTACAAGGGCTCGGTGGCCGGCGGGCGCGTGTTTCTGACGGCCGACTACTACAACAATCAGATCGATGACTTCGTCACCGATCTGCTCCCCAACGTGAACCGGGACGACTTCCCCGCCTTCCAGCTTCCGGCGGGCTTCGGACCGGGCGAGCCGTTCGCTCCCTTCGCGCCGACGGTGCTGGGCGCCATCCAGCAGCAGCTCGGGCCCCGGTTTGCGGCGTTCTCGCTGCTCCCCGACGGGAGTCCGGCCTTCATCGTCTCCTACACCAACGCCGGCCAGGTGGACGAGCAGGGCGTCGAGCTGGGGGTCTCCTTCCTGCCGGCCGCCAACTGGCAGGTGGATGCCAACTACACGTACTTCGACTTCGAGATCGACGACAACCGGGCGAGCGAGGGCGGCACGGTGAACGAGGACGAGCTCTCGCCCAACACGCCGCAGCACAAGGGGAACATCGGGGCCACCTACTACAACCCCGAGCGGTTCAGCGCGGGGTTCAACGTCCACATGCAGGAGGCGTTCGACTGGGCGGCGGGGGTGTTCGCGGGGCGGGTTCCCGGCTACGCGACCTTGGATCTGAACGGCAGCTGGAACGTAGCCCCGTTCGCGCGGATCAACGTGGCCTGGAACAACGTGCTGGACAAGGAGCACTTCCAGCTCTACGGGGGTTCCGTGCTGGGCTCCCGGGCGGTCGGCGGCGTGACGTTCACGTTCTGAGGGACGCCGCCAGCCGGTTCACCCTCCCTCAAAAACGAGAAGCGCGCGGGGCCCCGGCTCCGCGCGCTCTTCCTCTTGGTCGGGGAGACAGGATTTGAACCTGCGACCCCTACGTCCCGAACGTAGTGCTCTACCGGGCTGAGCTACTCCCCGACCCTTCTCGGTCGCTGAAAACGGGCAATCTCTTCGTTGCGCTTCCTCGGCCGCCTTACGGCGTACTTTTCAGTACGCCTCAGGCGGCCTTCGTCGCGCGCCTTGAGCTTGCCCGTTTTGAGCGACCTTCACCTTGATGGGATAAAGCTACCCGGGACCTCCGGGGGCGGCAAGAAAAATGGCGCGATACAGAGCGATGCCTGAAAAAGAAGAGGGGCCCGGTGGTGCCGGGCCCCTCCTGGATGCGACGCTCGAAGGCGCCTACTTCCTCTTCTTCTTGGCCGGCTTCTTCTTCGCCTTGGCCTTCTTGGCTGCCTTCTTCTTCGCCATGAGCTCGCTTCCTCCTGAGTGTGAAAGGTCCCGGTCCTGAAACCTGTTGACGGCATCCATTATACCGACTTCTTCCCGTTTGTAAATACTCCCGGCCACCCCGTGGTCTTCGAGCTCCCTACGGCTCCACCGCCGTGTACGAGAACGGGAACGGCTCGCTCCGGTTCTGTTGGGCGTCCTCGAGCGTGATCGTCGCCTGGACCTCGCCAATCGAGCAGGGATCGCCGCCCTCGGGGCAGGCGATGGTGAACTGGTAGGTCCCCGTCGTCTGGCCCCGTACATCGGGATCGAACTCGAACCCGTTCAGCGGGCCCGAGATCACCTCCACGATCGCCAGGACGATGTCTCCCTCCGGATCGGCGAACTCGACGGTCCCGGTGATCGTCGACCCCGGCGTGTTGGGCACGGTCTCCGGAATGTCGAACGTAACGATCAGCGGCGCGGGCCCACCGCTCAGCGGATCGACGGCCGCGATCGGGCTGAAGGCGGCGATCGCGCCGCCGAGCCGCCCGGGGCTTGCCAGGCCGAGGCCTTCCGTGCTGGCCCCCGTGCAGTCCACGAACGGCGCGTCCATGAGCGGCAGGAACTCGATCCCGGCCGGGTCGTCGGGATCCGGATGGGCGAGCCGGAGCCGGGCGGCAACCTCGGCCGTGGGGGCGAAGGGATCCGGCGGATCGACCACACAGAGCCCGGCCACGGCCTCGACGGAGAGCTCCCCCACCTCGGGAACGGTCGTCACCTGATAGAAGATGGGGTACTGGTCGAGATCCGTCGGCAGCGGACCGTCGCCGGGCTCTCCCTCTTCGGGCAGGCGCTCCAGGATGATCAGGGTCCGCTGGGTCAGGGCGCCGGCCGGGAAGTCGACTCCGCCGAAGCCCGACTGGGTGACGACCGTCCTGCCGTCCTCGTCCACGAACATGACGGCTCCCTCGGCGAGAGCCGCCTCGGTGACGGGCGGCGGCTCGAGACCGGCCTGGTCGGCGACGGCGTCGAAGAGATCGGCCAGGGCGCCCTCGCTGGTCGGCGGATCACCGCCGGCGGGATCGAGGAGGCGTCCCGCCTCCAGCTCGGTCGAGCCGAACACGATGAAGTCGAGGAGCAGATCCTCCGTGGCCTGGTCGAGGATCGCCTCGACCTGGTCGAACGCCATGTCCCGGGTCGATCCCTCGGGGAA
>DASZOP010000082.1:0-5341 GCA_035550715.1 Gemmatimonadota bacterium | reverse complement strand
CTGGCACGGCGACGTGTTCGTGGCCGCCAACTTCGACGCCACGGACGGCTTTCTCGGGACCGGGGACTTCACCAGGAACCAGACCGTCTTCAAGGCGGGCTGGCGACCCTGGCTCGGGCACCGCTTCGAGGCGGCCCGGTTCGGCGACGACTTCTCGGGCGAGGACAACCGGGTCGGTCTGGCCGGCATCCAGGAACAGGACCGCTCGACGTGGCACCTCTCCTACGTCGGGGCCCTGGGTCCGGTCGAGGCGCGGGCCCACTACGCCCGGACCCACTTCGACGTCGCCGAGAACTTCGACTTCGCCGACGCCCTCGGGCTGGTCGGGACCGGGGAGCGGAGCGACGCCCGGCTCGATCTGACCTTCGAACGCGGGCCCGTCTCGATCTGGGGGTCGGGCGCGCGCGGGGAGGAAGAGGCGTCGTCGGGCCACCTCCTGTTCGTGAACGGCGCCGGGACGAACCTGCTCGATCCCCCCGAGGGCGCGCAGGGCCTCGTGAACCCGAGGGTGACGTACGAGCTGGGGGGTGGCGCAGGCCTGAGGATGGCCGACGGGCGGGTGGCGGGTCACGTCGCCGTGCGCCGGCTCGATCACGACGACTTTGCCGAAAGCGGAACGGCGTGGCAGGCGGTCGTCACCGGCCGGCCGGCCGAACGGGTCGAGGTCTCGGTCGCGGCGGGCCGGGCCCTCCGGCCGCCGGACTTCGGCGAGATGGCGCTCCTCTGGACGCTGGCCGAGGGGGAGGTGGACGTCCACCCGGGCCGCCCCGCCGACCCCACCCTCCTCGAGGTGTGGCAGGAGGTCCGCGGCGAGGTCGCCTATGGCGGGGAGGGGTGGCGGGCCGTCGCCCGGGCCTGGTCCGCCGACGCCGACCGCGCTTTCGTCTGGCTCCCGCCCACGGCGTGGCTCGGGTTCGACCCGCTGGCCGAGGGGATCCGTCTGGGGGAGGAAGGGTTCAACACGTTCGACGCCCTCGACCTGTCGGCCACCGGCGTCGAAGGCGAGGTGGCGTTCCCGCTCCCGGGGGGGGTCCGCGGTCGGGCGGTCGCGCGCCGGACGACGGTCGAGGTGGCCGACACCGGCGAACGGCTGCCGTATTTGCCCGAGACCCAGGCGCTGGGCCAGCTCCGCTACGCGAACCGCTTCTTTCCGAGCCGGGACCTCCTGATCGAGGCCCGCCTGACCGGACGCTACAGCGGCGATCGGACGACGCTGGACGGTTCTACCCTGCCGTCCTACCTCGCCACCGACGTCCTTCTCCAGGGGACGATCATCAACTTCACGATCTTCATCTCGTTCAAGAACGTGGGCGGGCTCAGCTACCGGACCGAGGAGGCGTTCTTCCTGCCGGGCCGGGAGGGGTACTTCGGGGTCAACTGGCGGTTCCGGAACTGAGGCCGCGCCAAGGCCGTGCTAGCCCCGGCCCGGCGGCGGCGGTTACCTTCGAATTCGTCACCCCTGAGGCTCTTCTACCGTCTTCTTTCACGCGAGGGAACCATGAGCATGCGCCTGAAGGTCGCGCTCGGTCTGGCCGTTTGGACGCTCGCCTGTGGCCGGGGGGGCGAGCCCGAAGGCCAGATCGACGTGATCGACAGCGCCGCCGCCCAGAAGACGGCCGTGGCCGCGCTCCAGGCGGGCATGTCCAAGGACGAGGTCAGGAACAAGCTGGGCGAGCCCAGGATCCGGGTCACCATGGACGGCGGGCTCGAGCGGTGGACCTACTACAGCTACGACGCCCAGGGGCGGATCGCCGCCAAGACGATGATCATCTTCGGGGACGACGGGACGATCGTCGAGATCAGCGACACCTCGTCCTGAGGCGCGTCCCGTGCTGCGCACCGCCTACGCCTGGATCCTGGGGGTGACGCTGACCCTCTTCTGGTCCACGCTGGGCCTCCTGACCTGGCCGGTCAGCCCCCGGGGCGAGCTGTACCTCAGGTTCGCCAGGATCTGGTCGGGGATGATTCTCCGCGGCCTCTCGATTCCGCTCGAGGTCGAGCAGGAGCAGGAGCTCGACCCCGATCGTCCCTTCCTCTTCATGTCCAGCCACCGCTCCGTGTTCGACATCTTCGCGCTCTTCCTGGCGACCCGTCACTCGCTCCGGATGGTGGCCAAGCGGGAGCTCTTCTTCATTCCGGTCTTCGGATGGGCGCTCTGGATGTGCGGCTTCATCCCGATCGACCGGTCGAACCGGGAGAGCGCGATCCGGAGCCTCCAGGAGGCTGCCCGGAAGGTCCGCGAGGGGATCAGCGTGCTGGTCTTCCCGGAGGGGACGCGCGGTCCCGGCGACGGGCTCCTGCCGTTCAAGAAGGGCGGGTTCGTGCTGGCGCTCGAGGCCGGCGTGCCGGTCGTGCCGATCGCGATCCTGGGAAGCGAGCGGATCATGCCGAAGGGGTCCCTCAGGGTCGGGCGGGGGCGGATCCGGGTCCGGCTGGGACGGCCGATCCCGACGGCGGGACGGGGATCCCGGGACCGCGATCACCTCATGGGCGAGGTCCGGCGCGCGATCGAAACCCTCGAGCGGCCGGTTGCCGCTCCCTCCCCTCGCGGGTAGGTTCTCCGCGCTTCCTTTAATTCGTGGTCCCGTGAGGCCCGGAAGGACGCGCCGATGAAAGTGCCCGACCGTCGTATGCCTGCCCGTCTCCGCCCGGCGGAGACTTTTTTTTGCCCGTGAGCCGCGCCCGCCACGGTCACGAACCCGGAGCCCTCCTGGCGCTCGAGGACGGCTGGCACGCGCGCGGCCGGCTGACCGGCGCGGCCGGCACCGCCTTGGGCGAGTTCGTCTTCAACACCTGCATGTCGGGCTATCAGGAGGTCCTGACCGACCCCTCCTACACGCGGCAGGTCGTGGTCATGACGTATCCCCTGATCGGGAACTACGGCATCACGGCGACCGACGGCGAGTCGCCGCGACCGCGGGTGGCCGGGTTCGTCATGCGGACCTGCGTCCGGGAGCCGTCCAACTGGCAGGCGGTCGAGGCCCTTCCCGCTTATCTCGAGCGTCACGGGGTGGTCGCCGTGGACGGCGTCGACACCCGCGCCCTGACGCTCCACCTCCGGGACCGCGGCGCTCTCCGGGGCGTCCTGACCAGCGAGACCGACGACGTCGACGAGGCGGTCGGGCGGGCGCGCTCGATCCCCGAAATGGAAGGGCTCGACCTGGCGACCGAGGTCATGCCCCGCGCGGCCACGACCGAGGGCCGGGGAGACCTGACCGTGGTGGCGCTGGATCTCGGGATGAAACAGAACATCGTCCGGCGGCTGGACCTCGAAGGATGCCGCGTGATCCGTCTCCCCGGGGAGAGCTCCGCGGACGACGTGCTGGCCCTGGAGCCCGACGGCGTCTTCGTCTCGAACGGCCCCGGCGATCCAGCCGCCGTCCGGGGGGCGATCCGGACCCTGGCCGAGCTCTCGCGCCGGGAACCCGAGCTCCCGACCTTCGGGATCTGCCTGGGCCACCAGCTCCTGGCGCTCGCCCACGGCGGGGAGACCTACAAGCTCAAGTTCGGCCACCACGGGGGAAACCACCCGGTCCAGGACGTCCGGACCGGGGAGATCGACATCACGAGCCACAACCACGGGTTCTCCGTGCGCGAGGGAAAGGCGCGCGCGGTCGCCGGGGCGCCCGGGCTCGAGGTCACCCACGTCAACCTCTACGACGGCACGGTGGAAGGGTTCGCCCACCGTGAGCGCCCGCTCTTCGCGGTCCAGTACCACCCGGAGGCGGCGCCGGGGCCGCACGACGCCCTCCACCACATCGAGGCGTTCGTGGCGGCCATGAGGGAGCGCAGGTAGGTGCCGCGGCGGACCGATCTCGAGACCATCCTGCTGATCGGCTCGGGGCCGATCGTGATCGGCCAGGCGTGCGAGTTCGACTACTCCGGCACCCAGGCCTGCCGCGCGCTGGCCGACGAAGGGTACCGGGTCGTCCTCGTCAACTCGAACCCGGCCACGATCATGACCGATCCGTCCTCCGCCGACAGGGTCTACCTGGAGCCGCTGACGGTCGAGACGTGCCGGCGGGTGATCGAGGAGGAACGTCCGCAGGCCCTCCTCCCGACCTTGGGAGGGCAGACGGCGCTCAACCTGGCGCGCGAGCTCGCTTTGGCCGGCATCCTGGACGAGCACGGGGTCGAGCTGATCGGGGCCCGGCTCCCGGCGATCGAGCGGGCCGAGGACCGGGAAAGGTTCCAGGCGCTCATGATCGAGAACGAGATCGCCGTCCCCAGGGGCGGCTTCGCCCGCTCGCTGGAGGACGCGGAGCGGGTGGTCGCGATCACCGGCTTCCCGGTCATCCTCCGTCCGGCTTACACGCTGGGCGGAGCCGGTGGGGGTGTCGCGACCACGCACGAGGAGCTCGAGCCCATGGTCCGGGCCGGCCTCAAAGCGAGCCCGATCGGCGAGATACTGATCGAGGAGAGCGTTCTCGGGTGGAAGGAGTTCGAACTCGAGGTGATGCGGGACCGGGCCGACAACTGCGTCGTCGTCTGCTCGATCGAGAACCTGGACCCGATGGGGGTCCATACCGGAGACTCGATCACCGTCGCGCCCCAGCAGACCCTGACCGACCGCGAGTATCAGGCGATGCGGGACACGGCCTTCCGCGTGATCCGGCTGGTCGGCGTCGAGACGGGCGGCTCCAACATCCAGTTCGCCGTCGATCCGACGACCGGCCGGCAGGTCGTGATCGAGATGAACCCGCGCGTCTCGCGCTCGAGCGCGCTGGCGTCCAAGGCGACCGGATTCCCGATCGCCAAGATCGCGGCCCGGCTCGCCGTCGGTTACACGCTGGACGAGATCGTGAACGACATCACGGGGACCACGCCGGCCTCGTTCGAGCCGACCTTGGACTACGTCGTCGCCAAGGTGCCGCGGTTCGACTTCGCCAAGTTCCCGGGCGCGGATCCGCGGCTCACGACCGCCATGAAGTCGGTCGGCGAGACGATGGCGATCGGCCGCACGTTCGGCGAGGCCATCCAGAAGGGGCTCCGGGGGCTGGAGACCGGGACGACCGGCCTCTTCGGCGAGGAGTGGACGAGGCTCGACGACGACGAGCTGGCCGAGCGGCTCGAGTCGCCGAGCGCGATCCGGATCCTCCTGGTCGCCGAGGCGCTCCGCCGCGGTTGGCCGGCCGAGCGGCTCCGGGTCGGGACCGGGATCGACCCCTGGTTCCTGAGCCAGATGGCGCGGCTCGCGGCGCTGGACGTGGCGGCGGGGAAAGAGGGTCCGCCCGCGGATGCCGACGGCTGGCGGCGGCTCAAGGGGGAAGGGTTCTCCGACGCCCGTCTCGCCCGCAGGTGGGCGGTGACCGAGGCCGAGCTGACCCGGGCCCGCGAGCGG
>DASZOP010000081.1:0-10072 GCA_035550715.1 Gemmatimonadota bacterium | reverse complement strand
TCCTCGAGCGGGGCCACGACGCCCAGATCGTCGTCGCAGGTGCCACGGTGGATGTGGGACGTGTACGTCTGGCCCGCGGTCAGGCCGTTCAGGTCGACCGCGACCTCGACACCGTCAGCGGCGGGCAGCACGGTGGCGGTCCCGGTGATGCCGCTCTCGGCCTTGGCCTCGAGCCCCACCTCGGCCGGGATACCCTCGGCCAGACCCGGCTCGTCCGTCACCTCCGGCATGCCGGTCTCATCGGTGATCGGCTCTTCCATCTCGCCCTCGTCGGTGCCTTGCTGGCAGGCGCCCAGCACGAAAGCGCTCGTGAAGATCAAAGCGGTCAGGATCCTGGTCGATCTGCTCATCGGTCCTCCTTGCGGAGAAGTCCGTTTCGATGCGCGCCCCCGAACGGCGGCGCGACCTCGGTAGTCACCCTCCATCCTACCCCTCGGGACCCCAGGGTACCGTCAGAATTCCGACACGCTCACCAGCCGGGGGCGAGCTGGAATCCCCAGCGCCACCCCTCGTCCGGACGCTGGAAGGGATAGGCGTAGTAGACCTCGGCCACGAACGCACCGAACAGGTTGAACCGAAGCGCCCCGCCGGCGCTGAAGACCGGAATCCGCTCCGTCGATTCGCGCGCCAGGTCGAACTCCGGCGACTCGTCCTTGCTCCAGGCGACCGCGCCGTCCACGAAGCCGGTCAGCTCGGTCGGCAGGAAGGCCGCCCCCAGGAGCCCGTACTCCTCGGTGCCGAAGAGGGGCACCCTCAGCTCGGCGTTGGCGACCGCGATCCGGCTCCCGACCAGGCGGTCGAACTCGGGGCAGGCGTTCGGATCTTCGGGTACGACCGAGCATTCGTCGGGCTCGAACGACCCGACCTCGTAACCGCGGATCAGGGTCGGATACCCGACGAAGAGGGGTGTCAGGCGATCGTTCTCCGCGTCGCCGCCGTAGCGGCCGAGATGGAACCCGCGCAGGGCGAAGGTGACCGGCCGGGCGAAGAAGTAGCGTCGCCAGTCGAGCAGGAGATCCGCGAAGTTCAAGGTCCCCGCGTTCCCCCCCACCTCGAACCGCGAGCGCCCGCCCCGGACTGGCGAGGTGAACCCGAAGAACGAGTAGTCCTCGACGTAGGCAAAGCTCCCCGTCCCAAGGTTCAGGCCGTCGGGCGCGGGCAGATCCTCCTCGATCTCGGCGACCTGCTGGTTGCCGACGAAGATCGAGCGGATCGATTCGATGCCGAACCCGATGTTCATGAAGCCGGCCTCGCCTTCGATCCGCCGCGTCGACGAGAACGGGTACTGCGCGAACACCCCGGCGCGGTTGTAGTAGGTCCGCTCGAGCTGCAGCACGACCTCGCGGGCGGGCACGCCTTCGAACTCGGTCGACCGGATCCCCGTCAGGACGCTGCGATAGGTCTGCCGCCCGCCCAGCCATCCCCAGTTGAGACGCCCCTCCAGGTTGGCGTAGGTCAGGATGCCGCCCAGATCTTCCGGGCCGCCGTTCCCCTGGACGCCGAGCGCGAGCTGACGGTTGCCGAGCAGGTCGCCGAAGAAGAAGCCGATCGAGCCGCCGATCGCCGTGCCGAACCGGTCGATGGCCACGCCGGCGGTCGGGGGCGCGACGAAGTCCAGAGAGAGGTCCGACCGGTAGGGTTTCTCCTCGAATCTGCGCGCGGTCAGGCCGCGGCCGGGAGCCGACAGGTACTCGGCCACGATGACCGGCGGCGTCGAGGTCGTCGGGGGGAGGACGGCGGCCACGGGGGCCGGTGGCGCCCCGCTGAAGGGGACACCACGCGCCTCCTCCGCCGTCAAGGTCGCTCCACGATAGCCGCCGTCCCTGAACACGCTGAAGGCGAGCCGCCCCGTATTCCGCGCCACGCTGAGAGCGGGGGCCAGCGCGGTGATGCCGCTGACCCCGGTCGAGACCCGGGACACGCGGGTCACGGCACCGCTCGCGAGGTCCAGGCGGTAGATGTCGCTGAAGCCATCCGGGTCCGAGACGAAGTAGAGGCTCCGGCCGTCCGGCGCGTACTGCGGGCTGACGTGCTTGGCGTCGCCCAGCGGCCGCTCGACGCGAGTCGTCCTGGCCGCGACGTCGTAGAAGCCGATCCCCATCTCCGGGAAACGAAGCTCGTCGAGGTCCGCGCCCGGCCCGCGGTCGGTGGCAAAGGCCAGCGTCGCGCCGTCGGGGGACCAGCTCGGCGCGAGCTCGGCGAACGCATCGTCCGTCAGCCGCTCGACCGCCCCCGTGGTCAGGTCCAGCCGATAGAGGTCGACGATCCCGCCGCGTGTCCCGGAGATCGCCAGCGACGAACCGTCCGGGGACCACGCCAGGTCGAAGACCGCGTCCACCCCCTCCGTGTCCAGCGTGCGGACGATCTCGCGACGATCGGTGTCGGCGATCGCGATCCCGTTGTCACCCTGGGCGAAGGTCACGAACGCGAACTGCCGCCCGTCGGGCGACCACGCGCCGGACGAGTTCAGGAACGCGATCGCGTCGAAGTGCGGGTTCCGATCGGTCGATGCGACCCGGCCCAGGACCTCGCCGGTCGCCACGTCCCCGACGTACAGGTCGATGGTGAAGAGATCCCGCTGCGAGAGGAAGACGACGCGGCGCCCGTCGGGGCTGATCGAGGGCGCGAGCACCCAGTCGTCGGGACCGCCTTCGGTGATGAGCGGCTCTCCGACCTGCTCCGGGGGCGTCCGGCCTCCCAGGAGGGGGGCCCAGTGCTCGCGCGTCGCCCGGATCCAGTCCTGAGAGAGCGAGTCTTCGCTGGTATGGAGCACCTGCTCGATCGCCGCGTCGATCCCGCTCTGTCCGGCCGCCTGGAAGAGGGCCGGCACCGCATCGTCCCCGTAGGTGCCGGCCACGTAGGCCCAGAACGCGTGCCCGTACCGATACGGGAAGTAGCGCGGATCCTTCGACAGGTCGTCCAGGGTCGGCAGGTCGCCGCGCTGGACGGCGTCCCGCATCCACATGGCCGTGTGGGCGTCGACCCGGCCGAGCGACAGATACTCCGCCATCCCCTCGATGAACCAGAGCGGAAGCCGCAGGAACCCCGTCGGGCCGGCGCCCGAATCGCTCTGGGCGATGTCGAACTGGAAGGCGTGGACGAGCTCGTGACCCAGGACGTGGTCGGTCTCTCCGTACCCCTCGGCGAACGGCAGGACGATCCGGTCCTTGAGGCCCTCCGTGAAGCCGCCGGTCGACTGGGACACGAAGCCGGGGGTCGTGTTCGTCTGCTGGAAGTCCGGCTTGTCGGCGTACAGGATGAGCGGCTTCCGCTCGCCGAAGCGATGGTCGAAGAGCCCCTGATAGCGGTCGTACCATCGCTCGGCCATGCGGCCGGCGTCCCCGAGCGCCGCGTCGGACATCGCCTGGTAGCCGTGGAGGTCGAAGTGCCCGGTCTCCAGGATCCGCCACTCGAAGCGCTCGTACTGGACCTTGTTGCGACCGAAGTACTGGGGGCGCGCCTCGGCCGCGAAGAGCGCGTTCAGGGCCAGCGCGAGAAGGGCTGCGCGGAGTAGCGGCATCTGGCGGATCATAGCACCTCGTGGAGGGGCTGGCCGTGACGTCGGATGCGAAAGCTCGTGAGGCGCGACGTGGCGGTTAGGTTCCGGGTCGTGACATCCCGTGATGAAACTCTCCCGATGGCCGATTGGTTCCCGGCGCCCTTGCTCGAGCTGGAGACGCGGATCACCGGCTGCCGCCGCTGCCCGCGGCTCGTCGAGTGGCGAGAGCGGGTGGCGCGCGAGAAGCGGCGCGCCTTCACGGAAGAGGTGTACTGGGGCCGGCCGGTTCCGGGGTGGGGCGATCCCGAGGGGCGGCTCCTGATCCTCGGGCTCGCCCCGGCCGCCCACGGGGCCAACCGGACGGGCCGGATGTTCACCGGCGACGAGTCGGGGAACTGGCTCTTCCGGGCGCTCCACCGGGCGGGGTTCGCGAGCCGATCCGAGAGCATCGCCAAGGAGGATGGGCTCCGCCTCGTCGACTGCTTCATGACCGCGACCCTGCGCTGCGCGCCGCCGGGCAACCGGCCGCGACCCGACGAGCGCCGGAACTGCCGACCGTGGCTCGAAGCCGAGCTCGATCTCCTCCCGCGGACCCGGGTGGTCGTGGCGCTCGGACAGCTGGCGTGGGAGCAGGCCCTCCGGGTGCTCCGCGATCGGGGGCACGCGGTCCCGAGCCCCAAGCCGCGCTTCGGCCACGGCGCGGAGATCCACCTCGGCGCGGAAGGCCCGGTCCTCCTCGCCTCCTACCACCCGTCCCAGCAGAACACTTTCACGGGCGTCCTGACGCGATCCATGCTGGACCATGTCTTCGAGCGGGCGCGGGAGCTGATCGCCGACGGCTGAGGGGGTGGAACCGCCGGTCACGTGCTCCGGGCCGTCTCCTCCCGGGAGAGCCCGTACTTCTCGATCTTCTTGTACAGGTGCGAGCGTTGCATGTCGAGCTGGCGGGCGGTCTCGGAGACGTTCCAATCGTTCTCGAGGAGCTTCCGCTCGAGGAACGCCTTCTCGGCGGCGTCCCGGTAATCGCTGAAGGAGAGGTTCCGGTCGAGGAGCGTCGCGGTGGCTTTTTCCCGCGTCCGGCCGACGAGTGGGCCCGTGAGCCCCTCCACGTCCTCGGCCCGCACGCTCGGACCCGGGGCCAGGATGACCAGCCGCTCGACCGTGTTCCTCAGCTCGCGCACGTTGCCCGGCCACGGCCGCGCCTCGAGGACGGCGACCGCCTCGTCGTCGAACGCCTTGGGCGGCAGCCCGTTCTCGGCGCAGTACAGCTCGGTGAAGTGGCGGACCAGGACGGGGATGTCCTCGCGCCGCTCGTCCAGCGACGGCACGTGGAGCGGGACGACGTTCAGGCGGTAGTAGAGGTCCTCGCGGAAGCGGCCGGCCGCGATCTCCTTCTCGATGTCCTTGTTGGTGGCCGCCAGGACCCGAACGTCGACGCCGATCTGCTGGTCGCCCCCCACCCGCTGGATGACCCCCTCCTGGAGCGCCCGCAGGACCTTGGCCTGGGCCGCCAGGCTCATGTCCCCGACCTCGTCCAGGAACAGGGTCCCCCCGTCGGCGAGCTCGAACTTCCCCTTGCGGCGGGCGTGGGCTCCGGTGAAGGCCCCCTTCTCGTGGCCGAAGAGCTCCGACTCGATGAGCTCGTGCGGGATCGCCGCGCAGTTCACCTCCACGAACGGCCCCCGAGCGCGGTCCGAGAGCACGTGGATCTCGCGCGCCACGAGCTCTTTGCCGGTCCCGTTCTCGCCGGTGATGAGGACGTACGCCCGGGTCTTGGCCACGCGGGCGACCTTTTCGAGGACCTCGGCGAGCAGGCGGCTCGCGCCGACGATGGGGCCGCGCGGACCGGCGGCCGCACCGCGCAGCGCCTCGTTCTCGCGCTCCAGCTCGCGCTCGGCGAGGGCGTTGGAGATTCGCCTCAGGACCACCTCGCGATCGGGCGGCTTCTCGAGGAAGTCGAACGCGCCCCGCTTCAACGCCTCGACAGCCGTCTCCACCGAGCCATGGCCGCTGATCACGACGACGATCGCGTCGGGGTCCTCGACCCGGAGCTTCTCGAGCACCTCGAGGCCGTCCATGGGCGCCATCTTGATGTCGAGGAGGACAAGGTCGGCGGGACGCTCCCGGTAGAGCTCCAGGGCCCGCGGGCCGCTCTCGGCGGTCCGGACCTGGTAGCCTTCGTACTCGAGCATCTGCCGCAGGGCCTGGCGGATGCCGGGCTCGTCGTCGACTACGAGCAGGTCGGCGGGCGCAGGTCGGCGCGCGCTCACGGGAGCGGTTGGGCGGCCTGGACGATCACGCGCCTTAAGATCGTCGCACGGGAGCGAACGTCCAGCCGCGGCGCGGCCCCGGTTCAGTCCTCGGCCAGGATCTCCTGCAGCCGGTCGATCGGGATGGCCTCCGCGCTCCCACGCCACCCGCTGACCGAGGTCGCGGCGAGGAGGCTGTTCAGGATCGCTTCCTCGGTCGCCTCGATCACGGCGAGAAAAAGCGGGTTGAGCGCCTCGCCGCGCAGGACCTCGCGCGTTGCCACGGGCCTTCCTGTTTCGTGCGGGACCCGCACGCCCGGGTGGTTCGAGAAGGCGATCACGTAGTCGCCCGAGCCATGGGAGGAGAAGCCGCCCACGCGACCGATCGCGTACGGGGCCCGGCGGGCGACTCGTTCCAGCGCCGCCGCGTCGAGCGGCGCGTCGGTCGCCACGACGATCATGATCGAGCCGCCGCCGGCATCCGGCTGATCGGCGGCTCGCCACCGGGACGGGACCGCCGGCGGTGCCGCACCCGGACCGGGCGCCGAGCCGCTCTCTCCCGTCGGAATCCACTCGTCCAGGAAGTCCGCCTTCCCGAGCGCGCGGCCCACCGGCACGCCGGCGACCTCCAGGGCCCCGCCGAAGTTGGACTGGACGAGGACGCCGAGCGTATGGACGGCGTCGTCGATCCGGACTCTCCGGCTGGCGGTGCCGATCCCGCCCTTGAAACCGAGCGCCATCGTGCCGGTGCCGGCCCCGACCGAGCCTTCGGCCACCGGCCCGGGGGCCGCCGAACCGAGCGCCGCGTAGACCTCTTCCACGCCGATTCGCGGGGCCCCGATCGCATTCAGGAACCCGTCGTTGGTCTCCCCAACGACCGCGTTCACCGACCGGACGTCCTCCCCCGACCGCTCGCGCGTCCAGCGCACGAGGCCGTCCACCACGCGCCCCACGGCGAGCGTGTTGGTGAGGCCGATCGGGGTCTCGATCGTGCCGAGCTCCTCGACCTGGGTCACCCCGGCCAGCTTGCCGAACCCGTTGGCGACGTGGATCGCCCCCGGCACCTTCTCCAGGAAGACGTTTCCCTCGTGGGGGACGACGACGGTCACGCCGGTCCGGATCGAGTCGCCCTCGACGACGGTGAGGTGTCCGACCCGGACTCCGTGGACGTCGGTGATCGCGTTCAGCGGCCCGGGCGGCAGCACGCCGACCACGATCCCGAGATCCCGGGCCCGCAGGCGGTCCTGGCCGGCGGCCGTGACCGGCAGGAGGCCGAGGAGCGCCAGGGCGGCGAGAACGCTCCCCGCTCTCACCGGCGCGCCCCGCGGAGGCCGAGGGCCAGGGCATAGAGGGCGATCGAGCCGGCGACCGCGACCGACAACGACTCCACCGGCCCCGACATCGGAAGCCCGACCCTGAGGGATGCGGCGCCGGAGACCTCCGGGGTCACGCCCCTCGCTTCGCTGCCGACGGCCAGGGCCAGCGGCCCCTCGGGAAGACGGGCCTCGAACAGGTCCGGCGCACCGGCCTCGAGGAGGACGATCGGTCGGCTCCGGGCGGCGCACCATTCCACCGCCTCGGCCGCCGCGACGGGGGCCGCGATCGACAGGGTGGGCGTCAGGCCGGCCGCCCCCCGCACCGCCTTCGGGTTGTAGGGATCGACCGTGCCCCGGCACAGGATCGCCGAGCGCCCGCCCACCGCCGCGAGGGTTCGGAGCAGGGTCCCGAGGTTGCCCGGATTCTGGACCCCGTCGACCAGGAGCAGGATCCGACCGCCGTCCTCGGGAAGCGCGGCCAGCGAGAGGTCGGGGACGTCGCCCACGGCGAGGAGGCCCTGCGGCGTCCGCGTGTCCGTCGCGTGCTCGATCTCGGCGGCCGAGATTCCGAACGGCGCGGCTCCCTCCGGCAGGCGTCCCCCGGCCACCCATTCGCGGAGGATCCCCTCGGCGTCCGGCGTCGCCACCACGAACCTCAGTCGCTCGCCCCGCTCCAGGGCATCCTCGATCGCGCGGCGCCCCTCGAGGACGTAGAGTCGCTCGCGCTCACGCCCGGTCCTCGTGCCCAGCCGGGCGAGCAGCTTCAGCCGCGCCCTCGGGAGCGGAGGGAGACCTTCCTGAACAGGAACCTTTACCATCGGCGGACGATATTAGCGCCGTGTCGGGCTCCAACCACGTGATCAGGAGAGATCGTCATGAGAAGCGAGATCCCTGCCCCCGCCACGCGAACCCGGGTCGCCGCCGTTGCGCTCACGCTGGCGGTGCTCGTCGCGATCGCATGCGCCTCGTCGGGTGTCAACCAGGGCGATTTCAACCTGGTCTCCTATCAGGAGGAATGGGCGCTCGGCCAGCAGCTCGAGGGGGACATCGCCCGACAGATGCCGCTGGTCAACGACCGGACCTCGCTCGCGTACGTCAATCGGATCGGGCAGCGCCTGGTCGCGCAGACCGAGCTGGCGCAGGCGCCCTGGGAGTTCCACATCGTGGCCGGACCCGAGATCAACGCTTTCAACATTCCGGGCGGACACGTCTACGTGTACACGGGCCTGATCCAGGCCACCGACAACGTGGCCGAGCTGGCCGGGGTCATGGCCCACGAGATCTCGCATGGGGTGGCCAGGCACGGCACGGAGCAGCTCTCGAAGGCGTACGGGTTCCAGGTCGTGGCGGGGCTCGCGCTGGGTGCGAACCCGCCGATCTACCAGCAGCTCCTTGCGCAGATCGTGGGGGCCGGCACGTTCGCCGCGTTCGGGCGCGATGCCGAGCGCGAAGCCGACCGGCTCGGCGTCTTCACCATGCAGGGGGCGGGGTACGACCCGCACGGGATGGTGACGATGTTCCAGGAGCTCCTGAGCCGTCGCGACAATCAGCCGGGGGCCGTTTCGCAGTTCTTCTCCTCCCACCCGCTCACGGAGGACCGGATCACCGACGTGCGGGCGATGATCGCCGAGCTTCCGCCGCGGTCGAACCTGATCACGCGCGACGCCGAGCTGCCGCGGATCCAGCAGCGTCTCTCGGGCTACAGCCGGTAGCTTCTCGCCCTTCGAAGTGGTTTCGCCGAGATTCCGGTGATGCCCAATGAGCGGCCGCCGGTCGGGCTGACGATCGCCGGGAGCGACTCCTCGGGGGGCGCCGGGATCCAGGCCGACCTGAAGACCTTCCATTCCCTGGGCGTCTACGGGACCAGCGCCATCACCGCGCTGACCGCCCAGAACACCGAAGGCGTGACCGGGATCTTCCCGGTGGACGCCGCGTTCGTGGCCGAGCAGATCGCGACCACCGTCGCCGACATTCCGCCCGACGCGGTCAAGACGGGGATGCTCGCCAACCGCTCGATCGTGGCGGCGGTCGCCGAGGCGTCCGACCGGCACTCGTTCCCGGCGCTGATCGTGGATCCGGTGATGGTGGCCACGACCGGGGCGCTGCTGCTCGAGAAGGACGCGGTCGAGGCGATCCGGAACTGGCTTCTTCCGCGGGCGACCCTGCTCACGCCCAACGCACCCGAGGCCGCCACGCTCCTCGGGTGGACGATCCGCGAGCCTTCGCAGCTCCCCTCGGCGGCTCGCGTCCTCGTCGAGGACCTGGACGCGCGCGCCGTCCTCGTGAAGGGCGGTGACCTTCCGGGCGAAGAGCTGCTCGACGTCTTCTACGACGGGGAGCGGATCGAGCTCTTCCGCTCGACCCGGATCGAGACCACGAGCACCCATGGATCGGGCTGCGCCCTCTCCTCGGCCATCGCTGCCCACGTCGCCCGCGGAAGCGAGATCCTCGACGCCGTCCGGAAGGCCCGGGAGTGGGTCCGTCGCGGGATCCGGGAGGCGCCGCGCCTGGGGCGGGGCCGCGGACCGCTCGATCTGTTCGGTGCCCCTTAGCCCGGACGCTCCGCCGCCTTCCGCCGGCCCACCGATCGTCTCAGCCGCCACGCCGTTCGCAGGAACCCGACCAGATGGTCCCGGTTCCGGATGTGGCTCGGCTCCCCCGCGTAGATGGTCCGGATCGGGACCCACTCGATCGGCCACCGGCGCCGCAGGCACTCGGCGATCATCTCGACCTCGAACTCGAAGCCGCTCTCTCCGCTCGATGCCAGCGCCTCCATGACCCGCCGCCCGACCACCCGAAAGCCCGACTGGTTGTCGCGGATCCGGACGCCGAGCGCGAGCCGCAGGGTGAGGGAGCCCAGCGTGTTGGCCAGGCGCCGGAGAGGCGGCATCGCGCGGAAGTCGCGGCAGCCGATCACGAGCTCGGGCCGCTCGGCCTCGAAGGCCGCAACGAGCTTCGGGATCTCGGCCGGATCGTGCTGGCCGTCCGCGTCGAGCGTCACGACGGCC
>DASZOP010000080.1:0-2299 GCA_035550715.1 Gemmatimonadota bacterium | reverse complement strand
TCGAGCCAAGGCATTCACCGTGCGCCCTTCGTAGCTTGACCAAAATCCTCGAGAGAGGTTTTCGGCTTGGCTATTAGGACAGACACTTCAATTGTCAAAGAGCGGGCCCCGATGCGTTTTCGAGGGATCATCAAGATACGCGTCCGGGCGCGCTCCGTCAACGTTTCGTCGACGTGGAGGCACCCGGGGGGCGTTTCCGCGCACCCCGCCGACGGGACCCGAAAAAGACCCCGCTACGTGGATCGCACGTCTCTCGATGAGGACCCTGAAAATACCGCGCACCGACCAGGCGCGCTATTCGGCGATGATTCGCGCTCCGTTCGCGGTATGCCGCCGCCCCCCCACACCTGGCGGAGGATAGTACGCCGTCGTATCAACTCGGCAAACGCAACGCTCGAAACGCTATAGGGAGTCGGACGCCGCCAGGGCCGCCCACCGCGCACGGACTTCCGCCACCACCTTCTCGGGGGCCTCGAGCTGGGGTGAGCCGCCCGATCCCGAGATGTAGACCCGACGCGTGTAGGGGAAGGCGGCCCGGATCCGAGGATCGCCGAGCGGCTCCACGTCTCCGTGATGGGTCCCGCGGACGATCAGGATCGGCACCGGGTTCCGGCCGTCGGGCATCCCGAAGTCGACGGCGAGCCACGAGCGGAGCGAGGCCACCAGCTCCTCCGGGTCCTGGCGGCGCAGGAGGAGGTCGTAGAAATCCACCAGCCACGGCTCCCGGCGCATGAAGAACTCGTCCACCCAATGGCCGACCAGGACGGCGGCGTACTCCCCCATCGAGGGACGGCCGCTCTGGTCCCAACCATGAAGGAACCGCCCCCAGAAGGATGCCTCCTCGTTCGTCCACGCCAGGTGGGGCTCGATCAGGGTGAGCGACGCGAATCGCTCGGGGTGCTCGAGCGCCGCGGCGATCGCGATCCGGCATCCGAGCCCCGCAGCGAGGACGTCAGTCCGCTCCACGTCGAGCGCGTCGAGGACGCGCAGCAGGTCGTCCCGGTGGGCCTCGATCGAATAGTCCCCGTTCGCGGGCGCCTCGGAGCGGCCCTGGCCGCGCGGATCGTAGCGGATCAGCTGGTGGCCATCGCGAAAGAGGGGAAGCACCCGGAACCAGGTCGTCGCGTCACCGGCCCAGTCGGGCACGAACACGATCGGAGAGCCGGCGCCGTCGACCTCGTAGTAGAGCTCGGGGAGCGCGGTCTGGGCGACGGCGGTCGCGGGAAAGACCGCCAGGGCCAGGAGCAGGAGGGTCCGCGTCACGAGGCGGTGAAGGCGGTCGGCGCCTTCCGTCCACCGAGCGCTCCCTCGAGCGCCGACCGGGCGGCGTGGTAGCCGCACATGCCGTGGACGCCCCCGCCGGGCGGGGTCGAGGCCGAGCACAGGTAGAGCCCCGGCAGCGGTGTCGCGTACGGATCCGGCCGGAAGACGGGACGGGCGAAGGTCTGCCGGAGATCCTGGATCCCGCCGTTGATGTGGCCGCCCACCAGGTTGGCGTTGTGGGCCTCGAGCGCGGCCGGTCCCATGGCATGACGCGCCAGGATCCTGTCCCGGAACCCGGGCGCGAACCGCTCGATCTGGCTCTCGATCGCCGCCGTCATGTCCACCGTCGATCCGTTGGGAACGTGACAGTAGGCCCATGCGACGTGCTTCCCGCCCGGGGCGCGCTCCGGGTCGAAGAGAGTCGGTTGGGCGAGGAGGACGAACGGCCGGTCAGGGTGCCCGCCGCGATCGACGAGGCTCTCCCCGGCCCGGATCTCCTCGGCCGTCCCGCCCACGTGGACGGTCCCCGCCCGGCCGCACTCGGCCGCGCGCCAGGGGATGGGCCCCTCCAGCGCCCAATCGACCTTGAAGGCGGCCGGCCCGTACCGGAAGCGGGCCAGCTTCCGGCGGTAGCCGGCGGGCAGGCGCTCGCCGGCGATCCCGAGCACCTGACGCGGGGTGAGGTCGAGCAGGATCGCGGTCGCCGGCGGCAGGTCGTCCAGCGACTCGATCCGTCGCCCGGTCACGATCTCCCCGCCGCGCTCGCCGAGCACGGCGATCATCGCCTCAGCCAGCCGATCTGACCCGCCGCGGGGGAACGGCCATCCGACCCGATGGGCGACGATCGAGAGGACGAGGGCGATTCCCGCCGTCAGGGGACGGTCGAGCGCGGCTATCGAGTGGGCAGCCAGGCCCGCCCACAGGGCGGCCGCCAGCTCCCCCCGGAAGCGCCGGCCCACGGCTTCGGCCGAACGCAGGGCGAGGCGCCCGAAGCGCGCCATCGCGAGCGGGTGCCGGGGAAAGCGAACGGGCGACG
>DASZOP010000079.1:0-5443 GCA_035550715.1 Gemmatimonadota bacterium | reverse complement strand
CAGGTGGACGATATCGAAGAGGTAGTAGTAGACGGGAACGCTGGTGCGGAGTGCTTCGCCGGGATCGGCGATCTTCATCCGCTGCTGGAGGCGCGAGAAGCTCGTGACGGAGTCACGGAAAGCGACGACCTCGCCGTCCACTACGAAATCCCGCGGCTTCTGCGCGGCGATGGCCTCCACCAGCTCGGGATAGAAAGCGTTCTGGCTCTTCCGGTTCCGCGAGAGGAGCCGGACCCGGTCGCCGTGGCGAAAGGCGAGGCACCGAACCCCGTCCAGCTTGGGTTCGTAGATCCAGTCAGGGTCGGAGAAAGGCTCGTCGGTCAGGGTCGCCAGCATGGGTTGGACCCAGTCGGGATGCTTCCGCTTCCGGAGCCCCCGCCTGGCTTCCGGGGAGAGCGGCGCGAACGGATCCTTCATCCACCCTCCTCCTCGGCGACTTCCTCGACCGTCCGTCCCGTGAGGACGGACTCGGGCTCGGTGCTGACCGGGTTCCGACGGGCGTCGGCCTCCTCGTCGTCCATCTTGACGAGGAGCCACCTGAGGTCCTTCCCCTTGCCGATCCGGGTCAGCGCGTAGCCGCCGCGGATCTTCTCGCCGTCCAGCCAGATCTTGAGATGGCCTTTCCGGAGCGCCTCCCCGACCGGGATCTCGCGGTCCTTCTCCTCCGTCAAGTTCCGGTACGTCCCGCGGTCCCAGACGATCACCGCTCCCGCGCCGTATTCGCCTTTCGGGATCACGCCCTCGAAGCCGCCGTAATCGAGGGGATGGTCCTCGGTCGGCATCGCCAATCGCTTGTCCTTGGGATTCGTCGACGGTCCCTTGGGGACCGCCCAGGACTTCAGGACACCGTCGGCTTCGAGCCGGAAGTCGTAGTGGAGCGACCGGGCGGCGTGCTTCTGGATCACGAAGCGAGGGCCGGCTTTCCGGCGGCCTTTGCCAGCCTTCCGGCGGCGCTTCCCGCTGGGCTCGCGGGTCTTCCGGAAGTCCCGTTTCTCCCGATACGTTTCGAGGGGATCCCTGGGCATGACGAACGATACCCCTCAGATCCGTTCCCGGCGCAGGAGCTGGGCGTTGACGGCCACGATGATCGTGCTCGCCGACATCAGGATCGCGGCCACGGCGGGCGCCAGCAGAATGCCGTACCGTGCCAGGATGCCGGCGGCGAGCGGGATGGCGACGATGTTGTAGCCGGCCGCCCACCACAGGTTCTGGATCATCTTCCGGTAGCTCGCCCGGCTGAGATCCACGATCCGCGGGACATCGCGCGGATCGCTCCGGACGAGAACCACGTCGCCGGCTTCGACCGCGACGTCGGTTCCCGCGCCGATGGCCAGACCGACGTTCGCGGCCAGGAGGGCCGGGGCGTCGTTGACCCCGTCCCCGACCATCGCGACCCGCTTCCCCTGGCTTCGGAGCTCCTCGATCTTCTCGACCTTGTCCTCCGGAAGCACCTCCGCGAAGACGGTGTCGATGCCGAGCTCCTGCGCCACCGCGTCGGCCACCGGGCGGGCGTCGCCCGTCAGCATCACGACCTCGATCCCGTTCTCGTGGAGCCGCCGCACCGCTTCGGCGGACTCCGGCCGGATCGCGTCGGCGATCGCGAACACGGCGAGCGCGCGAGCGTCCTCGAGGAGGTAGACCGCCGACTGACCCTTCGCGGCGGCCTCGGCGGCCGCCTCGACCAGCTTCGGCGCCGGCGTGACCCCGAGCTGCCGGAGCAGGTTGGGCCCTCCCACCTCCAGCGTCCGTCCGTCGACGCTCGCACGGACTCCGTGGCCTGGACTGGCCTCGAACGAATCCGCAGCCGGCACCTGGATCCTCCGGTCTTCCGCGCTGGCGACGATGGCCCGGCCGATCGGGTGCTCGGAGTCACGCTCGACCGCCGCCGCGAGGCGCAACGCATCCGTCTCGTCCACACCCGATGCCGCGCGCATCGACACCACGCGGTGCTCGCCGAGCGTGAGGGTCCCCGTCTTGTCGAACACGACCGCGTCCAGCTTTCTCGCCTCCTCGAGGCCGCGCCGGTCACGCACGAGGAGCCCGCTCCGGGCTCCCAGCGTCGTCGAGATCGCGACGACGAGCGGGATCGCGAGGCCGAGCGCGTGCGGGCAAGCGACGACCAGCACGGAGACCACGCGCTCGACGACGAAGGAAGCCTCCGCATCGAGCGCGACCCACGCGATGGCGGTGACCACGGCCGCGACGACGGCTACGATGGTCAGATAGAACGCCGCCCGGTCCGCGAGGGCCTGAGCCCGCGAGCGTGACGTCTGCGCCTCCTCGACCAGGCGCATGATGCCGGCCAGGGCCGTCCTCTCGCCTGTCTTCGTGATCTCGACCCGCAACGAGCCCTCGCCGTTGGACGTGCCCGCGATCACCTCGTCGCCCTCGCTCTTGGGAACGGGGCGCGATTCGCCCGTGATCATCGCCTCGTCGACCGAGCTCCTGCCGCTTCGCACGATGCCGTCGGCGGGGATGCCGGCGCCCGGACGGACGAGCACGACGTCTCCGTCGACGAGCGCCTCGATGGCCACTTCCTCGGTCCGGTCGCCGACCACTCGCTCCGCGGTGGCAGGCAGAAGCTTCGCCAGCTCCTTCAAGGCTCCCTGGGCCTGGAAGATCGAGCGCATCTCGATCCAGTGGCCGAGCAGCATCACCGTCACCAGGGTGGCCAGCTCCTCCCAGAGCGGCATGCCCGGGTAGCCCAGCGTGACGGCCGCGCTGAAGACGAAGGCGACCCCGATCGCGAGCGCGATCAGCGTCATCATGCCGGGCAGGCGAGCCTTCAGCTCGCGGACGGCCCCCTGGAGGAACACGCGGCCACCGTAGAAGAAAACCGCCGTGCCGAAGACGGGCGCGATCCATTCAGATCCCGGGAAGGCGGGGGCATGCCAGCCGCTGAGGCGGGGCAGCATGTGGCCCCAGACGAGGGTCGGAATCGTGAGCGCGAGAGAGATCCAGAACCGATCGCGGAACATCTCGACCGAGTGGCCGGCGTGCTTGTCGTGGCCGGCATGGCTGGCGTGGCGACCATGCTGGCCATGGTCAGCGGGCTTGCCATGGACGGCGTGGCCGCCGTGGCCGGCTTCCCCTTCCTCCTGCCCTTCGTGCGCTCGCGTCGGGGCGGGATGGGCGTGATGATGGTGATCGTTCATCCTCTACGCCGGCCATCTTACACATTTGGACGAACGGGCACGAACGGCCCTCGGTCTACAGGCCCCCGGCCATGGGCCACGTCGATCCCCGACGCTCAGGGGGGCGCTACCTTGGTCGCGCCCCCATGCGCGGTTGGAAGAAGGCTCCCCGGGCGGCGGAGCGCTCCGATCTCCTCGCCTTTCTCGACCTGATCGCCCGGTCCGGCCGGGAGGTCCGGCGGGCCGAGCCCTGGCGGCGGCGCGGCTGGCCGGGGGAAGAGGTGGCCCGGCAGGCGGAGACGATCGCGGCGGCGCTCGCCGCGCGCGGGGTCGAGCCCGGGGATCGAGTCGCGCTCCATTTGAACGACGGTCCCGTCTGGCACGCCGCCTTCTTCGGCGCCTTGCGGGCGGGCGCGGTCGCGGTCCCGCTGGACGTCTCGCTCGAGCCCGCCCTCCTGACGCGGCTCGCTGCCGAGCTCGAGCTCGCCGCCTGGTGCACGGAGAAGGAGGTCCCCCGGCTCGATCTCGATCTGCCGCGCGTGGATCTGGACTGGCGGTCGGTCGCCGGCTTCGAAGGCCCGCTCCCCGACTGGCCTCCGGACGACCCCGGCCGGCTGGCCGAGATCGTCCTCACCTCTGGGACGGGGGGCGCCCCGAAGGCCGTCCCGGTCACCCACGCCAACCTGCGGTCGGTCCTGGACGGTCTCGCCGCCGGGATCGAGGAGTACCGCTGGGCGCTGGAGCTCGCGCCGGTCCTCCGGCTGGCGGTGGCGCTGCCCCTCTCCCATCTCTACGGGCAGGTCATGGGGGTCTTCCTTCCCCCGCTCCTCGGGGCGCAGGTGACCCTGGTGGCGCCCATGCCGGCCCCCGAGCTGGCCCGGGTGCTCAAGGACGAGCAGGCCCGGGTGCTGGCGTCGGTGCCGCGCACGCTGGCCCTCCTCGGACGGCATCTCGAGGCGGAGGGCGCGGCCCTCTGGGGCCCGGCGGGGATGGAGGACCGGCTCCTGGCGGCCCGGTCGTGGCCGTGGTGGCGACGGCGGCTCGCCTTCGCCCGCCTCAGGCGGCGACTCGGGCACCGGCTGGCGGCGATCGTGTCCGGCGGCGCTGCGCTCGACCGCGAGGTCGAAGAGCTCTGGCGCGGCATGGGATACGCCGTCGTCCAGGGGTACGGGCTCACCGAGACCGCGCCCCTGGTGACGCTGAACCATCCCTTCGACACCGCACCCGGGTCCCTCGGTCGCCCGCTCCCCGGGGTCCAGGTGCGGGTCGCCGAGGGGGGAGAGATCCTGGTCCGCGGGCCCAACGTCGTTCACGCACGGCTGGGCGGAGGCGCGGTCGATCCGGACGGGTGGCTCCATACCGGGGATCTCGGCCGGCGCGACGAGACGGGGCGCCTCTACTACCTCGGACGGAAGGGTGAGCGAATCGTCACCCCGGCCGGTGTCAACGTGGATCCCGGGCCGGTGGCGGACCGCCTCCGCCGGGAGCCGGGGATCCACGACGCCGTGGTCCTGGAGCGCCCATGGGGCGAGCGCGGGATGGTCCTCGCCGTCCTCGCGGTCGAGCCCGGCTCCGATCCGGCCGCGGCCGTCCGCGCGGCCAACCGTGACCTGCCGGACGCCGCGCGCGTCCGCGCGTGGGAGGTCTGGCCGGATCCCGACTTTCCGCGGACCCGGACCGGCAAGGCCCGCCGGCCGCCGATCCAGGAATGGCTCGCGGGCCGCGCCCCGTCCGAACAGGCCGGTGATCGGTCGGAACCCCCGGTCGGGGAGGCCGCTCCGGAGAGCCCCGCCGACGCCTTCACCACCCTCGCCGGGCTGGTCGCGCGGATCTCCGGCGTCCGGCCCGGCGAGCTCTCGCGGTCGACCTCGTTGGACGAGGTGCTGGGTTCGCTCGATCGGATCGAGCTGATCACCCGGATCGAGTCGCTGTACGGGATCGCCCCGGATCCGGGCGCGTTCGCCGGCGAGCTCACGCTGGGCGCGCTGGCTGAGGAGATCCTCGCGGCCGGGCGGACCGGCCGCGAAGGTGGCTCGCTCCGCGGCAGAACCCGGGTCGAGCCGGCCGGCGAGCCCGCCCCGGAGATTCCCCATGCGGGGGAATCCGTCGAGCCGACCGCATCTCCGCCCACGACCGGGCCCCGGGCCCGACGGCGGTACGCGGCCGGGTGGACGGAGACCGTGCCCGAGGGCCGCTGGCGCCATGCCCTCCCCGTCCGGGCCACGCGGCGTCTCTTCCGGACGGGCTTCCTGCGCCCCCTGTGGCGCTCCTTCTTCGCCATGGACGTACGCGGGCTCGAGCACGTGGAG
>DASZOP010000078.1:0-4904 GCA_035550715.1 Gemmatimonadota bacterium | reverse complement strand
CGACCCCCGAAGGCGGCGCGGCGGCGGTCTTCCAGGACGGCCAGACCGGGGGTGAGAGCCGGCAGCTCGGCGTGGTCGATCTCGACGCCGACGGGAGCCCCGAGCTCGTGGTCGCGAACGGAGCCCGGATCGAGGAGACGGGAACGCCCTCGGTCCGCTGGCGGGCGACCGTCCTCGGATGGGGCGGTGACGGCCTGGCGCCCAGGCCCGAGCTCGAGGGCGAGGCGCTGGCACGGATCGCGCGCGCCACCAGAGGGGAGGCCGAGCCCGCCGCCACGGCCGACACCACGGCCGGCGGCCCGTAGGCGGAACCGCGACGACTACGACGTCTCGTTCAGGCTCCAGTCATAGTCGAGGTAGTCGATCTTCCAGCCCGCTCGCAGCGCCTCCAGGGCCGCGCCGGTCAGATATCGCTCCGCGTATTCCCGGACCGAGCCGGCTTCGCGCTCGAAGTCCTCGCGCCACCAGTCGAAGATCCGCGTCAGGTAGATGGTGCTCCGTTCGGGATCGAGCCGATGCCCGGCCGGGCTGTTGACATAGGTCCCGGCCTGGAAATCGAGCTGCCTCTCGAGCGCCGGGCCGCGGTACGGCTCGGACCGCAGGACCGGGCACCCGCGCGAGCCGCACGTCAGGCCCCAGTGGATCGCGGCGCTTCGGAGCGGCTGCTCGAGGAGGATCTCTTTCTCGATCTCCTCCAGCGTCCGCTCGCGCCCGGCCACCGGGTGCTCGCGGCGGCCGAAGAAGCCGCGCAGCCGACCTCCCACGAGGCCGACGTCCCGCACCGAGTCGATGGGGTAGCGATCCAGGATCCCCTCGATCACGCGCGCGTTGTAGGCGTTGATCCAGAAGGCCCGCTGGTCGGCCCGCGGCCACGCCGACGGATCGGCGGCCTCCAGCCAGTCCAGGAAGCGGTCCCAGGCGGGCGGGGCATCCACCTTCCAGCGCGCGTAGTCGACCTCGCCATCCCGCACGTAGCGGGAGAGGAGCGTTGCGTAATCGGCGTAAGGATCGCCTTCCGACGGTGCCGGTTGGGCTCCCAGGAGAACGGGAAAGAACAGGAGAAGGGGGACGAGCGCAGCCGGGGTCCGGTGGCGCATCGGTCCCAAGCTAAGCCTCTCGCAGAAGGGCGTCACCAGCATGCCTCCGGCCGTCCGCTCGTCGGTTGACTTCCGTGGACGGCCGCCTATCCTGAGGAGGATGGCGAACGGCGACCTCAGCGACATTCTGCGCGAGCTCGACTCCCTCGAAGCGGAGATCGAGGCCATGCGGGTGGCGGTGGACGAGGGCGAGGAGACCTTCGTCACCGCGCCGGCGGCCCGGCAGGCGGCCCTCCGCCATCTGGACGTGGCCATGCGGCACGCCGTCAACGCGGCGCGCTCGCTCATCGACGAGGCCGACTGGGAGGAGCCGGAGAACGGGCTCGATGCGCTCGAGATCCTGGTCGAGGAGGAGGTCGTTCCCGGCCGGATCGGCCTGACGCTGGTCGATCTGGCCGACTACGTCACCGAGCTGGGCGAGGGGCTTGCCAACGAGACCGGCGACGATCCGGTCGCGTTCGAGCGACTCACCGAGGGCGTGGACGCCCTCGCCGAGTACCAGGAATACGTCCACCATTTCCTCAAAGAGTGGTCCGAGTAGGAACGGCCATCGCATGACCCGCGTGGCGGTGATCCCGGGGGACGGCGTCGGCCCCGAAGTGATCGCGGTCGCCTGCCGCGCGCTGGAGGCCGCCGGCCGGGCCGCGGGGATCGCCTACGAGTTCGAGGAGCTCCCGTGGGGGGCCGACCACTACCTGGCGACCGGGGAAACCCTGCCCGACGGCGCGCCAGAGCGGTTGCGGGCCGGCTATGACGCGATCCTCCTCGGGGCGCTCGGCGATCCGCGGCTGCCCGACAACCGGCACGCGCGGGAGATCCTGCTCGGGCTGAGATTCCGCCTCGACCTCTACCTGAACCTGCGCCCCGCACGGCTCCTCCACCCCGACCTCTGCCCCCTCAAGGAGCGGCGCGACGGGCGACGGCGGACGATCGACCTGGTGGTCTTCCGCGAGAACACCGAAGGGGCGTACGTGGGCCTGGGCGGGAACTTCAAGCCCGGAACCCCCGACGAGGTCGCGATCAACGAGGACCTGAATACCTACGCCGGGGTGAAGCGGATCGTCCGCGCGGCGTTCGACCACGCGATCCAGGAAGGCCTTCCGCGCGTCACCATGAGCGACAAGGCCAACGCGCTCCCGTTCGCCCATGGGCTGTGGCGGCGGGTCTTCGCCGAGGTGGCGGCCGAGTTCCCGTTCGTCCGCACCGAAACGGAGTACGTCGACGCGCTGGCCATGAAGCTGGTGCGTCACCCCGAGCATTACTCGGTCATCGTGACGAGCAACCTTTTCGGCGACATCCTCTCGGACCTGGCGGCCGGGCTGGTCGGCGGACTGGGGCTGGCGGCGTCGGCCAGCCTTCACCCGGGCCGGATCGGGCTGTTCGAGCCGGTCCACGGGTCGGCGCCCGACCTGGCGGGCCTGGGGACGGCCAACCCGATGGCGGCGATCCTGTCGGCGGCCCTCCTCGCCGAGCACACGGGGGCGCCGGAGGTGGGGCGCCGTCTCGAAGCCGCGGTCCGGGACGCGCTCGCCGAGGGCGTCGGCACACCCGACGTGGGAGGCCTGGGCACGACCGCGACCGTGGGCGACTGGATCTGCGCCCGGCTGGAAGCGGCGCCGGTCGGCGCCCCGTGAACGCCGCCGCCCGCCCCGGGCCGCTCGAATGGGCGGGCTGGGGGCTCCTGGCCGCGCTCACGCTGGCCATCCTCCTCCTCACTGCCCTCCGGCCGACCCACCCCGACGCCATCGTGAACGAGATCCGGCTGGCGGCCGGGTTCGACCGCTACCAGGCCGCGATGGACGAGGGCGACCGCCTCTTCGGCCGGGCCACGGCCGAGTTCCGGATGTCGCGGGCCGGCGAGGAGGACCTGTCGATCGAATACGGCATGCTGGCCGAGGCGGCCGGAAGGTTCCGGCTCGCGCGCGAGGAGTCGGAGGGGTTCGGAGAGGACCAGCGCGCCCAGATCCGGCTCGGGGAAACCTGCTTCGTGTGGGCGAAGGCGCTCCTGGACGAGGGCACGGGCCCGTGGTACCGGGGCAACGACGAGGAGACCCTGGAACGGGCGCGGGCGGTGGTCGATGAGGCGCTCGCCCTCCCCAACCTGACCGGCGAGCAGCGCGTGCGCCTCGAGGACCTGCGGACGAGGATCGACCGGGCGCTCACGCCGTGGCCGATCCTGTAGACCTCCCCGGGGCGGAACCGCCGGCGACGCCGGATCCACCCCGCAGGCCGTTCATTGATCCGGTGGAGCGAAGGCGCGTGCTCGCGACCTGCCTCTGGCTCGCCGCGACCGTTCTCCTCGGCGGTTTCGACCTCCCCGCCCGCGGGTACGCGGCCTTCCAGTTCGCACCGTTCGGGCTCGTCGCCGGCCTGCTCGCGATCCTGTACGCGTTCGTGCTCGCCCAGAGCGGGATCGTGCGTCGCAGTCAGGGGTGGCTCGACCTCCTCCTTCTCGTGTACTGGACGGCCGCAACCGCCATGGCGTTCCGGGTCCTCCTCCCGGGCCCCGGGCTGGTCCAGGTGGCGCTCGTGATCGGTGCCGCGGTCGCGGCTGCGATCCTGGCGGGCCGGCGGGACCGCCAGGAGGCGCTCCTGTGGCTCGGGATCGTGGCCGTGGTCCTGGCGGTTCTCAGGTTCGGGCTCGTCCCCTTCTTCGAGGCCCGCTCCGGGCTCCCCGACTGGGGACCGATCAGGCTGGGCGAGGCCGCCAATGCGTTCCGGGACGTCTTCGTCGCCTATGCCCCGGAGCGGCCGGCCGCCCAGGCGGTCCACTTCGGGGCGTTGGCGTGCTACGCGATGGCCCTCAGGACCCAGTGGGGGAACCGAACGGATCCAGTCGCCGCGGCGTGAGCGGCGCCGGGCTCCGGGCCCCGCCCGCCGATATCTTCTCGGGAATCTCGATGCTGCTCGTCCCCAGCCATATCCGAAAGAGGCCCATTCCATGAAGATCGACCGTGACGACATCGTGCTCGCCGCCGGCGTCCGGACGGCGTTCGGCGCCTTCGGCGGAAGCCTGAAGGACCTCTCGGCCAACGACCTGGGGGTGGTCGCCGCCAAGGCGGCCCTGGAGCGCTCCGGGTTCGATCCCGGGGAGGTCGACCACGTGATCTTCGGAAACGCCCTCCAGACCTCGCCCGACGCCATCTACTGCGCGCGTCACGTGGGCCTGAAGGCCGGGCTTCCCGAGAAGGTCCCGGCGGTGACCGTGAACCGCCTCTGCGGGTCGGGCTTCGAGTCGATCATCCAGGGCGCCCGCCAGATCCTGACCGGCGAGAGCGAGGTGGTGCTGGCCGGCGGCACCGAGAGCATGAGCCAGGCGCCGCACCAGGTCCGTGGCGCCCGCTGGGGGATCCCGCTCGGGCAGTCCAAGCTGGGGGACTACCTGTGGGAGGCCCTGTACGACCCCTACGCCGGCTTCTCGATGGCCGAGACGGCCGAGAACCTGGCCGAGAAGTACGGGCTCTCGCGGGCCGAGGTGGACGACTACGCCTTCCAGAGCCAGAAGCGGACCCAGGAGGCAAGGGACGGAGATCGATTCGCCGACGAGATCGTCCCGGTCGAGCTGGCCGACCGGAAAGGGCACCGGGTGTTCGACGCCGACGAGCATCCGCGTCCCGCCACGACCCCCGAGATTTTGGCCGGACTCAAGCCCTACTTCAAGAAGGACGGGCTGGTCACGGCCGGCAACGCCTCCGGGATCGTGGACGGCGCGGCGGCCGTGATCGTGACGACCGCGAAGCGCGCCGAGGAGGCGGGCGCCCCGGTCCTGGGTCGCCTCCTCGGCTGGGGGATCGCCGGCTGCGACCC
>DASZOP010000077.1:0-17068 GCA_035550715.1 Gemmatimonadota bacterium | reverse complement strand
TCCCGCAGGTACCGCACGACTCGCGACCGGACGGCGAACACCTCCCGCACCTCCGGATGGACCGCCAGATCGGCGTACCGCTGCCGGTAGCGGAACTCGCGGTCGGTCACGCGATGGTAGGCGTGGGCGTCCCCGTCGCCCCCCTCGACCACTTTGCCCAGGGGCAGCGGTCGGAGTGACTTGGCGAGCAGCCGCACCTCGCCGGCGCGTAGCGTCACCTCGCCCGTCCGGGTGCGGAATACTTCCCCCGAGACCCCCACCACATCGCCCAGGTCCAGCCGCTCGAGCAGCGCGTACGGCTCCTCGCCCAGCTCGTCCTCTCGGAGATAGACCTGGATCCGACCGCTGGCGTCGGCCAGGTGGAGGAAGGTCGTCCGGCCGTGAGGACGAAGCGCCACGACGCGCCCGGCGACCTGGCCGCTCACCGCCGGCCCGTCATCGTGGAAGGCCGTGACGAGCCCGGCCGCCGTATCCGAAGGCTTCCATCCGACGGGATAGGGGTCGACGCCGTCACGTTCCAGCTCCGCCAGCTTTCGGGCCCGCGCCACCCGCGGGTCGGTGACCCGCGCCTCTCGAGAGGGGGTCGTCATCCTCGCCGCTGCCCGGCCGGCTCGGCTTCGGGGCCGCCCGCCGAGCGCCTCAGCCAGGCCTCCATGAACTCGGTCAGGTCCCCCTCGAGGACACCGGCCACGTCCGAGGTCTCGTGCCCCGTCCGGTGGTCCTTGACCAGAGTGTACGGGTGCAGCACGTAGGAGCGGATCTGGCTTCCGAACGCGATCTCCTTCTTCTCCGCCTCCAGCTCCTCGCGGGACTTCTCGCGCTCGGCCTTGAGGTACTGATAGAGACGGCTTCGGAGGAGGCGCATGGCGGTCTCGCGGTTCCGGTGCTGGCTCCGCTCGGCCTGGCTCTGGACCACGATGCCGGTCGGCTCGTGGGTGATCCGGACGGCGCTGCTTGTCTTGTTCACGTGCTGACCCCCCGCCCCGCTGGCCCGGTAGGTGTCGATCCGCAGATCCTTGTCGAGGATCTCCACCTCGATATCGTCGACGATGTCCGGGTAGACGAACACCGAGGCGAACGAGGTGTGCCGGCGCGCGTTGGCATCGAACGGACTGATCCGCACCAGGCGGTGGACGCCCTTCTCGGCCCGCAGATAGCCGTGCGCGTACTCGCCCTCGACCTCTACCGTAGCGCGGGTGATTCCGGCTTCCTCCCCCTCCTGGATGTCCACGATCTTGTGCTCGTATCCGTTGTTCTCCATCCAGCGCGTGTACATCCGCAGCAGCATGGCCGCCCAGTCCTGGCTCTCGGTCCCGCCGGCCCCGGAGTGGATGGTCAGGATCGCGTCCCGCCGGTCGTCGGGATCCTGCAGCATCCCGCGAAACTCGAACCTCTCGAGCCGCGCCTCGAGGTCACGATGCAGACCCTCGAGCTCGGTCCACATCGCCGGATCCTCCTCGTCGTCCAGCAGCTCGCGCATCTCGCGTGCGTCGGCGAACTCGCGTCTCAGACGGTCGTACTCCTCGACCCAGGCCCGATGGCCCTTGAGCTCGGCCAGCAGGCGGCGCGCACGCTCGTTGTCGGTCCAGAAGTCGGGCTCGGCCGAGACCGACTCGAGTTCGGCTATGCGGTCGCGCCTGGAAGGAAGGTCAAAGACAGCTCCCGAGGAGCTCGAGCCGCTCCTCTAACGCGTCGATGGCCTCGGGGTCACGCGGATCGCTCATGAGGGCAAGTTAGCGTCCGCCGTCGCGCCATGCCCGATGGTTCCGGTGGCCGTGTCGGCCGTCTCGTCCGCGTCGTCGCGCCGGCGGTCAACCACGTACACCGAGCCCCGGAAGGATTTCGCGTACGACTTCATCTCGCTGGCCAGTTCGCTGACCTTGGCGGGATGCACGAAGCTCCGGCGCACGTTGGACACGCATCCGATCGACAGCGTCATGAGGGGGATCTCGCGCACGCTCCCCTGACGGTCCTTGGCGAGGATCGTCCCGCGACGCCGATCCTCGTCGGTGTACTGCAGGGGCATGAGCGTATCGAAGGCGTCGATGATGGCGTGTGAGACACGCGCCAGATCCTCGAAGGGGAGCGTATAGATGAAGTCGTCCCCGCCGATGTGACCCACGAAGCCGCGATCGGAGAGTCGACGCACGGTGTCGCGCAGGATGAGGGAAAGGATCCAGATGACCCGGTCCCCGCGATGGTAGCTGTAGCTGTCGTTGAACTCCTTGAAGGAGTCGATGTCCGCGTAGCAGACGGCGAACCGCTCGCCGCTGGCGATCCGTCGCTGGATGTCGTGCTGGATGATCTTCGTCCCAGGGAGCATGGTCGAGGGATGAACGGCCACGTCGCGCTCGAAGCGATCAAGGACGGTTCGCAGCCGCAGGACCTGCTCCCGGCCGGAGTGGGTGCCACACAGGAATTCGTCGGCTCCGCTCTCGAATCCCCGCGCGATCTCGTCTACGCGGTGCTCGCGTGAATGGAAGACGATCGGGACCACGCTGTTGAAGGGATCGTTCTTGAGCCGGCGGCAGAGGTCGGTCGCGGACCCGAAGTCATGATCCGCGTCCAGGACCAGGAGATCGGCGACGCCCCGCTCGAGGGCCTGGACCACTTCAGCACTCGAACCGTGCACGGTCATCTCGCCGGACCGTTCCTCGAGGAAACGCTCGAGAGCCTCGGGGACGCGCGGACCGCCGAGGTACAGGACGCGCAGGCCGCTCACGACGCCCTCCGCGGCGTCAGTCCTCGCGCTCGGCCGGGCGATAGGGCGGGTCGATCCACTGGCGGTATTGCTCGAGTCCGGTGGTCACCACGACCGCGCTCCGCGATCCCGGCGGTGTGTCGGTCACGAAGACCGCTTCGACCTCCGGCCATTGCTCGACCATCTCCGGGCCGCCCAGCGGCCCGAGAACGAACAGCGACGTGGCCAGGATGTCGCTGATCATGGCGCTCTCGGCGAACACCGTCACGCTTACGATCCCGGGCTGGATCGGCCGCCCGGCCCGCGGATCGATCAAGTGCCCGTAGCGCTGGCCCCCGATCGTCACCTGCCGCTTCAGCGACGAGGACGTCGAGGCAGACCCCGGAGGAACCTGGAAGATGGCGAACCCGCGTTCCGGCTCGTACGGGTTGACGAGCTCGATCGGCCACGCCTGGCCGGTCGACTCCGGCCCCGGCCCGAAGAAGACGACATCGCCCGAGAGGTCGACGATGCCGCTCGTCGCCCCGGCGGCCAGCATCGCCTCCCGCATGCGATCGAGGGCGAACCCCTTCATGACCGACCGCATGTCGAGCTCCATTCCCGAATCGGGCAGGAAAACCGTGTGGGCCAGGGTGTCGACCTGGACGCGGTCCCATCCGACGCGGCGCCGCGCTGCCGCCACCGCGGCCTGGGTGGGCAGGGTCGGCTCGGACGAGGGACCGAACCCCCACAGATTCACGAGCGGTCCGACGGTGGGATCGAACGCCCCGCCGCTGCGGTCGGCCCACTCCAGAGCGGCGACAACAGCCGTCTCGGTCCATGGACTCACGGCGACCGGCTCCCGCCCCGCCTCCAGGTTGATGCGCCGGACCTCGCTCTGCGGGTTCAGGCGGTCGAGCAGCAGCTCGACCGAGTCCGCAACGGCGAAGCCGGCCGCCAGCGCCCGTCGTGCAGCGGCCGAATCCGGGGCCGAGACGGTGGCCCGGCCCTGGGTCGAGAGGACGAACCGGCGCTGCGAGAGCTCCACGCCGGGAAACTCCTCGTGCGCCTCTTCGATGGCGTGGGCGATCCGGAGCGGCGGGCCCTCGGTTTCCGACTCCCCGGTGCGCGCGCCGGTCGCGCACCCATAAAGGGAGAGCGCCAGAACGGCAGCGATTCCCGTGCGACGGGTCTCAGCCATGGGAAGAAGCTCCAGAATCGGCCCGCCGCGCGCAAGAACCCCCTTGGCGCGCCGGGTTCCCTCAGGGCGACGTCAGGAGCCGACCAGGGTCAACTCGCTCTGCTGGGACATGTCGATGTTCCGGCGGGTCGGACCCCGGGGCCCCATCGTCAGCTTCGTGACGGTGGCCTGGGCGGTCGTCTCCACGCGCGCGACGATCCGGCGCTGCCGGTCGAAGTGGAGCTTCCCGCGCAGGCGGATCCGCTCCTCGGTCGTCTGGGGCGCCTGTCCCGTCAGGCTGTCGGCCTCATACACGACCGGCAGGTACACGTCGCCGTCGAACGCGATCACCGCCGTCTCCTCGTCCAGCGCCTGGAGGACGTAGGTCGAGCGGGTCACGACCGGCTCGGCCTGGGGCGAGAGGACGCGCACCTCCTGGGTCCAGCTGTCCCCCACCTTGAGCGGCCGCTCCGGGAAGACCGGCTGGGTCTGGTCCAGGTACGTCTTGAAGTCGAGGTTGCCGAGCGCTTTGCGCGCCGAGCGCAGGTCGCCGACGTCGACGATCCTGCCCTGCGGCGTGATCTCGACCCGCAGGGCGAACTCGGCGGGCATCTCGTGTCCTTCCTCCGGCTTGCCGGTCCGCCGATAGGTCCAGGCCAGGAGGTAGTTCCCGCGCGGGGTCACGTCGGTGGCCACTTCCTCGATGCTCATCGTGCGCTCGTACGATTCGCTTGGAGGCATCCCGCCCGTCGTGTCGGCCCGCGTCAGCGTCCCCCACACCCGGTACCGGTAGTGGAGCGTGTCCCCGACCTCGTAGTCGAGACGCAGGCGCACCTCGGGCGCACGAGGCGCCTGGTCGGCCTCGCCGGGCGAGCAGGCCCCGACCATACCCGCCGCCAGGGCGAGCATCCAGAGGTGTCGGAGGGACGTCAACGCGCGTCGGCCAGGCTGGCCAGGACGATCCCCTTCGACACCGGATCCACGCTGCCGATGGCGACCGTCGCCTGTTCGAAGAGGCGGTACTCGGAGGCCCACTCGGGGCCGGGCGCCGGCGTCGCGGCGATCGGCGCGAGGTCGTCGGGGGTCGTGTCCGGCCCCGGCCGGATCAGGAGCAGGAGCGCGATCGAGGCTGCCAGCGCGAGGGTCGGGATCAGCCGCCGGGTCCGCGCGCCCGGCTTGAGGCTGAGGTCGGTCCAGAACTCTTCCCAGTATCCCTCGGGCGGGGCCGGGGGCTCGATCGCATACCACCGCAGGGAGCCGAGCAGCGCGGCGCACTCCTCGCGCAGGAGCCGGCACCGGTCGCAGCGCCAGAGGTGGGCTTCGACAGCCCGCCCCGCAGGCTCGGAGAGCCGCCCGTCCAGGAGCGCGTAGACCGCCTCCGCATCGAGGTGTCGGTCGGGCTGGGAGATCGCTTCGTGATCCATGGGGTTCATCCTCACCATCTAATGACGCAAACGACGCGCCAACGTTCAACGCCGAGGCACGGACGCGCCTCGGTCATGCCCGGCCCCCGAGCAGGGCGCGGAGCTTCTCGCGACCGTAGAACAGGTTGGACCTCACCGTCGCCGCGGGGCACCGGCACCGCTGAGCCACCTCCTCCGTCGAGAGACCCTCGACATCGTGCAGGACCACGATCTCCCGCTGGCGGGGCGGAAGCGACCGGATCGCCTGCTCGAGACGGTGATAGAACTCGCGTCGTTCGACCTGGCGGTCGGGAGCCTCGAGACGGAAATCGGCGTAGTCCTCCGCGAACCGCTCGGGCGGCGGGGTCTCGTGATGGGTCGTGCGGCGGCGGCTTCGCAGATGGTCGAGCGCGGTGTTGACGATGATGCGCCTCGCCCATGGGAAGAACGCCTCCGGCTGGGCCAGCCCGGACAGGTTCTGGAACACCTTGACGAATGCTTCCTGGAGGATGTCGTCGGCGTCGGCGTGGGAGCCGGCGTAGCGCCGGGCCAGCCCGTAGAAGGCGCTCCGGTAGGCGTCCATGAGATCCCGGAAGGCGCGCGGGTCTCCCTCACGGGCCCGCCGGACGAGCTCCGCCGTCCTGTCCGCATCGCCCTCCGCCACCCGGGAGCCGGACGCGATCATCGGCGCCTTCATACCGCCTTTCCCCTCGATCCCGCCTCCTCGACGCCGAGGACCCAGGCCGCCATCCGGCCGACCTGGATCGGCTCCTCGATCCGCCAGTACGACCGGTCCTCCAGGACCGCCGAGCTGGTGTCCTCGGGCAGGGCCAGGACCTCCGACACGATCCGTCGCGCGCGCTGTCTCCAACGCTCCAGGTTGTCGACCTGCAGGTCGACCCATCCAGCCTCCGCCCATCGCTCGACCGACAGCCGACCCAGCGCCTCCCGCGCTTCCTCCTTGTAGGGCGGGATCTTCATCACGGGACCCCGAAGGAGCCGCCCGTCGGGCAGACGGATCGGCAGGCCGATCGAGAGGATCCTCGCGCGGAGCCCGACATCCTCCATGACGCGCGCCGCGCATGCGGTGCTCATCCGATCCGGATCGCCGTCGGCGACGGCCCGGAGACTGCCGGTCGACAGGCGCAGAAGATAGGCCTCGTAGAGGAGCTTGGAGAGCCGGGGAGGGCCGAGCATCTCGAAGGCGATCGAGTCGGTCCCGTGCGCGGCCTCGAGCCGCCGCATCTCCGCGAGGGCGCGATGGCGCATGACACCCGCGCGGTACGAGGGCCCCAGGGTCGCGCCGTCCAGCGCGCTCACGACTTCCCTACCGCCCGAGCCGCCCCCGATCTCGCGAACGACCTCGGCGGCGATTTCCTCGGGGGTCACGTATTCCATCTGCCCGAGCGCGGTCACGGTCTCGAACTCCTCGCAGGAGAAGAACCCGTTCTCGCCGGTGTCGATGAAGACCGACTCCAGGACCTGCGGAACACCGTCGACGGTCGCCAGCGCGACCCACCCCGAGGCGTCGTCGGCAAGCGCGTCGGATACACCCCTGGCGTTTTCCGGCGGGCAGTCGAACAGCGGGATCGGGCTGCCCGCCCGAAGGACGGGGCCGGCGCCGATCCGCTTCCAGGCGACCGCCGCGCTCGGCTTGAGCTCCTTGACGACCGGCGCGTCCGGCGTCCGAGCGAGAAGGTACAGGAGCATCGAATGGGCGCCCGCCACCGAAGACTTGGTCAAGAGGACGCGGCTCGGCCGCTCCTCGCTGTGCGTGTAGGGGATGTTGAGCCCCATCCCCCCGGACCCCGTGGTACCGACCTTCAGGTAGGCGGCGGTTCCGCCCGCCCGCAGGGCTTCCCGAAGGATCTGGACGTGGCGGATCAGCTGCGGCAGAGAGAGGGTCGTCAGATGATCCTCGATCACGTCCTGGAGGTCGCTCGCGCCGGCTTCTCCACGCTCCACCCGGGCGACCACCTTCTGCACGCGCCGGACGCTGTAGAAGACGTCCTGGTAGGCGAAGGCGGTGGCGGTGTTGATGCAGTCGATCACGATGTGGGGCCGGTGCTCGGCCAGCAGCCGCCAGAGGGTGGCGCGCTCGAGGACCTCAGGGGTGAGCTCGGCCATGGTGTCCTCGATGAGCGCCCGCCGAAGGCCACGGTCGCCCTCAAGTCGGCTCCGGTCGAAGTCGCGGAGCTCCCAGCGGACGAAGACGTTTCCCCACACCGGTACCAGCTGGACGCCGTCGGGAAAGCGCGGGGCGTGGCTCTGAACCGCCTCCTCGGCCTCCTCGCGGCGGAGCGAATGGAGCACGACCCGGGCCGGGCCTTGATCCGCCAGCGCACGGACGATCGCCGAGCCGACGAGTCCCCACCCCCCCAGGAGAAGCACGGTATGTCCGCGGATCTCCACCCTCAGCCGACCCCGCGCCCGTGGTCCTCGATACCCACCAGGGCCTCTAGCCGCGCGACCTCGGCCGGCGCGAGCCGGCGGCTCGCCCCGGGTTCCAGGCCGTCCAGCGAGACCGTGCCGTACCGGGTGCGGACCAGCTTGACGACCCGGCCCCCGCAGGCCTCCAGGATCCGCCGTACCTCGCGCTTGCGTCCTTCCGAGAGAACGAGCCGGATCTCCCGCCGCGTAGCGCGCCCATCCCCGCGCCGGGACAGGACCCGGACCTCGAACGGGGCCGTCGGGCCGTCCTCGAGAACGATCCCGCGGACCGCCCCGGCGTCGAGCTTCCGTTCGTCGAGCGCGCCCTCGACATGGGCGACGTAGGTCCGCTCGACCTTCCACCTCGGGTGGGCGAGCCGGTGAGCCAGCCGGCCGTCGTCGGTCAGCAGAACCAGGCCTTCGGTGTCCCGGTCGAGCCTGCCCACGTACACGAGCCGCCCCCGGTCGGGCTCCTTCACGAGATCGAAGACCGTCGGGCCCCCGCCCGGATCGAAACGGGTCGTCAAAACCCCCGGCGGCTTGTGGAGGGCGAGGCAGATCCCGGCGCGGCCGGAGGCTTCCGGGAACCGGGCCCGGACGACACGCCCGCGAAGGGTCACCTGGTCCCGGCCCGGCTCGACCGTCGTGCCGGGCCGGGTGACCACGTTTCCGTTGACGGCCACGAGACCGGCCGCGATCAGGTCCTCCGACCGGCGTCGCGAGGCGACCCCCGCCTGAGCGAGGTAGCGCTGCAGGCGGACCCTCACGGCTCCGGACCGCCAGCCCCCGCCTCGCCGTCGAAGAGCTCCTCCTGTGGCGGCTCGTCCGGCGGCGCGAGCTCCACCTCCTCGGGTCGCGGCAAGGCTTCCAGGTCGGGAAGCCCGAAGTACTCGAGGAACCGTTCGGTCGTGGCGTAGAGGAGCGGGCGCCCCAGCCCCTCGCCCCGCCCGGCGATCCTCACCAGGTCCCGCTCGACCAGCGTCTTCAGCACGCCATCCACGTTGACGCCGCGGATCCCTTCGAGCTCGGTACGCGCGACGGGCTGCCGGTAGGCGATGATCGAGAGGGTCTCGAGCGCGGCCTGCGAGAGACGTGGCCGGGAGGAACGATGGAGGAGCTTGATCCACAGCGCGTGCTCGGGCCGGGTCAGCATCCGGAAGCCCCCTGCCACCGACACGATGCGAAACGCCCGCCCTTCCCGGAGGTACCCGGCGTTGAGCTCGGCCACGATGTCGTCGACGAGGGCGGGGGTCATCTCCTCGACGATCCCCGCGATGCGGTCGGCGGGGAGAGGCTCGTCGGCCGCGAAGATGAGGGCCTCCACGATGGCGCGGCGGGAAGCCATCTCGCGTTCGATCGGCTCAGCCGTCGTCACGCAGCTCCTCCGCGTAGACGTGGATCTCTCCGAAGCGGTCGCCCTGACGCAGCCGGATCTCCCCCTCGCGAGCCATCTCGAGCAGGGCGACGAAGGTCACGATCCAGTGCGACCGGGGTTCTCCGGCGACGAAGAGCTCGCGGAACGAGGTCCTTCCTTCCCGCCGGAGCCGCCCGCGGACGAACCGGACCTTGTCCTCGATCGTGACCCCGACCGGTTCCAGCCGATGCACGCGATCGCGGGCCGCCTCCTCCATGACGGCGGCGAACGCCTTGAGCAGGTCGCCCAGCGTGGCCCGGCGTCCCTCCTCGGGATCGCTCGCGCCGAGCTCCGCGAGCTCGGTGGCCGCGTCAGCCCGGCCGAAGACCGCGCTCTGCGCCGCCTCGCGATCCTTGAGCTGATCCGCGATCTCGCGAAACTGCTGATACTCGAGGATCATCGTGACCAGCTCGCGGCGGGGATCCTCGACCTCCTCGTCCTCGACGGGCTCCGGGCGCGGCAGGAGCATCCGGGCCTTGATGCGGAGCAGCGTGGCCGCCATCAGCAGGAAATCCCCCGCGCCCTCCAGCCGCTCGGGCCCCATCGACTCCAGATACTCCAGGAACTGCGCGGTGATGAGGGCGATGGGGATGTCGTACACGTCCACCTCGTTCTTCTGGACGAGATAGACGAGGAGGTCGAGCGGGCCCTCGAAATCGAGGGCCTCGACCCTTACGCGGTGGGGACCTGGATCGACGTCGGCCACAGTCCCCTTCCGGCCCGCACCCGGGCCATGGTTGCGCTCACGATCCTCACAGGCTCGTCACCGCGCCCAGCACGAGCCGGGTGGCGAGCTGGGCGGGCAGGAAGACGACGCCGAGCAGCCCCGGCACCATGAGCAGAACGATCACGATCACCAGACCGAAGGCGCCCAGCGAGCGATATGCGTAGGCGGCGCGGGGGGGGAGCAGGTTGGCCACCACGTGGGAGCCGTCGAGGGGCGGGATCGGCAGCAGGTTGAACACCGCCAGGATGAAGTTCAGGAACACCCCGTAGGCGCACAGCTGGACGAGCGCCTCGGGCGCGAAGCCGAGCAGGCGGCCGCCCAGGAGAAGCCCCGCGAAGCCCAGCGCCAAGAGGACGTTGGACGCCGGACCGGCCAGCGACACCGTGATGTCCCCCAGCCGACGATCCCGGAAGTTCTCGGGGGTGATCGGCACCGGCTTGGCCCAGCCGAACAGGAAGTTGGCGCCGGTCGCAATCAAGAGACCCGGCACCAGGATCGAGCCGAGCAGGTCGATGTGGGGGATCGGGTTCAGCGTGAGCCGGCCGAGCATGCGGGCGGTCGGGTCGCCCCACCACTCGGCCGCGTAGCCATGGGCGCACTCGTGGACGACCACGGAGAACAAGAGGACCGGGAGGACGACGAGCAGCTCTTCCACCGGGATACCTGAGCTCGGGAATTCGGGTCGATCGGGAGATGGCGGAGCGGGAAGCTAGCCGGGGGGTAGCGGCTACGCAAAAGCCGGGCGTTGATGGAAGTCGCCGGGGCCGCTATCTTCAAACTTTCCGATCGAATCGCTCGTCACGCCCGCATCCATGGAGAAATCCAAGTGCCCAACGTCCGCTCCGCCGAGAAGCGCGCCCGCCAGAACCGGCGGGGGCGCGAACGCAACCGTCACGACCGGACACGTCTTCGCACCGCCATCAAGAAGGTTCGTCAGGCGGTGACCGCCGAGGACGCCCGGACGGCTCTGGCCTCTGCCGAGAGCATCATCGACCGGCTCGCCCGGAAGGGCGTGATCCACAGGAACGTGGCCGGCCGGACGAAGTCCCGCCTCCACGCCCACGTCTCCCGCCTGACCTAGGCCGTCCGCAGCCCGCGTCCCCAAATCGATCGCTCGAGACCCCATCGGGCGCACGAGACCTCTGTCGGGGGGCTCAGGACCTCATCGGGCGCTCAGGGCGGCCAGGATCAAGGCGCGCGACCGAGGAGGTCCGAGGCGCACGCGTCTGTGCGCCGCAGGACCGCCGAAGGAGCGCAACGCAGAGCCTGGCCGTCCTCAGCGCCCGACCGCGCTCAGCCGGGCGGGGTAGGCGCTGATCCCGCACACATCGAACCCCGTATGCGCCGACAACGCCGGGCCCAGCGGGGCGCGGTGCCAGCGAACCGGGAGCCCCACCTCCGCCAGCGAACGCTCGAGCTCCAGCGCGGCCTCCTTCCCCCGCGCTCCGGCATACACGCACCCGGCCACGATCGGTTCGTCGTGCCCCCAGGCCCCGGCCACGAGCTCGACCATCCGCTCGACCCGCGTCGTCTCTCCGACCACCCGTTCGATCAGGGTGAGCCGGCCCCCCTCGAGGGCCAGGACGGGACGGTCGTCCTGGGCCTTGGGGCCGTTTCCGACCGGCCGGTCGAGCCGGCCGCTGAGATACAGGAAATCGAGCGTGTACACCGAGAAGTAGACCCGCGTCGAGGCGGCCAGGGCCTGCAGGGCTCGAGCCACCTCGACCGGCTCCTGGCCCGTCTCGAGCCGCGCCTCGGCCTCGAGGCAGAGGAGCCCGAGCGGCAGACCCGCCAGCCGGCTGTCGACCACGATGACCCGGTCCGAAGCGCCGATCGTGGCGGCCGCCTGACGGGCGTGGTCGACCGTACGGCTCAGCTCGCCTGACAGGTGGACCGAGAGCACGCGCTCGTGCCGCCCGAGAAGGTCCGCGTACACGTCGGCGAACCGCTCCGGGGGCGGCGGGATCGTCAGCGGCACGGCGTTGGCTTCCTGGAACAGGGTGTAGAACTCGGCCGAGGAGAGGTCGTCCCCCTCGCGCATGCGACGGCCGTCGATCTCGATCTCGAGCGGAACCACCGTCCATCGCTTGGCCAGCCCCAGGGCCTCCACCTCGGAGGTCGAGTCGGTCACCCGGCCCACGGAGATCACGTCCGCCCCCCGTCCAGGGTCTCGCGGACGATGGCGGCGATCCGCTCCCGGAGCTCGGCTTCGTCCTGATCGCCGGGGGACGGCCCGGCGGCGTATGCCCGCTCACCTAGCGGCTCGGGGTCGGTGATCAGACAGCCGGGGTTTCGCACCGTCGTCCCGTAGGCGTCCAGGCTCAGCAGGCGATCGACCTCCTCCCGGGAGAGACGCTGCACCCGGCCCAGAAGCCGGGCCGTCAGGAGCGATCGAGCGGCCTGCTCGATCGACTCCATGAGGTCGATCGCGCGCGACAACCGCCCTGCGTACGCGACGACGCCGTGGTTGGCCAGCAGGAGCGCGTCGTGCGAGGCGACGTAGGGAGCCAACCGGTCGGGCAGCTCTTCGGTGGACGGCGTCGCGTAGGGGACGATCGGCACCCGTCCGAGGGTCGTGATCACCTCCGGGATCACGCACTCGTCCAAGGCCTCGCCGGCGATGGCGAAGCCGGTCGCGGTCGGAGGATGGGCATGGACCACGGCCCGAACGTCGTCCCGCAGCCGATAGATCCGGAGATGCATCCGGAGCTCGGTCGACGGCCGCGCCTGTCCCGCCAGCGGCCGCCCGTCGAGATCGGTCATCACCAGGTCATCGGGGGCCAGGAATCCCTTGCACGCGCCGGAGGGCGTGGCCAGCACCGCTCCCCCCAGGCGGACGCTGACGTTCCCCTCCGAGCCTCCCACCAGCCCGCGCGTCCAGAGCCGGCGGCCCACCAGGGCGATGGCCCGCCGCGCCTCCTGCTCCTCGGACCGCTCCACCACCCCTACCCCTTCACCACGCCGAGCGGTCGCAGCTCGGCCACCCGCCGGCTCACGCCCGCCCCCTCCATGACCTCCACCACGTCGGCGACGTCCTTGTAGGCGTGCGGCATCTCCTCGGCCACCGTGCGCATCCCCGTCGCGCGCACGATCACGCCCTGCTCGGCCATCTCCTTGATCAGGTCCCGTCCCCGGCTCGCCTTCTTGGCCTGCGTCCGGCTCATGCGTCGTCCGGCGCCGTGACACGTCGAGCCGAACGTCTTTTCCATGGCGCCCGGCGAGCCGGCACAGACGAACGAGTAGTTCCCCATGCTCCCCGGTATCAGCACCGGCTGCCCCCAGGGTCGGTACGGGCCCGGAACCTCGGGGTGGTCCGGCGGAAAAGCCCGCGTGGCTCCCTTTCGGTGCACGCAGACCTCGCGCTCGCGGGCCCCGACGGTATGACGCTCCATCTTGGCGATGTTGTGGCACACGTCGTACACGAGCCGCATCCCGAGCTCGCGGGGGCCGATCCCCAGGGCCGCCTGGAAGGTCTCGCGGACCTTGTGGAGCATGACCTGACGATTGCACCACGCGTAGTTGGCGGCGCACCGCATGGCCCCCAGGTAGGCCTTCCCCTCGCGGGATTCGATCGGCGCGGCGGCCAGCTGGACGTCCGGGAGCCGGTAGCCGTAATCCACGAGCTTCGGGCGGATCCGCTGCAGGTGGTCGTCGCAGATCTGGTAGCCGAAACCGCGCGAGCCGGAGTGGATCATGATCACGACCTGATCCTCGGCCAGGCCGTATCCGTCGGCGCGATCGTCATCGAAGATCCGGGCCACACGCTGGACCTCGAGGAAGTGGTTGCCCGACCCAAGCGTCCCGACCTGCGACAGGCCCCGCTCCATGGCGCGGGCCGACACGTGTTCGGGATCCGCGCCCGCCAGGCAGCCGCCCTCCTCGGTGCGCTCCAGGTCCGTTTCGGATCCGAACCCGTGCTCGACCGCCCACCGCGAGCCACGCCGAAGGATTTCGAGCAACTCCTCGCGGCCCAGCTTCCGGATCGCGCCCGACGCACCGACGCCGCTCGGGACCGCATCGAAGAGACGGTCGAGGAGCGGCCCGAGCCGTGCCGCCGGCAGGTCGGCCGCCCTGAGCTCGCTCCGTGCGAGCCGGACGCCGCAGTTGATGTCGTAGCCGACGCCGCCCGGCGAGATCGCGCCTTCTCGAGCATCCGTGGCCGCTACGCCGCCAATCGGAAAACCATATCCCCAGTGGATGTCCGGCATGGCGAGCGACCAGCCGACGATGCCTGGAAGCTCCGCCACGTTCCGGACCTGCTCCAGGCTTTGATCGCCGCGGATGTCGGCCATGAGCTCGTCCGAGGCGAACACGCGGCCCGGAACGCGCATCTCTCCGCGGCGTGGAATCTCCCAGACGTATGGCTCGACCTGTTCGAGTTCGAGCTGGGTCATCGGCTCCCGCACGCGGAGGGGGTCGGGGACTCGGTCAGACGTCGAAGATGACGCGCGCGCGCCAGCCGTCCCCGGCCGGCTCGAACGCCAGCTGGTGATAGGTGACGGCCTTGAGCTCCCCCGCCGAAGCCACCCGCTCGCGGGGCGGCACGGCGCCGTGGAGGATCGCCTCGCACGCCCGAGGGTCGACCGACTCGATCTCGGAGACGAGCGTCACGAACCCGTCCCTTTCGAGGAGCTCGTAGATCGCCTCGCACCAGCGCTTCAGGAGCTCCGGGAGATCGGGCGCCGAGATCGCGAGGCGTCGGCTCTCGTCGGCGACGAGATCCCCGGTCTCGCCGAAGAGCAATTGGATCAGCCCGCGCTGCGCGGCTTCGAGAATGGCTTCCGGGGTCGGGCCCTGGAGGTCCAGCCCGAGATCGGCGGTGTGGTCGATCTCCTCGAACGCCCCCCGCTCCACGCGGAGATCTTAGGAACGGTCCTCGGGGGCGGCAACCGGGCCGGAGGGCGGCGGGCTCGAGGCGCGGGCGCCGATCTCGACCGCGCGATGGGCGGCCTCGGCCGCGCGCGCACGCGCTCCGAGCGCGACGAAGCGGAGGCGAGCGGCGTCGAGCGCGCGCAGCGCCTCGGCAGGTCTGTCCCGCCCGGCCTCGACCTCCGCCAGCTCCCGCCAGGCGCGCGCCGCAACGGCGTCCGCCCCCGCTTCCTCCGTCAGCCGGAGGGCCTCGCGGAGCGTCCGCTCCGCTTCCTCCGCTCGTCCGGCGATCCTCAGGATCTCCCCTTGGAGACAGGCCGATTCGGAGCGGAGAGCGACGCTCTCCGTCCCGCCGGCCAGGGCCGCGGCGGTGCCGCGAAGCGCATCCGCGCGGACAACGTCCCCGTGGGCCAGCGCGACCCGCGCACGCTCGATCGCCAGCATCACACCCGCGCTCGTATCGGCGCGACGCTTCGCGATCCTCATCCCGCGGAGGAGCAGATCGTCGGCGGCCGCCACCTGGTCGACGGCCCCCAGCACCCGACCCAGGTTGCGGAGGATCCGGATCGCGTCGGGGTGATCGTCCACCAGCGCCAGCCGGGTGAGCGCCGCGGCCAGGGACTCGCGGGCCAGCTCGCCCTGCCCCAGGTCGGCCTGGACGGCGGCGTCGTTGCTCTCGATCCGGAGGAGGAGCGCCCCGTCGCCGGCCGCCTCGGCGTGCTCGCGGGCGGCGCCGAACAGGCGGCTCGCCTCCTCCCACCGACCGCGGTCCCAGGCGATCTCCCCGAGGAGGTTCTCGGACCGTGCGAGCTCCCCGTCGTTGCCCGCCGTCCGGGCGAGCTCGCCGGCGCGCCGGGCCTCGGACACGGCCTCGTCGATCCGGTCGCTCGCCAGGAACACGGCCGCGGCCTCCAGGCGTCGCTCCGCACCCGAAAGCGACCGCACGTCGCCGTCCCGGCTCTCTGGGGGGGCTTCATCGGACATTCTGGTTCGCCGCTCGAGGCCTTCCGGGGGGACGTCGGCCTCAGGGTGGAAACGCCCGTGCCAGCAGGCGTCTCACTCCGCGCGAATCTCCACCTCGGCCTCGGGCGGCACCTGCTCGCCGATGCGGCGACCAGGGTCGAGCGGCCGCGGGCCGTCGTCCGAGTTCCAAACGAGCCGCGCGCGGGAGACGCCCGGTGGCTCGAAGTACAGCGCGAGCCGGCCGGGCAGCTCACCGGCCGGCAGCGCCGGGTCCAGGACGTGGAAGACGGCGCGTTCGCCGCGAACGAAGATCAGGGGGAGGGTGGCCGCGCCCATGCCCCGGGATCAGATCTGCGGGTCGTCGGGATAGGGCTCGAGCTCGTCGGAGAGCGGCGCGCTGCGGGACGGCGTCCGGCGGCGTCCGACCAGCTCGTCCTCCAGCTCCTCCAGCCGACGGCTGCCTTCGTCGAAGAACTCCCCGAGCCGCTCCAGCAGGAGCTGACGCGAGGCGCGTCCGGAGCGGGGGGCCACGAAGACGCCGATCACGAATCCGAGCGCCAGGGCCTTCAATCTGCCGATCATCGATCACCTCCTATGCGGGGACACGATGGCATGGCGATCCACCCTCAAGATGCCGGACGACCGGTCGAACGTCAACGCGGCTCTTGCGTGGCCGGCGGCGCGGCGCTAATCCATGGGGGCCGCCACGGGTCGCCGAGGCGGCGGCGGATCGCGCCGGCGACGGAACCCCCCGACCCCCAGAGGAGAGTGCGCCGATGCTGTGGACCCTGATCGTGATCCTGCTGATCTTGTGGCTGCTGGGCGCGTTCGTGCGTCCGGTCGGCGGCTTGATCCACGTCCTGCTCGTCATCGCCCTGGTGCTGCTGATCTTCCGCTTGATCTGAAGCGAAGGCCCGCGGACGCCGACCGGTCTCCGGGAGAGTTCGTTCCGAAACGAGAGCGCGGGCCGTCCACGACCGACGGCCCGCGCTCGTTTCGATGGTGCCCAAGGGGAGATTCGAACTCCCACGGCCTTTCGGCCACTGCCCCCTCAAGACAGCGTGTCTACCAGTTCCACCACTTGGGCCCGCCTCAGCGGGGCTGGGGAGACGGCTGGGTCGTTTCCCCGGCGGGGGATCCGTCGCCTTCCGCGGGCATCGGTGCAGCCTCGCCCGGCGGCTGGGCCGGCTCCGACCCGCCATCGAGGAGATCCTCCAGGTTGCCCGGCGCCTGGGGGGCCTGGGGCGCGGCCTGCTCCTGCTGGAGCTGGGTCTCGATGAGCCCCTGGGGCCGGCTTCCGCGCACGGTGAGGAGGGAGATCGAGAAGGAGATCACGAGAAACGCCCCCCCCAGCCACCGGGTCGCGTTGTGGAGAAAGGTAGCGGTCTGCCGGCTGCCCATC
>DASZOP010000076.1:0-6152 GCA_035550715.1 Gemmatimonadota bacterium | reverse complement strand
CCTTCCACAGCCTGCCGCTGCACGACCCGCGCCCTGTCCTCAGTGGGTCAGGGCGTAGGCAAAGACGTTGGCCCCCATCTCCAACGCCCGCCGGCGGACCGGCTCGGGGTCGCCGTGGACATCGGGGTCCTCCCACCCGTCCCCCAGGTCGGTGTTGAACGAGTAGAAGATGACCAGCCGCCCGTCGTGGAACACCCCGAAGGCGCGCGGGGGTCCGCCCGCGTGCTCGTGGACCTTGGGGACCCCGTCCGGGAACCGGAACGCGGCCCGGTAGATCGGGTGGTCCACGGGAAGCTCGACGAGCGGCTCGTCGGGCAGAATCCGCGCGATCTCCCGGCGCAGGGTCTCGTCGATGCCGAAGTTGTCGTCGGCGTGGAGCATCCCGCCGCTCGTCAGATAGCTCCGCAGCGCGGCGACCTCGGCCTCTCTGAGGCGGATCTCGCCATGGCCCGTCAGATAGAGGAGCGGGTAGCGGTCGAGGCCCGGATCGGTGGCCTCGACGACCGCCTCGCGCGCGGCGGTCGGGAAGCCGAGCTCCTCGCGCAGGAACCGGAGCAGGTTGGGGAGCGAGCTCGGGTTCGCGTACCAGTCGCCGGGCCCGTACCGGAGCCGGGCGATGGTGAGCGAGGTGGAAGGGGCCCCGGGCTCGGACACGCCCGGTCCCTGAGCGGAAGACCCCGGCAGAGGGGCGAGCGCCAGGAGCGCGATCCCGATCGCGATCCGCGCGCTCATCGGGGAACCCCTTCGCGGGCCGTTTGGACCGCCTCGTAGATCGCGTTCCGCTCGCCCGGATAGATCGTGGCCAGGAGCTCGACCAGATCGCGTCGCGAGAGGGAACGTCCGAGCTCGAGGCCTCCCAGCCGCGTCACGGCCTCCCGCCAGGGAAGCGGCTCCGCGCCGCGCTCGGGGCCGCCGTGGACGACGAGCACGCACTCGCCCTTGAGCGGATCCGCCCGGGCCCCGATCTCCCGACCGACCTGGGCCGCAGACCCCGTCACGAACTCCTCGTGGAGCTTGGTCAGCTCGCGCGCAAGAACCACCGGCCGGTCGGGATCGACGACCGCGATCGCGGCGAGCGTCCCGGAAACGCGTCGCGGCGACTCGTACACGATGACGGTCTCGGTGCGCGCGAGCGCTTCCCGCCACCACCCGTCGCGGCCGCGCCGCGGCGCGAACCCCAGAAAGGTGAAACGGTCGGTCGGCAGCCCGCTGGCGGCGAGCGCCAGGAGCAGCGCCGACGGGCCGGGAACGGGGACGACCGGGAAGCCCCGCCGGCGCGCCTCGGCGACCAGCCGGTACCCCGGGTCCTGGATGGCCGGCATGCCGGCCTCCGAGAGCAGCGCCACCGACTCCCCGGCCTCGATCCGCTCCAGCACCCGCGGCAACGCCCTCTCCGCCGAGCGATCCTCGTACACGATCATCTCCGGCGCGGGAAGTCCCAGCCAGGCGAAGAGCTTGCGGCAGGTGCGGGTATCCTCGCACGCGACCACCGGGACCGTGGCCAGGACCTCGCGCCCCCGCTCGGTCATGTCCCCGCGGTGGCCGATCGGCGTCCCGACCAGGTACAGGGCCGAGGCTCCCGGCGCGCTCATCCCGACTCCCGCCGGATCGACGCGCCGAGCGCCCGGAGCCGGTCGTCGATCCGCTCGTAGCCGCGGTCGATCTGCCCGACGTTCTGGATGATCGACTCGCCGCGCGCGGTCAGCGCCGCGATCAGGAGCGCCATGCCGGCCCGGATGTCGGGGCTCGAGATCAGCGAACCCATGAGCGGGGTCGGTCCCGTCACCACCGCGCGGTGCGGATCGCAGAGAATGATCCGGGCCCCCATCCGCTGGAGCTGGTCGACGAAGAAGAGCCGGCTCTCGAACATCTTCTCGTGGATCAGGATCGTCCCGCGCGCCTGGGTGGCGACGACCACCATGATCGAGATCAGGTCGGCCGGGAACCCGGGCCAGGGCGCGTCGTCGATCTTGGGCACAGCGCCTCCGGCGTCGTCGACCACCGCCAGGTCGAGACCGGCCGGGATCCGGACGTCGTCGCCGTCGACGTCGAGCCGGACCCCGAGACGCTCGAGCCCGAGCCGGATCATCGGCGACCTTCCCAGCTCCGCGCCGCGGATCACGAGCTCCCCACCCGTCGCGGCCGCCAGACCGAGGAGCGAGCCGACCTCGATGTGGTCGGGGCCCAGCCGGTGGGTGGCCCCGCCGAGCGCCTCCACCCCCCGCACCTCGAGCCGGTTCGTCCCGATCCCGTCGATCTCCGCCCCCATCGCCGTCAGCAGTCGGCACAGCCCCTGAACGTGAGGCTCCGACGCGGCGTTGGCGATCCGCGTCGTCCCGTGTGCGAGGACGCCCGCCATCACCGCGTTCTCGGTGGCCATGACGCTGGTCTCGTCCAGGAAGACGTCCGCGCCGGTCAGACCCTCGGGCGCCCGCAGGACGTACTCCCGCTCGCGCACGTCGATCTCGGCGCCCAGGGCACGGAGCGCGAGCAGGTGGGTGTCGATCCGCCGCCGGCCAATCCGGTCGCCGCCCGGCGCCGGCAGGTGGGCTTCCCCGCGGCGGGCGAGGAGCGGAGCCGCGAGGAGGAAGGAGCCCCGGATCCGGCGCGCCAGGTCGAACGCCGTCCGCCCGTCCGAAGAAGGCCGGACGACCCGGGCGTGCGGATCGCGTCGTTCGACCCCGCATCCCAGCTCCTCGAGGAGCTCGACCATCGTGCGGATGTCGCTGACGTCGGGGACGTTTTCGAGGGTGACCGGAGCGTCGGCGAGGAGAGAGGCGGCCAGGCACGGAAGCGCCTCGTTCTTGTTACCCGCCGGCGTCGTCTCCCCGCCGACCGGGCCCCCACCCTCGACCACGAACCTCTCCATGCTCACCCCCCGGTGCGGGCCCGGACGGCCAGGAGCCCCCGCTCGACGCCGCCATGGTCGCGATAGGTCGTCACGTACTCGAGCTCGGGAATCGTCTCCATGCGGGCCCGGGCCGCTCCTGCCTGGCCGATCCCGACCTCGAAGGCCAGGAGCCCGCCCGCCCGAAGCCGCCCCGGGGCTTCCTCGAGGAGATTGCCGATCGCCTCGTCGCCGGCCTGCCCGGCGAAGAGGGCCCGGGCGGGCTCCCACCGCTCGACCTCGGGGGGCAGCCCGCCCCGCTCGCTGAGCGCAAGGTAGGGCGGGTTGGCGACCATCGCATCCACGCGGAGCCCGGGGGCGAAGGCGCTGAGGCCGTCGGCCGCGAGCCACAGGGTCCGGTCGGCCCCCGTCTCACGGGCATTGTCGCGGGCGAGTTCGACCGCGTCGGGGCTGACGTCGACGCCGGCCACCCAGGCGACGTTCTCGAGCTCGGTCGCCAGCGCGCACGCGATCGCGCCCGAGCCGGTCCCCACGTCCACCATCCGCCATCCCCCAGGGGGACACGCTCCCCGGACGGCCTCGGCGCGCGCCCACTCGAGGACGTGCCCGACCAGGAGCTCGGTCTCGGGGCGCGGGACGAGCACCCGGCGGTCAACCCTCAGGTCCAGGTCGCGAAAACCGGCCCGGCCGACGATGTACGCCACCGGCTCCGCGTCCAGCCGGCGGCGGACGAGGGCCCGGTAACGCTCGAGCTCCTCGGGCGCCACCGGACGGTCATAGCTCAAATAGAGCTCCAGCCGACCAGTGTCGAGGACGTGCGCGAGAAGGTGCTCCGCCGAGAGGCGGGCCTCCGAGACGCCCCGCTCCTCGAGGAACTCCGTGGTCGTCCGGAGCAGCGCCAGGACCGTCCACCGCCGCGCCGTCCGGGAACGGCTAATGCTTGACCGCGAGGATGGCGTCCTCGTCCCCCTCCTCGTCCTGCAGGATCCACTCGACGGTGAGGGGATGGGTGGGATCCTCGTTGACGTATGCCTCGATGGCGGGCACCTGGTCGGCGTCGAGCTGGAGGGCGACGAGACCTCCCGTGCGGAGCCGGGGAGCGGCCTCGTCCAGGAGCCGCATGAGGATCTCGGTTCCGGACGGATCCCCGATGAAGGTCTCGAGGGGCTCCCAGCGAAGCGATTCCTCGGAGATCCACTGCTCGTCCTCCGGATTCAGATAGGGGGGCACCGCGACCACGACGTCGAGGCAGGGCTCCGGGCGGAACGCCTCGAGCCAGTCTCCGGCGACCACCCCGACCCGGTCGCTCACCGCGTGCCGCTGCGCGTTGCGGCGCGCCAGGGCGAGAGCCTGTGGCGAGATGTCGACCGCCCAGACGCGATGCGGGTGGATCGGGCCCGACGCGAGGGAGACCGCGATCGCGCCGCACCCCGTCCCCAGGTCGGCGATCCGCCAGCCGTCCCGCGGGGCGTCGCGGGTCCGCGCCCACTCCTCGATCTCGTCGCACATCCGCTCCGACTGAAGGCGCGGCAGGAAGACCCCGTGCGTGACCTCCATCAACGCGTCCCGGAAGTCGGCCAGGCCGACGATGTACTGGAAAGGCTCGTGCCGCTCGCGGCGGGCGACCAGCTTCCAGAAACGGTTCTCCGCCGTCCGGAGGACCGGCTCGGCGGCGCGGTCGTCGAGCTCGTCCGGGTCCTCTACGCCGAGGGCGTGCGCGAGCAGCCATACCGCGCTGGCATCGGGGAACTCGACCTTCCTCGCCTCCAGGCGGCGCTCGGCGTCCTCCAGGAGCTCCTCCACCGTGCGGCGGGCAACCCTCGTGCTCAATGCGCGATCCGCTCCGCCTGCTCGGCCAGCGCGAGAGCGTCGACGAGCTCGTCCAGGTCGCCGTCCAGGACCGTATCCAGCCGATGCACGGTAAGGTTGATGCGGTGGTCGGTGACGCGGCTCTGCGGGAAGTTGTAGGTCCGGATCTTGGCGCTCCGGTCCCCCGTGCCGACCTGCGCCCGCCGCTCGGCCGCGCGTTCCGCCTGCTGCTCGGCGAGCCGCATGTCGAGGAGCCGGCTCCGGAGGACCTTGAGCGCCTTGGCCTTGTTCTTGTGCTGGCTCTTCTCGTCCTGGCAGACCACCACCAGGCCGGTCGGCAGATGGGTGACGCGGACCGCGCTGTCGGTCGTGTTGACGCTCTGCCCCCCTGGACCCGACGAGCGAAAGACGTCGATCTTGAGGTCCCCCTCGTCGACCTGGACGTCCACATCCTCCGCCTCGGGGAGGACGGCCACGGTCGCGGCCGAGGTATGGATCCGGCCCTGCGACTCCGTCTCCGGCACGCGCTGAACCCGGTGAACGCCGCTCTCGTGACGCAGCATCCCGTAGGCGCCCGGACCGTGCACGATGGCGATCGCCTCGCGGACCCCTCCGGTGTCCGACTCCGAGACGTCGATCAGCTCGACCGTCCATCCGCGCCGCTCCGCGTAACGCGCGTACATCCGCAGGAGCTCCCCCGCGAAGAGGGCCGCCTCCTCGCCGCCGGTACCGGCCCGGACCTCGAGCACGGCGTCCTTGGCGTCGAGGGGGTCTCTGGGGACCAGGAGACGACGCAGCCGCTCCTGCTGCTCCTCGGCTGTCGTCTCGAGCTCCGCGATCTCGGCGCGCGCCAGCTCACGCAGGTCGGGATCGTCGCTCTCCTCCAGGATCGCCCGGTCCTCCTCGAGCCGCCCCGCGGTCGCCTCCCACCGGGCCGCCGCCTCGACGATGGGCGCCAGGCGGGCGTGCTCCTTGGCGAGCTCCCTGAGGCGGGCCGGGTCCCGGCTAACCCCGGGATCGGCCAGCGCCGCCTCAAGGGAGGCGTGGCGCTCGCGGACGTCGTCGATCCGTTCGTTCAGCGTGGAAGACATGTCCTCACTCGTTCCCTGAAACACGAAGAGCAGGGCCGGGCCCTGCTCTCGGTTCGGTGGACGGGGACCGGAGCCCCGCCCGTCTGTACGTGCTACGCCTCGGCCGCGGTCTCGACGACCTCGTCCTCCGTCGGCTGCCCCCCGCCACTGTCCCGCTTGCCGTATTTGGCCCGGAATTTCTCCACCCGGCCCGCCGTATCGACCAGCTTCTGCTTGCCGGTGAAGAAGGGGTGACAGCTGGAGCAGATCTCGACGTGGATCTCGGCCACCGTCGACCGGGTCTCGATGATGTTGCCGCACGCGCATACGATCCGCGCGTCGACGTACCCGGGATGGATGTCCTTCTTCATGCGCCTCTCCAGACATGGGTTGAACGATTCAATCCATGAATGTATCGCGCCGGC